>DATDRM010000099.1:0-23960 GCA_035291705.1 Anaerolineales bacterium
GCTACCAACGCAGTCATGGACATCGTCAACTCTCCCGAGGCCGTGGAATCGCTGCAGTTCTACCGCGACCTGTACGCCTGCTGCCAGTATCCCGGTGGGAGCAACGCCTTCTTCACCGAGACCAACGACGCTATGATCAGTGGCCAAGCAGCCATGTCGATGAACTACTTCGCCTTCTTCCCGGCGCTGGTCAACCAGGGAGCCAACCCCAACTTCTACGATAAGGTGGGTTTCTTCCCCAACCCGGCTGGACCGACCGGCAAGCAACACGCCGCCTTGGGAGGCCAGGGCATGAGCGTCGTGGCCTACATCAGCCCCGAGCGCCAGGAAGCCGCCAAGGCCTTCATCGAGTGGTTCGCCAAGGAAGATGTACAGACCGAGTGGGCCAAGCTGGGCGGCTACACCTGCAACAAGAACGTGCTCGCCTCCCAGGCCTTCCTGGATGCGACGCCCTTCAACCCGGCCTTCGCTACGACAATGGGCTTCGTCATGGACTTCTGGAACATCCCAGAATATGCCCAGCTGCTCGCAGTCACGCAGCGCGAATTTAGTAAATTCGTCGTCGAGGGTACGGGCACGGCTCAGGAGGCGATGGACGCCATCGCCGCCGAGCACGACAAGATCCTTAAGGAGACGGGTTACATTAAGTAATTCCTGTCCAGCATCGCTACCAAATATCCCCTGGGGAGGCGGTTCAAATCGCCTCCCCACAAAAACCAGAGCGCGTTGAAAATTACTAATCCCATGTGCAAGCCTTTCCTGATGGGGCTAATGAGCTCTGGTAATTGTCACTCTGAGCGACCGGAGGCAGCCAAGAGTCTCTATAGGCTTGCGGTTGACCCTGTAGCCAACAGGGCTTCTTCGTCGCTTCGCGCCTCGGAATGACCTGCGGTTGGCTTTTTTCTAAACCTTGCACCTCTATTCGATCGGTAAGTAGAAGTTCGGTTTGTATCTTCGGAGGAGTACCAGTTGAGCACAACCACAGCCAAAGTAGCCTCTCATCCTCGTCAGCGCCACCTCAGCGACCGGGCGATCATCAACCTTTTCGTCTGGCCGACCCTGGTGCTGCTGATCCTGGTGAACGTCTTCCCCCTGTTCTACAGCCTTTTCCTCAGTTTCACCAACTACTCGGCCATCGCAGGTAAGGCGCCGGTGTGGATCGGTTTTAAGAATTTTGCCAACCTGCTCAACGACCAACAGATGTGGAAATACTTCGCCACCACCGGCAAGTACGCCCTGGTCTCGGTCGGTTTGCAGACCCTGTTTGGCTTCGGGCTGGCCATGCTGCTGCACGAGAAGTTCAAAGGCAGTGGCCTGATCACCACCCTGATCCTGATTCCGATGATGATCTCGCCCGTGGTGGTCGGCCTGTTCTGGAAGCTAATGTACAACCCGAGTTTCGGTTACTTCAATTACCTGATCGGTTTTCCTAATCCAATCAGGGGACCCGACATGCTGGCCAGCAGCTTTGCCCGCCATGGTGTGCCTGGCCTGGCGTTGTATTCGGTGGTCCTGGTCGACGTGTGGATGTGGACTCCGTTCGTGATGCTGCTCGTCCTTTCGGGCCTCAAAGCCATCCCCGATTATCTCTACGAAGCGGCCGCCATCGACCGGGCCAGCTCCTGGTTCCAGTTCTGGCGCATCACCGTGCCCCAGGTGGCGCCCCTGCTGCTGATCGCCATCCTCTTCCGCACCATTGAGGCTTTTAAATCCTTCGACCTGGTGATGGGTATGACCGGCGGCGGCCCGGGCGACCAGACCGAGCTGATCGCTGTCAACCTCTACCGCCAGGCCTTCCTGGGCCAATGGCAGACGGGCAGGTCGAGCGCCCTGGCCTATATTATTCTGATCATTATCATCGCCGTCAGCAATCTTTACATCCTCTATCTCAACCGCATGCGCGGGGAGGCGTGATCTATGGCTAATTTCGAGCAAACCGGTCCCGGCAAGCCGGTCCTGGAAGCCACTCGCGTGGATAAAGTCACTCCGGGTTACCGGCTGGGGCATAACCTGCGCGCCCTGTTTGTCGTCATCCTGGCCATTGTTGGCCTGATCCCGGTCTTCGTGATGATCATCACCGCCTTCAAGACCCGCCCGGATGCCATCCATGTGCCTCCCAAGCTGATCTTTACTCCCTCCCTGGAAGGCCTGGTCTTCTTGTTCACCGAGCGCGCGTCGGCCTCGCCGTCCAGGCTAGAGGAATTGAAAAAAGCTGCCGAAGGGGTTCAGCTCAGCCTGGTCGATCGCATCGCGCTAAATGCCGGCCAGGAGATCACCGGGCCTAGCGATTATGTTTTCCGCCTGAGGAATTCGCTGATCATCGCCGGCATTTCGACCCTACTCTCTGTGGTCCTGGCCATTTTTTCCGCCTATGCCTTCAGCCGCTATGGCGTAAAAGGCAAGGGTGACCTGCTCTTTTTCATCCTCAGCACGCGCATGCTGCCGGCGGTGGTGGTCACCGTACCGCTCTTCTTGATGTACACGCAGCTCAAACTGCACGACACACATATCGGGATGATCCTCCTCTACACCGTGTTTAACCTCTCGCTGGCGGTGTGGTTGATGAAAGGTTTCTTCGACGAGATCCCGCGCGAGTACGAAGAGGCCGCGCTGGTGGACGGTTACACCCGCATGCAGGCTTTCTTCAAGATCGTCTTGCCGCAGGCGGTGACTGGCATCGCCGCCACCACCGTCTTCTGCCTGATCTTCGCCTGGAACGAGTACGCCTTCGCCCTCATGCTGACCAGCGAGAAGGCGCGCACCGCCCCGCCCAGCATCGCCACCATGCTCGGCATCGGTGGCATCGAGTGGACAGCCATCGCCGCCGGCAGCCTGGGTTTCTTGATCCCGGTCGTGATCGTCACCTTTGCCTTGCGCAACTATCTGCTGCGCGGCGTCACCTTCGGCGCAGTCCGCAAATAGGACTGAGGAAAAAAATATGGCTACCATAGAACTCCAGAAAGTAGAGAAGAAATTCGCCGAGCTGCACGCCGTCAAACCGATGGACTTGACCATCCAGGATGGGGAATTCGTGGTCTTGCTCGGCCCCTCCGGTTGTGGCAAGACCACCACCCTGCGCATGATTTCGGGCCTGGAGACGGTCACCGGCGGCAAAATCCTGCTCAACCAGCGCGACGTGACCTGGCTGCATCCCAGCCAGCGCGATATCGCCTTCGTCTTCCAGTTCTACGCCCTCTACCCGCATATTTCCGCCCGGGACAATATCTCCTTCCCTCTGCGGGCGCAAGGCGAGTCAAAAGAAGAGATCGAAAAGCAGGTCAAGGAAGTCTCTGCCTTATTACGCATCGAGCACCTGCTCAACCAGCGTCCGGGCAACCTGAGCGGCGGCGACCAGCAGCGCGTCGCCCTGGCGCGCGCCCTCGTTCGCCGCCCGGCGGCCTTCCTGATGGACGAACCGTTGGGCGCCCTCGACGCCGAATTCCGCGAGTCCATGCGCGCCGAGATCAAGCGCCTGCACATCGACCAGCACGCCACGACCGTTTACGTCACCCACGACCAGATCGAAGCCATGGCCCTGGGCGACCGCATCGTGGTGATGTCTGAAGCGGTCGTACAGCAGATTGGCACGGCGGCTGAGGTCTATTACAACCCGGCCAACCTGTTTGTGGCACGCTTCATCGGCAGCCCGGGTATGAACCTGGTCACGGGTCATTATGTCGACGGTGTCGTAACTATACCGGGCACGCAGAACCGCTTCAGCCTCCCAGTCGGGTGGCGCAAACCGGTTGACGAGACATTGAAAGAATCAAAAGAGATCATCCTGGGCTTTCGCCCGGAAGCGGCGCAGCTCAACAATGCGGGAAAGTTATCCGGGGAGGTGTATGCCAGCGAGCTGCAAGGAGCATTTGCCGTGCTGCACGTGAATGTGAACTCGGATGACATCGTCCACATTCGCACCGATCGAGTGATCAATTACCCGATTGACACGGTGGTGCATTTTGATCTAAACCCTGAAATGGTACGCTTCTTCGATCCTCAATCAGAAGCCGCCATCCAACCAGAGGTGGGCGCATGAGCAACCTAGAACTTAAACAGATTACCAAGCGGTTCCCAGGTGTGACCGCCTTAAACGACGTGTCTTTCGATGTGCAGGATAGCGAATTCTTCATCCTGCTCGGCCCCACCGGCGCTGGCAAGACGACAACGCTGCGGGTGATCGCTGGCTTAGAACGGCAGGAAGAAGGCACGGTTTTGTTCGATGGTGAGCCGGTCGACAATCTGGCCCCGGCCGGCCGCGACGTCGCCTTCGTCTTCCAGCAGTATTCACTTTACCCGACCATGTCGGTCTACGACAACCTAGCCTTCCCGCTGCGCTCCCCCCTGCGCCGCACGCCAGAAGGTGAGATTCGCAAGCGCATCCAGGAGATCGCCGAGGTCCTGCGCATCCCCCACCTCCTGGAGCGTAAGACGGCTCACCTCTCGGGCGGCGAGATGCAGCGCGTCTCCATCGGCCGGGCTATCGTGCGCGAACCGCGCATCTTCCTGATGGACGAGCCGCTTTCCAATCTGGACGCCAAGCTGCGTGAATCCCTGCGGGTGGAGCTGCAGCACCTGCAAAAGACGCAAGGCAGCACCACCCTTTTCGTGACGCACGACCAGATCGAAGCCCTGACCATGGCCGACCGCATTGCCGTGCTCAACCTGGGGCGCATCATCCAGATCGGCACTCCGGAAGACATCTATGACCGGCCCGTCACCACCTTCGTCGCCCAGCTGGTTGGCACCCCGCGCATCAACCTGCTCAAATCCAACCGGGAGGACAGCACGCTTTACATCATGAATAGCGATCTCCATCTGCCGAGTCCACATGAGTACACCGTTCCGGGTGAATTCCTGCTCGGCATCCGCCCGGAGGACATCCTCCCCCACCCGGAAGGCAAGTTTGCTGGTCAGATCCTGCTGACTGAACCGCTCGGCGTGCAGACCGTGGTCCACATTCGCTCTGGGGAGCAAACCCTATCGAGCCTGATCCCTGGCATGAGCACCCTGAAAATTGGTGATAATGTCCGCTTCAACATCCTGGCGGAGCGGTTGCATTGTTTCACCCTGGACGGAAAACGCGTCCAGAGATAGAAAGTTGCCCAAAAAGGAGTGTGAAAAATGAAAATCGGCGTAAACACCTGGGTTTGGACTTCGCCCCTAACCACCGCTGAACTCGAAAATCTGGCGCCCAAGGTCAAGCAAATCGGCTTCGATTGGATTGAAGTGCCTCTCGAAAGCCTCGACGATCTGGATCACCAACGCGGGGCGGCGATTATTAAGGACAATGGTCTGGGAGTCAGCGCCGTAGCTGCGATGGGCCCGGATCGCGACCTGATCCATCCGGATAAGGCCATCCGCGACAACGGGATGGCTTACGTGAAGGGCGCCATCCAGGCCACCCACAACCTGGGAGCCACCAATTTCGTCGGCCCCTTGTACTCGGCCGTCGGGCGCACCTGGCAAATGACCGCAGAAGAACGCGCCCACGACACAGACCTGCTGGTGGAGAACCTGAGCGAATTGGCGAATTACGCCGCCGACTATGGGGTCGTGCTGTGTGTCGAGCCGCTCAATCGCTTCGAAACCAGCTTCCTCAATCTGGCCGAGCAAGTCATCGAAGTCGTCGACCGCGTCGGGCATCCTAACTGCCAGATCATGCTGGACACGTTCCACATGAACATCGAGGAGAAATCCTCAGGAGACGCCATCCGCGCCGCTGGCAAACGCCTGAAGCACCTGCACTCCTGCGAGAATGACCGCGGCGCTCCAGGTTCGGGCCATGTCACCTGGCAGGAGGTCGCCCAGGCATTGTGGGACATCGGCTACGACGGGCCGGTGGTGATCGAGTCCTTCACGGCCAAGGTGAAGAGTATCGCCCGCGCCGCCGCCATCTGGCGCCCGCTGGCATCCACTCAGGATGCGCTCGCCGCAGATGGACTTAAATTCTTGCGACAGCTGTTAAGTTAAGGAGTTTCCCCTGGCTGGCATGGCAGTTAGACTGCCGTCCCCACCGCAGTGCAACTGCATCGAGATCGATATTTGGAAACATTACATAACGAAGGAGAGTACAAAATGGCACGACCTGTCACCTTGTTCACCGGGCAATGGGCTGACCTGACCCTGGAAGATGTAGCCAGGAAAGCCAGCGCCTGGGGTTTCGACGGCCTCGAGCTGGCCTGCTGGGGCGACCACTTCGAAGTGGATAAAGCCCAGGCAGATGAGAAATATGTCAAAGGCCGCTGGGATATCCTCAATAAATACAACCTGAAGTGCTTTGCGATCAGCACGCATCTCGTCGGCCAATGCGTCGCCGATGACCCGATCGATGCCCGCCACCAGCGCATCCTCTCGGGGCGCTTATGGGGCGATGGCGATCCCGAAGGCGTGCGCCGGCGCTGCGCCGAAGAGATGAAGAACACCGCCAGCGCCGCCAAGAAGTTTGGCGTGAAGGTTGTCAATGGCTTTACCGGCAGTTCGGTATGGAAGAACCTGTATTTCTTCCCGCCCACCAATCAAGATGACATCAACAAAGGCTATGCCGACTTCGCTGCCCGCTGGAAGCCGATCTTTGATGTCTTCGCCGAGAATGGCGTGAAGTTCGGTTTGGAAGTCCACCCGACCGAGATCGCTTACGACATCATCACTGCTCACCGCGCCCTGGAAGCGGTCGGCGGACACTCCGCCTTCGGCTTTAACTTCGACCCCAGCCACTTCATCCATCAGTTCATCGACCCGTTCGAGTTCATTAACGAGTTTGGGGACCGCATCTGGCACATGCACGTGAAGGATTCGCGCGTGCAGCTTACTGGGCGCAACAGCATCCTCTCCTCACACCTGGATTTCGGCGATAACCGCCGGGGTTGGGACTTCGTCTCCCCGGGTCGCGGCGACGTCAAATGGGACAAGATCATTCGCGCCCTGAACCGGATTGGATACAGCGGCCCGCTCTCGATCGAGTGGGAGGATTCAGGCATGGATCGCGAATGGGGTGCACCCGAAGCGCTGAAGATGGTGCGCAGCCAGGACTTCACCGCCTCGCAGATGGCCTTCGACGCAGCTTTCGCCGCCAAGGATTAGCCCTATTCCTGGTCGAGGGGCAGCGAAGAATTCGCTCGCTGCTCCCATGCCTGGTAACTATACACGGATACCTAATCACTATTTCCTGACAACTGGAGTGTACTATGAGCGAAGAAACCGGTTTCACCACCATGGCTGGAGCGAAGGCGGAAGGGGAAGCTCCGGAGATCGGCGTTGGGATGCTCGGCTACGCTTTCATGGGCAAGGCCCACACCAATGCCATGAAGAAGATCCCTTATATGATGTATCCCCCTGTCGCCATCCCGAAGCTGGTCGCCATCAGCGGGCGGAGTGAGGCGTCTGTTTTTGAGGCGATGAAGCGCTTCGGCTACCAGAAATACTACACCGACTGGCGCAAGATGGTCGAGGATCCCGAAGTGCAGCTGGTCGACAACGGCGGACCCAATGACACCCACGCCGAGCCCTCGATCCTGGCTGCCAAGTTGGGCAAGCATGTCCTGTGCGAGAAGCCGCTGGCGCGCACGGCTGCAGAGGCTAAGGAGATGCTGGAAGCGGTCGAGAAAGCCGGCGTCAAACACATGGTGGCCTTCAATTACCGCTTTGTCCCCGCCGTGCGCCAGATCCGGGATCTGATCGACCAGGGAGCGTTGGGCCAGATCTACCACTTCCGCGCCGTCTACCTGCAGGAATGGATCATGCCGCATTATAACGCTCCAAAATGGTGGCGGATGGACAAGAAAGTCGCCGGCAGCGGTGCGCTTGGCGATCTGGGCGCCCATATCATCGACCTGGCCCACTATCTGGTGGGCGGGATGAAGAGCGTGGCTGCTATGACCAAGACCTTCATCCCCGAGCGCCCTATGCCGGACGGCAAGGGTATGGGTAAGGTCGATGTGGATGACGCCTTCGTCGCTGCCGTCGAGTTCGAGAACGGCGCCATTGGCACCCTGGAATCGACTCGTTTTGCCGGCGGGCGCAAGAACTACAACTGCTTCGAGATCAACGGCGAGAAGGGCTCCCTGCGCTTCAATCTGGAGAGGATGAACGAGCTGGAGGTTTTCTGGATTGGCGAGCAGCCCAAGGAAACCCAGGGTTTTCACGCGGTGATGGTCACCGAGGGCTACCACCCCTGGTGGGGGAACTGGTGGCCGCATGGCCACATCATCGGTTGGGAGCACACCTTCGTCCACGAGATCAATCACCTTCTTGATTGCATTGTCAACGACAAGCAAGTTGGCCCCCATGGCGCGACCTTCGCGGATGGCTACCGCGCGGCGGTCATCTGCGATGCCATCTCCGAGTCGGCGCAGACTAAGAGGCAGGTGGACATCAAGTATTAATCGAATTTCGCTGGGCGAGGCAGAGCTCCCTTCTGCCTCGCCCCCTCAATAAGGAATCCCTATGGCAAAAACTCGCCTGCGTATACCAATCGCTCTCCCGATTGCAATTGTTATCTCGCTGGTCCTTGGCTTGCTTGCTGGCCCTTTCATCAGATCCCGGGCGACGGAAGAACAACTGGCTGATAATGTCTTGCTTTCAGCTCTCCCCTTTATCCTGATCTTCGTGGCCATCATCCTGGCCTTTATCACCTTGATCGTCATCATAGCTAGGCTGCTCAGCAACAACCTTTCTCCCCGCATATTTCACATCGTCGAGAGGATCCTTATTGCCGGTATCGTGCTGGGTGTTTTGGGCATGTTCCAGCCATGGGTATTTCTCGCCTATAAATACGGCTTCCTGCTCTTATTATTCTCAACGCTGAGTTTTATCGTTTGGAGCCATATTGTCCCGCGGAGAGCCGAGGTCCAGGAGGGGATCAGCCCGTTGGTTCCCTCACAGCCCGAGAAAAGGGATCTGGAGGGTGAGCGCAGAGTTTAATGGCTATGTCCGACCGTTACCAATCCCAACCTGAGCACAAATTTACATTTGGCCTGTGGACCGTCGGCAATATCGGCCGTGACCCATTTGGTGCGCCAGTCCGGCAGCAGCTTTCGCCGGTCGAAATCGTTCACCTGCTTTCCGAAGCGGGCGCTTACGGGGTCAATTTCCATGACAACGACCTGGTGCCCATCGACGCCACCCCGGCCGTCCGAGAGCACATCATCAAGGATTTTAAGCGCGCCTTGCAGGAAACTGGTCTCAAGGTCCCCATGGCGACGACCAACCTGTTTTCCGATCCCGCCTTCAAAGATGGCGCCTTCACGGCGAACGATCCCCAGGTGCGCGCCTATGCGCTCCAAAAAACCATGCAAGCCATCGACCTGGGTGTGGAGCTGGGCGCGCAGGTGTATGTGTTCTGGGGAGGCCGCGAGGGCACCGAGACCGATGCCAGTAAAAATCCGCTGGAAAGCCTTAAGCGCTTCCGCGAAGCCTTGAATTTCCTGTGCGGTTACGTAAACGATCAGGGCTACGACCTGAAGTTTGCCCTGGAAGCCAAGCCAAATGAACCGCGCGGCGATATCTTCCTTCCGACGACAGGCGCTATGCTGGGCTTTATCGCTACGCTCGACCATCCCGAGATGGTCGGCGTTAACCCTGAAGTCGCCCACGAGCACATGGCCGGTTTAAACTTCATGCACGCCGTCGCCCAGGCCTGGGAAGCCGGCAAGCTGTTTCATATCGACTTAAATGATCAGGCCTTCGGACGCTACGATCAGGACTTCAGGTTTGGGACGATCAACCTGAAGAGCGCATTCTTCCTGGTCAAGTTCCTGGAAGATGTGGCTTACACCGGCAGCCGCCACTTCGACGCGCATGCCTACCGCACGGAGGACTACCAGGGGGTGAAGCAATTTGCGCGTGGGTGTATGCGTACCTACTTGATCCTCAAGGCAAAAGCCGAGCAGTGGAACGCCGATAGCGAGATCCAGGCTTTACTGAAAGAGATCAACCGCGACACTGCCGGGGAGGCCGCCTGGATTGGGCCCTATCGCGCCGCCAGGGCGCGCGATCTGAAGGGTATGGCTTTCGACCGGCAGGCGCTTGGCGAACGGGGTTTGGCGTATGAGCTACTGGATCAACTTACCATCGAGTTGTTACTTGGCGTTCGCTGATCGCTGGCTCTCCTATTGCCAGACCGAAGCCTTCTGGCTGCTATCGCCTTCCGCCTCTCCCGGCAACCGATCATCAGAGCACCGCAATGACGAGCAAAAAACTACTCCTGGGTATTGATGTCTCCACAACGGGGGCCAAAGCCCTGCTTATCGACGAAGCGGGCCGCGTAGTCAGCAGCGCTACGACCTCTTTGACTCTGTTCACACCACGCCCCTTATGGTCAGAACAGGACCCCCGCGAATGGTGGGCAGGTGTATCCCAAAGCATCCGCCAGGCATTAGCCCAGGCTGGCCTGAACGGTTCGGCGATCCTGGCCGTCGGATTGACCGGGCAGATGCATGGCCTGGTCCTGCTCGACGAGCAAGGCGATGTGCTGCGTCCGGCGATCCTCTGGAATGACCAGCGTACCGGCCCGCAATGCGATGAGATTCGCTCTCGGCTGGGTAAAGAGCGCCTGATCCAGATCACCGGCAATGACGCCCTGACCGGTTTTACCGCCCCGAAGGTGCTGTGGGTGCAGCAAAACGAGCCAGAAATATACGCCCAGGCCAGGCACATCCTGCTCCCTAAGGATTACATCCGCTTCATGCTCACCGGCGAATATGCCATGGACAAGGCGGACGGTGCCGGAACGATCCTGTTTGATCTCAAGCTGCGCACCTGGTCCCAAGAAATGCTGGCCGCGCTTGGCATTCCCTCCGAGTGGCTGCCGCCCACCTATGAAGGACCTGAGGTCACAGGCACCGTCAGCCCGCAGGCGGCAGCCGAAACCGGCCTGGTGGCAGGAACACCGGTGGTCGGTGGGGCAGGCGACCAGGCTGCTCAGGCGGTCGGCGTGGGGGCGGTGCGGCCCGGCATTATCGCTTTGACCCTGGGAACCTCGGGCGTGGTTTTCGCCACGACCGAAGCGCCCTTGATCGAGCCGCAGGGCAGGTTGCATGCCTTCTGTCACGCTTTACCTGCTCACTGGCACTTCATGGGTGTAATGCTCAGCGCGGCTGGCAGCCTGCAGTGGTATCGCGATACCCTGGCGCCTGAGGTGGATTTCGCCGATCTTGTGACCGAGGCAAAGAACGTCCCGCCGGGGAGCGAGGGGCTGCTCTTCCTGCCATATCTTACCGGCGAACGCACGCCTTATCCTGACCCGCTGGCGCGCGCCGCCTGGGTGGGATTAACGGTGCGCCATGAACGAGCTTATTTGACACGCGCCGTACTGGAGGGCGTCGCCTTCGGCATCAAAGACATCTTCACGCTGATCCAGCAGGCCGGCCTGGGCGCCATCTCCCAAGTCAGAGTATCCGGCGGCGGCGCTAAGAGCCCGCTCTGGCAGCAGATCATGGCAGATGTCCTGGATGTCGAGCTGGTTACGGTCAATACGACCGAGGGCGCCGCGTTTGGCGCAGCCCTGTTAGCCGGTGTGGGCGGTGGAGTCTTCGCCAGCGTCCCGGCTGCCTGCGAAGCGACCATCCACCTGACGGGCAGGGTGCAACCTTCGCCAGCCAGGACCGCCTACCAGGATTTCTACCCCCGTTACCGGGCCCTTTATCCGGCATTGGTGTCTGAATTTCGCGCCATGGCTGGCGTGGTCAGCCGGCACCTGGGAGCGGGCAAGGCGCAATGAGTACCCGCGCGAAACCTATCGTTTGCCTGGGCATCCTCGTCGCCGATATCGTCGCACGACCCTTGAACGCCCTTCCGGAAAGGGGACGCCTGGTACTGGTAGATGAAATGGGTATCCACACTGGGGGTTGTGCGACCAACGCCGCTTCTGCATTGGCCCGCCTCGGCCTGCCGGTGGAAGTCATCGGCAAAGTTGGCTCCGATCTGGCTGGCGATTTTGTGGTCGAGGCCATGCAAGAGCGTGGAATTGGCACGCGTGGTGTCCGGCGTGACCCGCAGATTGGCACCTCGTTGACAATAGTCCTGGTCGACCCAGATGGAGAACGACGCTTCGTGCATTACCTTGGCGCCAATGCCCATCTCACCCTCGAAGACCTCGATCTGCGGATCATCGAAGGCGCTTCAATCCTCCACATTGGTGGCGCGCTCGTCTTGCCGGGGATTGACGGCGAACCAACGGCAGAACTGTTGCGCAAAGCCCGCGCCGCGGGTGTGGTCACTTTCCTGGATATCGTTTGGGATGATACCGGTCGTTGGTTGGATATGCTCGCCCCTTGCCTGCCATGGGTCGATTATTTCATACCTAGCTTGCCAGAAGCCCAGGTTATGACCGGCCTGGACGACCCGCTGGCGATCGCCCATACCCTGTTGGCGCGCGGTCCAAGCGTGGTGGGTCTTAAATTAGGCGCCCAGGGCTGCCTGGTACTCACTCGAGCTGGCGAGATCATCCATGCCCCAGCCTTCCAGGTCAACGTGGTAGATGCCACGGGCGCTGGGGATGCCTTCGCCGCTGGTTTCATTGCCGGGGTGTGGCAGGGCTGGCCGTTGGAGAAAACAGCCCGTTTCGCCAACGCGGTGGGCGCTTTGTGCGTGACCGGGTTAGGCGCTGGCGGCGGGGTGCGTTCCCTTCCTGAGACCCTCCAATTTATGGAGACGACCGCCGTCAAAACAGCTTAAGGAGACTTACATGAAGAAATATGGTTATCGCTTTTCGTTCGGCCCCTGGAACATCCACGAGGGAGCGGACCCGTTTGGGCCAGCCGTGCGCCCAGGGCGCGCTTTTGACGATAAATTAAAGGCCTTCCAGGAGCTCGGTTTTGACGCCGTGCAGTTTCACGACGACGATGCGGTGCCAGATATGGATAATCTGTCTGCCGCCCAGATCCGCCAGGCTGCGCAAGCCATGCGCAAGAAGCTGGAGGATCACGGGCTGGTAGCGGAATTTGCCGCTCCGCGTTTGTGGGAACATCCCAACACGATCGATGGCGCCTTCACTTCTAATGACCCCAGGGCGCGGCAGTATGCCCTGGAGCGCTCCAAGAAAGCAGCCGACATCGCCGGGGAATTGGGGTGCAATTTCATGGTATTGTGGCTGGCGCGCGAGGGTACCTATCTGCGCGAAGCGAAAGACGCCGCCCGGGCAACGAACCAGCTGCTCGAGGCGGTCGATTCCCTGCTGGCATACGATAAAGACCTGCGGATTGCCATCGAACCCAAGCCAAATGAGCCGATGGACATGGCCTATATCCCCACCATCGGTCACGCTCTGGCGATCGCCTTCAAGACAGATGCGCCGCAGCGCGTGGGGTGCCTGGTTGAGACGGCGCACGCCATCCTGGCCGGGCTCGACCCCTCGGACGAAATGGCCTTTGCTCTGGCTTTCGACAAACTATACAGCGTCCATCTCAACGATCAAAACGGCTTGAAGTTCGATGAAGACCGCGCTTTCGGCTCGATCGATCTGCGCCGTGCCTTCAATCAGGTGCGGGTGTTGGATGACAACCAGTTCTACAAGAAAGGCATGGTCGGCATGGATGTCAAGGCTATGCGCACCCAGCCCGTGGAGATCGCTACCAAGCACCTGCGCAACAGCCTCCAGCTGTTTTTACGGCTGGTAGAGGTTGTGCGTGACCTGAACCGCAAGCAGATCGCCTCTTTAATCTCCGCCAGGGACTATGAGGAACTCGATTGGCTGATCCTTACCAGTCTGATGGGCAGGTAAATTAATCATGGTGACTGATCAATTCCTTTATGAAATGATCCGCAGCGAGCTGGCAGAGATTGTCGGGCCAGAGCACGTCTCCACCGAAGAGACTGACAAGCTGGTCTATTCCACCGACTGGGCATGGATGCCGCAGATGTGGTTGGATCGTGGCCAGAAGCTGCGCACCCCGGATTACATCGTCCACCCTGGCTCAGCGGAAGAGATCTCCGAGATCATGGATATCGCCAACAAGTACCGTATTCCGGTCGTACCCTGGGGAGGCGGTTCCGGCACGCAGGGTGCGGCCCTGCCGATCTTTGGCGGCATCTTGCTCGACACAAAGCGCATGAACCAGATCATCGCCATCGACGAGCAATCGCTAACGGTGACAGCCCAGGCCGGCATCATTATCGAACACCTGGAGTGGGCGGTCAACGAGAAGGGGCTCATGTTCCCGCACTACGCCGCCTCCAGCAATTGCGCCACGCTCGGCGGCGCTCTCGCCCCGCGCGGCACAGGCACGATCAGCACAAAATATGGCAAGGCCGAAGACATGCTCTTAAGCATGCAGGTGGTGCTGCCGACCGGTGAGATCATCCGTACCCCACCGGTGCCTCAGCACGCCGCCGGGCCGGATTGGTTTCGCCTGTTCCTTGGATCCGAAGGCACCCTGGGAGTCATTACCGAGGCCACCATGCGTCTGGACTACCTGCCGGAGGCGCGCCTGTTGCGAGCAGTGTTGTTCGACGATCTGAGCAAAGCCCTGGAGGCCGGAAGGTTGATGATGACCCACCGGTTGGAGCCGTTCGTCATCCGCCTGTACGACCACGCCTCCACCCGCACGCAGGTCAGGAAAATCCTTGGATATGATTTTTCCGGAGCCTACGTGGTGATCGGTTTCGATGGCGATCCAGACATCGCCGCCCTGCAGGAACAAAAGGCGATGAAGATCTGCACTGATTTGGGCGCCATCGACCTGGGCCGTGAACCGGGTGAAAAATGGTGGGATCACCGCTATGATTTTTATTACCCGCCCCATAGCCTGAAGCTGCCCTGGATGTATGGCACGACCGAGACAGTAGCCACCTTCGACAAGATCGAGAGGATTTATTGGGCCGAGAAGGAAGCCGTTGAAGAGGGTTTCGCCGACCAGGGCGTACAGTTTATCGGCCATTTTTCACACTGGTTCCACTGGGGCGTGATGCTCTATTCTCGTTTCATCATCGAACAGCCGCCGCAGGACGCCAAAGAGGCGCTGCGCCTGCACAACCGCGTTTGGAATGCAGCCATGCAGTCGGTCATCGCCAACGGCGGGATGATCAACGAGCACCATGGCGTCGGGCTCAAGCTCTCACGCTACATGCGCAAACAATACGGCCCGGCCTGGCCTTTGCTGCTGAAGCTCAAGAAGACCTTTGACCCGAACGGCATCATGAACCCCGGTAAGACTGGATTTGGATTCTAATCATGCCTATCGAAAACGTCATCCTGACCACCGATAACTGCCGCTACTGCCTGATGTGCCGCCATGTCGCTTCCGTTGAGCATGTGATCCATCGAGAGGCGCTTTCCCCGCACGGTATTGCGCTGGTGATCGCTTCAGTCCAGCGCGGTCTCTTGCAGTGGAACGCCGATACCGTGGGTGTGATCTACAGCGCAGCCGATAACGGCAATTCGCGCGCCCACTGCGTCTTCGACCAGCCGCTACCGGAAGCGATCGCCGCCGTGCGGGCGGAGATCGTCGCCCAAAAGCTGGCCCCCGCGGTCGTTTACGATCTCGACGCCCGCTTCAAAGAATGGGGCAACCCCTTCAAGCAGCAGAAGCCCCAACCTGTCGCTGGGCGGGGGGAGGTGGCGCTCTTCGTCGGCGATGAAGCCCAATACCTCTGGCCGGCGACTGTAACCGCTGCGCTCGCCTTGCTGAAAGCGGTTGGTATCTCTCCGGTACTGGTTGGAATGGGGCGCAGTAACGGCTACCTGGCCAGCTCCCTGGGTTTGCCTGAGACAGCCAGGCGGTTGGCGCAGGCTACGCTGGCGGACCTGGAGACCAGCGGGGTGCGGCGCATGCTGGTGCTCTCGCCAGGCGACTTTTTCACGTTCAACCAGCTCTATGACGAGCGGCTCGGGATCGATTGGCCAGCCAGCGTGCAACTCAGCGAGCTGACCACGTTCCTGGCAGACTGTTTGGAAGGAGGTGAGATTAAGTTCAAAAAAACCACACAGCGTGCTCCTTACGCCTACATCGACCCAAGCCACGCCGTGCGTCTCCCTGCGCGGCATGCTGGCCCGCGCCGGTTGTTGGCAAGAGTTTTGCCGGGGCCAGCCCGCGAACTGTTCTGGCGGTGCGAGCGCGCTCACCCGGTTGGCAGCACGGCGCTCCAATTCACCCAGCCGGACATCGCCGAAAAACTCACCCTCGCCCGGCTGGAAGACGCCCGCCAGAGCGGCGCTCAAATGCTGATCAGCGATGATCCAGGCACTTTAAAGTGTTTGGGTGATAAAGCCAGCCAGTTTGGCTTGCGTGTCCAGGGACTCTATGAACTCCTGGCTGAGCAGCTGGATTAATCGATCTCGAGGTCTTCGCAGAACGTCTCCGTGAAGGAAAATCTTGGAATGGCGGCTTCGGTCGCTATTACAGCACCATTCTAATGGTCCAATAAAAATTTTTAGTTATACAAGGAGGTTCGAAATGCATCTATCAATGCACAACTGGATGAGGGCTGAGCCTGTCGATGTCACCGTCCGGCGCCTGGCCAAGTATGGCTACAAGAGCATCGAAATCAGTGGGGAGCCATACCTGTACAACACCAAGGACGTGCGCAAGACCCTCAAGGATAATGGCATTCGTTGCTGGGGCTCGGTTACCTTGATGCTGGGTGACCGCAACCTGGTTGCTAAGAACGAAGCGCAGCGCGCCAAGTCGGTGCAGTACACCAAGGACTGCATCACCATGGTCAAGGAACTGGAAGGCTATGAGATGACCATCGTCCCGGCCACGGTTGGCAAGATCAGCCCTGACGGCCCCCCGGATGAGGAATGGAAATGGGCAGTCGAGAGCCTCAAGGAGTGCTACGACTGGGGCAAGAAAGAGGGAGTGGTTCTCGCTGTTGAGCCGATCAACCGCTTCGAGACCTACTTCTGCTTCCATGCTGCTCAGGCCATCGCCCTGGCGAAGGCTACTGGCCCAGATTGTGGAGTTTGCCTGGATGCATTCCATCTCAACATCGAAGAGGCCGATCCGTACGAATCCATCCGCTGGGCGAAAGGACTGCTCACCGATTTCCATGTGGCGGACACCAACCGCTTTGCTTGCGGCCAGGGACATTGGGACTGGGCGAAACTGGTCAGCACACTCAAAGAGATCGGCTACGATGGCGCCCTGACGGTCGAGTTTGTCGCGCCGGTTGACCGCACCCCTGCCAATAAGTATCCAGATGCCATCGAGAAGAATCCGGTGGACATCACGCCCGAGCAGAGGAAGTTCATCGAGGATCACGGATCCAGCCTGCTGACCGAGGAGTTCTACAGCTGGCAGGTCGAGGAATGCTCTAAGACGCTCCTGCCATTAATCAGTTAATGGCCTCCCACCCAATCCCCACAGGGGTTGGGGAGAATAGAAGATCGTGGGTTTTGGGCGAGCCTGAGCCCGCCCAAAACCCAACCATTAAAACCCTGCCCGGAGGTTAGGATATGACCAAGAACGTCGTCATCATCGGCACACTCGACACCAAAGGGCCGGAGATCGCTTACCTGCGCGATCGGCTGCAGGCGCTTGGCCTCGAGACCACCGTCGTCGACTCCGGGATTCTTGGCGAGCCGATCGGGATCACGCCGGATATTTCGCGTGCCCAGGCTGCTACCTACGCCGGCACGACCATCGACGCCTTGCGCAACGCCGGCAGCCGGGGGAAGGCCGTGCATGGCATGCGGGAAGCTCTCAAGAAACTAACCCTGGAGCTGTACAAGGCCGGCAACCTGCAAGCCATCGTCAGCATGGGCGGAGCCGAGGGCGCCGTAATGGGCGCGGCAGCCATGATGCAGTTGCCGGTAGGCGTGCCGAAAGTGCTGGTGTCGCCGATCGCCTCGGGGAAGCACTACTTCGACCCATTGGTTGGCACCAGTGATATCATGATCGTCCACTCGATCGTCGACATCCTGGGATTGAACCCCATCGCCACGACCATCTTCGATAATGTCGCTGCGGCGACCAAGGGGCTGGTCGAGTACGGCCACGAATTACGCAAGCCCCGCCCTGAGGATAAATACGTGGCTGTCACCATGTTGGGCAACACTACCCGGGCGGTCATGGCGCTCAAGGAGCGCCTGGCCGAAAATAGTTATGAGGCAGTCATCTTTCACTCCAACGGCGTGGGCGGTCCCGCTATGGAAGAGCTGGCCGAAGCCGGGCAATTTATCGGCGTCATCGACTTCACCACCAACGAAACCTATGACCCGATGACCGGCGGCATCCATGACGGCGGCCCCGACCGGCTCAAACGCATCGGCCTAATCGGGTTGCCCCAGGTCATCGTCCCTGGCTGCATCGATTTCTGCGTGTTCCACGCTGGCGCTATTCCCAGAGAACTGCAGGGACGCCCCGTCTATGACCATAATCCCGAATACACGTTGGTGCGCGCCACGCAGGAGGAGATGATCGCCCTCGGTCACCTCTTCGCCGACCGGCTCAACCTGTCGAAAGGCCCGGTTGTCATTGCCGTGCCCACCCAGGGATTGTCGATCCCTAATGTGCCGGGAGGCCCCTTCTGGAATCCGGAGGCCGATGCAGCTTTCTTAAAGACTTTGCGCAGCGAAATCAGGCAGGATATCCCTGTGCTTACATTTGAATGTCACGTCAACGACCCCGCTTTTGGTCGCCAGGTCGCTGACTTATTTGTAGAATTAATCCATAAGGAGAAAAAATCATGATCGCTGGAAACGGTAAATCCTTTAAACATCTCCCGCACTTCACCGCAGGTGACGAGGAGTTCCGCAGTAAGTTCCTCTCCTGGGACCTGGGCGAGCTGACCTATGTCGACGTCCAGGAATACCTCAAGGTCAAAGACACCATCCTGGTGCCCATGGCCAGTTTCGAGCAGCACGGCCCCCACCTGCCGATCTATACCGACACCATCACCGCCGTGGAGGTCTCGCAGCGCGTCTCGGAGATGATCGCCGTGATCCACACGCCCCCCATCTGGATGGGATACTCCCCCCAGCACATGTACGATCCGGGCAAAGGGCGCGGCACGATCACCGTGCGCAGCAGCACGCTGCTCAACCTGGTGAACGATGTGGCCCGCAGCCTGATCCACCATGGCTTCAACCGCATCATCTTTATCAACGGCCACGGCTCCAATGTAAAGGTCATCGATCCGGTGCTGCGGAAGCTGCGCTACGAGACCGGCGCCCTGATTGGCTTCGTCAAGCCCTACATGGAGAACTATGTCGGTATCCTGGCGGGCCTGATGGAAAACCCGCTCGAGGAGACGCCTGGCTGGCATTCCAGCGAGCTGGAGACCTCCCAGGACCTGGCCTGGAATGAGCATTACGTGCGCATGGATCGCGCCAATTTCACCAAAGCCCACATCCCAGATTTCTTGCCGAGGACCTTTGCCAAGAAGGATGGCATGCCGGATGTGGAGTTCGATGGCTTTAAATACTTCACCTTCCCGATGGACCACCACGAGTTCATCGAGAGCGGCGTGATCGGCAACCCGCTGCGTGCCTCCAAGGAGAAAGGCGAAGAGGCTTTCCGCCGCCTTTCTGAACACGTTGCACACGGCGTCCTGGAATTGATGAACGTTCCGGTGGAAGTCCACACGCGCGCCTTCATCGACCGGGTACTCTAATATGTTCACCAGAGAGACACTGAGTTCACAGAGATAAATTCCTTCTTTGTGCTCCTCGTAAAATTCGTTTGTGCAGTGTCTCTGTGGTTTATTAAGGAGCATATTCTTGCAAGTAAATCTTGCCTATGGTCGCCATGGGTTGCTCGTAGAGCTGCCGGATACGGCTGACGTACTGGAGACGCGCTTTGTGCCCGGTCTGCCAGACGAGGCCGATGCGCTGCGGCAAGCCTTGCGTCAACCGATCTCGCCCCCCCCGTTAGCTGATCTTGTCCGGTCTGGCGACCGGGTCGTCGTCGTCCATACCGACATTACCCGCGCCACCCCCAACGACCGTCTCGTGCCGGTGCTCTTGGACGAGCTTGAATCGGCGGGTGTTGCCCGAGGAGATATCACTTTGCTGAATGGCCTGGGCACGCACCGCCGCCAGACAGAGACCGAGCTGCGCGCTATGCTTGGCGACCGCATTATCGAGAACTACCGCTGCCGGCAACATGATTGTAACGATGATCGTAACCTTGTTTCGGTGGGCGTGACCTCCCTGGGCCATCCAGCGCGTGTCAACCGCCTCTACCTGGAGGCAGATGTGCGCATCCTGACCGGCTTTATTGAGCCCCACTTTTTCGCCGGGTTTAGCGGCGGCCCGAAAGCCATCCTACCCTCCCTGGCTGGGGCAGAGAGCGTCTTTACCAATCACGGCCTGGAGATGATCGCCCATCCCAAGGCGACCTGGGGCGTGACCGAGGGCAATCCGATCTGGATGGAGATGCGCGAAGTCGCCCTGCGCACCAATCCGACCTTCCTCTTGAACGTGGCCCTCAACACCCGGCGGGAGATCACCGCTATTTTCGCCGGCGATATGTTGACCGCCCACGCCGAGGGCTGTGCCTTCGTTAAAGGCAATGCCATGGTTGGGGTGGATCAGCCTTACGATATCGTCATCACCACCAACAGCGGCTACCCGCTCGACCAGAACCTGTACCAGTCGGTCAAAGGCATGAGCGCTGCCAGCCAGGTCGTCCGGGAGGGTGGGGCGATCATCATTGCCGCCGCCTGCGAGGATGGCCTGCCGGATCATGGGCTTTATGCCGCGTTGCTGGCCGAGGCTGGCTCAGTGCAGGGCATCCTGGACATGCTCGCCCAGCCCGGCTTCACCGCCCACGACCAATGGCAGGTGCAGCTCCAGGCCCAGATCCAGCAGCGCGCTGATGTGTATGTCTACAGCGAGGGCCTGACCGACGAGCAGCTCGAGCGGGCGTTGTTCATCCCTTGCCGGGACATCGCGCAAACCATTAAAGAATTACAAGATCAATATGGCCCTGGGCTGCGCCTGTGCGTCCTTCCCGAAGGCCCGCAGCTGATCCCCTACATTCAACTTCCCGAATGCTCAGAGCATTCGGGAAGTTGACAAGGAGAATTCATGGATAGCAAATCTTATCGGTTACGTGAATTCATTAATCCCGGCGACGGGCGCAGTCTGATGGTCGATGCCAGCGCTGGGCTGGCGCTTGGGCCGCTGGCCGGTCTCGAGCACTTCGCCGAGGCGGTTAAGCCGATCCTACCCCTGGTTGACGGGGTCGTCGCCAGCCCCGGCCAGGCCCGTCATTTAACCGGCCGCACCCGCGCCGAAGCAGCCCTGCTGGCGCGCGCCGATTGGACCAACGCCCTGCGCGGGCCGGATTTCGTCCTCCCGCCGGAGACCATCAGTCACATTCCGCTGCTGGCTCCCTCCGACGCGCTCGATCTTGGCGCCAGCGCCCTGGTGCTTTACTTCTTGCTGGGGCACGAGGAGCAGATCGAGGCCGGCTGCCTGCGCAGCACCGTGCAGCTCGCCTTGCAGGGAAGCCAGGTTGGCATGCCCCTGGTGGTCGATGTGCAGCCGGTCGGCCCGCGCGTCGTGCTGCGTGGCAAGGCCATCGAGCTGGGCGTTTCCTATGCCCTGGAAGGCGGCGCGGATGGCGTAGCAGTGCCCTGGCCCGGGCGTGCTTCGCTTGAGATGATCCTCAAGCTGTCGGCCGGGATGCCGGTCTGGATCAAGCCCACCTCCCTTGAGGCGGTCGAATCCGAGCTGGCTGAGGCCTTGATCCTGGGCGCAGCTGGGCTGTGGCTGGACGAGCGCCTCTTTTCCCAGCCCGATCCGCTTGGCGTCCTGGAGACGCTGCGCGCCCAGATTCATAAGATAGTATCTGTCGGATAGTAGAGGAGATCGCTGATGTATCTCGGATTACAGGCCAGGCTGGATCGCCTGTTCAACCGTCAAGGTGATGGGCGCGCCGTGTGCGTCGCCGCCGACCACGGCTACATGAGCGACGTCACGCCCAACGTGGTCAACCTGCGCCCGATCACCGCGGCGGTCATCCAGGGTGGGGTGGATGGCATCTTGCTCAGCCCCGGCCAGGCCATGCGCCTGGCCCCCCTCTTCCAGGGACGCGACGGGCCAGCGCTGATCTTGCGCGCCGACTGGATGAACATGCCCCGCCTGGGAACCTCCAACGTCGCCAACGCCGTGCCGCAACGCTTGTTGGTGCACCAGAAAGTCGTCACTGCCGGGCAGGCCTTAGACCTGGGCGCCTCGGCCATCACCATCTACCTGTTCCTGGGCTACAACGACCGGGTCGAGGCGACAGGGATTGAGGTGTGCGCCCGCTTCGTCGCCGAGTGTCACCAGATCGGGCTGCCGTGCATCATCGAGCCGCTAGCTTATGGCGGCCAGGTGACCGGCGCCAACAGCGTCGAGATCCTCACGTTGGGGGCGCGCATGGCGGTCGAGCTGGGTGCCGACGCCCTTAAGATCCCTTATACCGGCGACGTAGACACCTTCCGTCACCTGGTTGATGTCTCTGGGGTGCCAGTGCTGGTTCTGGGTGGGGCGCGCTCTGACAACGAACGCGACGCTCTGGAGCTGTTCGCCGAAGGGCTGGAGGCTGGCGCCAGCGGCTGCCTGATGGGGCGCAATGTGACAAAGTCGCCTGACCCAAAGCGCCTGGTCGAGCAATTGTGCGGCATCGCCCACAAGGGCTGGTCGGTCGAACGCGCCATGCGCACCGAAGAGTGGGCTTACCTTAAGCTGAAAGCGCACCCCGCCAAGTGCACTGGCTGCATGTTGTGTGTCACCGCCTGCGTGGCCAGCCATGACAGTGGCGCCTATGGCAACCATCTGGCCCGCCTGCGCATCGACCCCGGTGTGAAAGCCGGCCAGCATAAGGTAATGTTCTGCACGCTGTGCAAGAAGTGTCTGGACGTGTGCCCAACCGCAGCTCTGCGCTGGCATCCAGAGAACGGAGCTGTTGAATTATTGGTGGACAAGTGCACTGCCTGTGATAAATGCGTCGAGATCTGCCCGACCGAGGTGATCGTCCACAGTGATGCGGGTATCCAAATTGCAACTGGCGAGACTCTGGATTGGTACCCTGTGGTGTGCGATCTGTGTGGCGGCGAGCCGGAGTGCGCCACCATCTGCCCGACCGGGGCGATCTTCGTCGACGAGCGGAAGGAGCTGGCTTAATGGATCTACGACAGAGAGCTTATTGCGACCAGATTCTTCGCGCGGACTTGAGTAGGGGTGCGATCCACACCACTCCTTTGCCAGGCAAAGCCATGCCCATGATCCTGGGCGGTAAAGGGTTGGGTGCGCATCTGCTGTATACAGAACAGACGTCCGGCGTCGATCCCCTTTCACCTGAAAACCACCTGATTTTCCACAACGGCCCCCTGACGGGCACCACCGCGCCCACCGCAGGGCGCTTTGGTTGCACCACGCGCAGCCCGGCTACCGGTACCTACAGTGACAGCTATTGCGGCGGCTATTGGGGCCAGATGCTCAAGTACGCTGGCTACGACGCATTGGTGGTGACTGGCGCCGCCGACCAGCCGCTGATGCTGGTGGTCGACGACGACCATGCTGAACTCCGTCCAGCCGGTCACCTGTGGGGGCTGAGCATCACCGCCACAGCCCACCGTTTGCGGGAGGAATTTGGGCATGACTGGCAATCGCTGGTCATCGGCCCGCCTGGCGAAAAGCAGCGCAACCTGGCGGGGATCTTCAACGAGACCCGCGCCCTGGCTCGCGGCGGCGTCGGCGCGGTGATGGGCTCTAAGAATCTAAAAGCCATCGTGACGCACGGTAGTGGTTATGTCCAGGTCTACGATAAGGAGAAATACCAGCGTGCCCTGCAGCTGGCCTTCCGCGCCGTGCGCATGTCGAGCGAAGTCACCTTGCTCAGCCGCGAGGGCACCATCAACATCCTGGAGATCATCAACGTGATGGGCGCGCTACCTACCCGCAATTTTCAGCGCGGCCAGTTTGAGGCTGCTGATCAGGTGTCGGGATCCGCCTTCCGCGCCCACCATTGGATCAAGGAGTATGCTTGCTTCGGCTGTCCGATAGCTTGCGGTAAGTACACCCGCCCGCTCGA
>DATDRM010000100.1:0-7792 GCA_035291705.1 Anaerolineales bacterium
AAAAGTGAACGAATTAAGGGAGACTATCGACTGCCGCATCTGCCCTGCCAACTACGATTCCTTCCGCACCCACGCCTCCTCGGCTTGCAGGGCGCACACTTTGCGCGGCTGGATCTTGCGATAGACCTGCTCCGGCGGCAGCGACTGTCCGTCGGCGCGCAGCAGATCAGCGATGGCCACACCGAACAGGTGCTGATTTTCCTCCAGGTAGGGGCGGATCAGCATCCAATCATGGGTGGTGAAGGCGGCAAACTCGCCGCCGTTAAGCTGCGCTTCGCTCACCAGCCGGTGCGGGTCGCGTACATAGATCGCCCCGCCGGAGGCCAAGGAGAACAGGTTGCCCCCCGGGTAAGGTGTCTCCAGCTCGACCAGCCGCCCCTGCGCCTCGAAACGCACCCCGTTCAGCACCACGAACCCGCCGCCGTTGAGGGCGTCTCCGGCCATGAACGACTCGGCCAGGTAGTCGCCCGGCGAGCCGTACACGTCTATCCGCACGCCTTTTGTGTCTGGCCCGAAGCCATTGCCAAGGAAACGGCAAAAGCCGCCCGCGTACAGGCGCTTGAGCTGCGAAGCCAGCGAGTCGTTGCCCTCGGGCGGAAAGCCGTGTCCATCGACGATCGCCGTTTGCCCGGCGCTGCGCGGGTCTGGCAGCCGCTCGCCGAAGACGATGGTGCAATAGTCCTCGCCGGGGGAGTAGCGGAGGAGGTCGACCAGGCGGGCATGCGCTCTATTGCCCAGCGGAAGATTGCCTCTCCGCGGGCCTCCGGGATGGGCTGAGGCGCAGGAGGTCGGCCAGCTCCGGACTCCGGTAGGGCCACCCTCCCGCGGCGCGCAGCGGGTGGCCGAACTTATCGGTGCAGATCAGCCGGCCGCGCCCCTCTCCATCCGGTTGGACGGTGAAGATGAACGCCCCGCCATCGGTATGGCTGCCGCCGCGCGCGTTCCAGTAGCGGTCGGCCCGCCCCCAGAAGCGGGCGTCCTCGTTTGCCAGGCTTTGCAGGGCGGCGTCGATGGCCTGTTTCTCGGAGGCGGCAAAGCCGATGGCGGTGTCTTCGCCCTCTTGCAGGGCGAACACCTGCGGGCGCAGCATGCTCGTGTCGGTGATGCCGATCAGCCGGTAGGCCGGTGACTCTCCACCAGCGGATTGGGCGATGAGAAAGAACCAGGGACCATCGGGCGAGGCGTGCATATGGGTCACCTGTACCATCTCATAGATGCGGCGCTTGTCTTCCGGTAGCAGGGTGAAATCGTGCTCGGTCGTGGGCGCCAGGGCCTCGATGACGTATTCGAGTGGGTAGCGATAGGTGCGATGCAGCAGGTCGAAGACCAGCGCCGAGACCTCGGTGTCGGTCAGGAACAACGGGTGGATGTTGCGCTGTCCCAGGTACTCGGTAATCGAAGCGTAGTTGGCGAAATCGCCGTTGTGCACCAGGGCCTCGTTCAGGCCGACGAAGGGGTGCGCCCCGCCTGGGTGCCAGACGCGCCCCTTGGTAGGGTAGCGGTGATGGCCGATCCACACCCTGGCATGGAGATCCTCGATCTGGTAGTAGCGGATCACATCGTCGCCGTAACCGACCATTAGGTGTTCTGGTAGACGAACTCGCCCTGGATGGCGCCTGGGTCGCCGTTTTGCAGAGCGTTGCGCCCCTGGAATTCGGCCAGGGCTGCGGGCTTGGGCTGCACGAGGTACAGCACCACCTCCGGTGGGGGGACCTCCAGACCGGCGATGGTGCGGTAATCCCCGACGTGCGGCTGAGGGCGGACGTGATCCACCTCGAAAGCCGCCTCGACGCACTTGCGCTCCACCTCGGCGCGGCAGGAAGCCTCCAGGTATGCCACCGCCAGCAGCGTGTTGTTGCTCAGCACGTGCGGACTGACGCCGAACTCGTCCGGCTGCAAACCCACCGCGGCGATCCCGCCACCCTTGCCATTGCCGCGGTTGCGCATCTGCGCCAATGATTGGAGCAAGTGGTGGGCCGGGATGGCTTCGCTCTGGTCGCGGATGTTCTCGTTGAGCAGGTAGCGGTGCACCTTGGGGATGGCGAACTCGATGGGCATGGCGATGTTCTTCTTGGCGATCTCCGGCGCGACGCCCGTTCCTCCGTACGAGCCGTCCAAATGGATGATGTGCGCTCCCGCGTAGTAGCTGCCCACCGCCACCATGTCCACGTCGGTGGGGGTAGAGACTTTCACCGACACCAACGCTTCCGGCTGGATGGTCTTGATCCAGTCCACGTGCTTGCGGTGGTCTTCGACCGAGTACACCGAGTGGAAGGGGAATGGGGAGAACAGGCTGACCCATGGGATGCTTTCACGCATCCTGGCCACTGATGGAGAGGAACGCAGGAGCAGGATATAAATTTTAACAGCTTTGGATAATAAGATTTATCCAAAGCTGACTGGGTTAGCTGGCGCATCCTCGTTTCGATTGGGCAAATATGGGCTAACTAAGGGGTATTAGATTGGCAATTCGATATGCCCAGGGCGAACAACGGCACTTAGTGCCTATCCGAATAACCCGGCGGCTCGGAAGGCGATGAGCGCACAGGCGAAGTGGAGAAAAGCGATGTAATTTTCAGGTTTCTTCTCCCAACGGATCAGCAGGCGGCGAAAGCGGTTTAGCCACCTATGGGATCGTTCCACGACCCACCGGCGGGCACGCTTCCCTGCTTCGGCCCTGAGTTCTTTGGCTTCTTCTCCGCGGGAGCGAATATGCGCCGTGAAACCAAATTCGCAGAGCGTATCGCGCACTTCCTGGTAATCATAGCCTTTATCCAGACACATGCCTTGCGGTTGTTCAGCAGTCGGCTCGGGACGGTCAACCACCATGCTCTCAATCGTTTCTCGCACCAATTTCATGTCGTGGCGATGGGCTCCTTCAATCGCTAGACCGATCGGCACGCCATGCCCTTCGGTCAATAGGCTGCGTTTCGCCCCTTTTTTCCCCGGTCGGTGGGATTGCTGCCGGTATCTTCCCCGCCCAGGGGTGCTTTGGTCATCGCTCCGTCCATGCTTAGCCAAGCCCAATCGATCCCTTGTAGCTCGTCAAACTGTTCCACGCCGGCTTTCCATAGCTTCAGAAAGACCCCCGCTCGTTCCCATTCCTGAAATCGGTCATGGGCGGTCGAGCCAGGACAGAGATCGGTTTGATCGAGGGCTTTCCATTGGCAACCGGTCCGAAACACATAAAAGATGGCATCGGCACATTTGCGATCTGGCACACGCGGTCGCCCGCCGCCAAAGCGATGGGTGTTCACATGGATCGGTAGCAGCGGTTGCAGCACGGCCCACAATTCGTCCGATATGCGGAAGCACGTCGTAGTTTTGTTGTTGGGCGTTCGTGCCCGAGTTCGTTTTGCTTGGGTTGTATCGGTTGGTTCTCTCATGTGCCCAAGTTTACCAGTTTTTCGGATAGGCTCTTATAGGACGCCCTGTTCGTAATTGTCATTAGGGCGTCCTACTCAACCGCCTTTCCTTCCAGCTGAGATACGACTCGCGCGCTTACTCCCCGCTCATCTCAATGAAATCGCCGTGCCACGTGTGTAGGAAAACCTGACCCGTGTAACCGTTGGCGCTCAGCATGCCCACCGGCTCTCCGTCCCGCTCGACATCGATGGTGTAATAGCCGTAGAACGGATCGGCTGGGTCGGACACCTTTGCTCCCGACAGATACGTATCCAGGTAACTCTGAGCGGTCTGTAAGACCTGTTCAGCACTGACCGGCATCTGATCTGGGCTTTGCGCTGAGGGCAAGTTCCCCGGCCGACCCATCATGCCGCTACCCATCATCCCTTCGGCTCCGCTCAGGGCAGGCCCTGGACCCATTCCAGAGAAGCCAGCCATCATTCCGTACTTTTGGTTCCACATCATGTTGGGGCCTGGCTCGGGGTATACCGCCAGGGTAGCAGGATCAACCAGGACTTCGAAAGCGCCAAACCCGGTGCTTTTTTCAACTACGATGGCGTAAGCGTGATTATCGAATATCATCACCTCATCCACGGAGAGGTCATCATTGCCGAGGCGAGAAAGGTAACTTTCCACTGCCTCCCGGGCATCTGATATGGATAAAGGCTTGATCTCTACTAAGGAGCCCGTTCCACCCGCTCCCATCATCCCACCCATCATACCAGGTCCATAGCCATTCATCATTCCACTACCCATCATGCCTGGGCCGTATCCGCTCGTCATGCCAGATCCATAAGGGTCGTTTTGGTTGAAGTTTGACATCATCCAACCTGGGCTATAACCCATCATCTCCCAACGAGCGTAAACCACACCACCGAAGAAGGCAAGAATCACCAGCGCCGATACGGCAGCGACGACAAGAATAAAACGAAGCGTTGTACTCATTAGAAATACTCCTAGGGTTATTATCAACGGCTTTTACACCGGTTTTTTTAACGCTTCTCCCGGTATAAACAGCTGCTTCGAAGAATCCATGAAGTCTGCATAGAGACCATGTGAAGACCGTTCATTCTTGTGGGATGATAGCCGCTAAAGGCGATATCCATCAGCGCTTAAAAACCTGACCTTGTATAGGCATTTTGGCCTATTCGCCGCTTGCAGACGCGTATTCGGCTTTTCTTTATATGGAGGGGAAAGCCATATCACCTTTGAAGAGATCTACGCCAGGGTGCCTAACATGGGCTGAAAGCTCACGCGGAACCCCGTCTTTTTTCTCAAGGGTAGGCTTGTTCAAGCCAGTCTACCGGGTCTACCGGGACCCCGCCCACCCACACTTCCCAGTGCAGGTGGGGACCGGTAACACGTCCTGTCGCACCACCCAGGCCAATGATTTGCCCGGGTTTTACCACTTCCCCTGGCTTGACAAGAATCTCCGATTGGTGGTCGTACGCGGTGTAGACCCCCCAACCATGGTCGATCACGGTCGCGTTGCCGCGCACGGTGAGCGGCCCTGCGAACACGACCTTTCCTGCCGCCGGGGCGTATAGCTCGGTGCCGATGCCTCCGCAGAAATCCAGGCCAGAGTGGAAGGAGTTATAAGCGCCGCCATTGTACGAACGGCGATTGCCGAAGGGGGAGGTCCAGCATCTGGTAAATTCTTCAGGCACAGGGCTCTGAAATTTTCCATTCCACATTTTTTCAGAAGTCACCGGAGCGCCCAGGGCTGACCATATCTCGTTTTCCGGCCCGGTCACAGACGGATCGAGCGTTTCTGGGTCTACGCTCAGAACAGGATCATAGGCATAATCCCCGCCGCGAATATATACCGGCTGCGAAAAAACGAACTCCGGCTCGTTGGAAAATTCACCCCTGGATAACTTGCCTGCCAAAGTCAGTGGATATAAGCCTGGCTCGGTCATGGCATGGGTGCCTTGCAGGGCAACATAGCCGTCTTCCAGCTCGAAGAAGCGCAGCTCACGACCGGCTAAAGAGCCGCTGAGCGCAAGGCCTGGCTGGCTAGAAATCTTGATCAGCGCCGTTTTCCCCTGTATGAATGGTAAAGGATTCAATAAAACAGCCGTGATTACCTCGGGTAAGGCCCCCGGCCCGTCAGCACCTGTCCCAGCCAGGCGCAACGTCTCTCCCGGTAGCGCAGCCCAGGTCCCTGGCAGGTAATTGTTCTCGATCAGTGTCCAGGGGTTTGAATTCCGCATGACAGCCAATTCCAGCAAGGATTGGCTTGGCGCTAAGATGGTACGCGGACCAGCCCGGCTCTTGGTACTTTCATACGGAATAATCAGCGTGGCGCCTGCGAATAGCTGGGCCGGGCTCGCCACGCGATTGAGGCTTACCAGAGTCTCAACCGGTACAAGGTACCGACGACTCAGGCTGCGAAGGGTTTCTCCGAAAGGGATGATGGTTGTGTCCAGCCTTCCCTGGTAGCCATCCAGTCCGGGGATAACCAGCTCAACGCCGATGGAAAGCTGGGCGGGGTCGGAAATGCCATTCGCCTTTTGAAGTTCCTCGATCCCCACGCCGAACCGCACGGCGATATCCCAGAGCGAATCCCTTTCCTGGACGACGTAGTACGGCTGCGCAGGTTGATTTTCCTGGGCTTTTACCGGGACAACGGCTGCGGCCAGTAAAATGAGCGCCAGGCATGCGAGAAATGACTTGCGCATCAATAAACGGTCACCCGGGTACCATAACCCCGCCGATCCCAGGCAAAGCGGTCTTTCACGGGCACTTCCCAGACGGGCGTGCACCAGCGAAACAGCCACTTGGCTTCGGCTGGGCGCATATTGACGCAACCCCGGCTCATCGGCGCGCCAAAATTGTTGTGCCAGTAGGCGCCGTGAAAAGCCACACCCGTCTCGGGGATGAAGAAACTGGTCCAGGGCACACCGGGAAGCGAGTAACCTCCCGGAGCGCCGCTCGTTTCCAATAAGGAACCCATATGCTTGGATGGGGATTTGGATTGGATCCTAAATTCACCTTTCGGCGTGTGGGTGGGAATCCCGTTCGTGGGAGGCCGCAGGCTGTGGTAGCCAGATGAAATCTTCGTACTGAATACCTTTTCTTCCCCTTCATAGGCCGATAACTCCTGCCTGGCAATCGAGACTTCGATGCGTTTTTCTTCCGCCGGTACGTCGGTGGAAAGCGGGCTGATCTCCTCGTCTGGTATGGGACGCAGGTGAACAGCCGGAGCGTAATACAAAAGAAGCGAATCCAGCTCGTTGGTGATCTGGTACCAGGGTTCGCCATCCGGGCCTTCGTCGATGCCTGTGATCCAGTGGGTTGTTTCGTAATATAACCGATATTGCTTTCGCCAGCCATCGGAGCGGTCGTAGCGATAAGAATCCGAATAGGGAACCGTTACCTCGCACAACTGGCCGCCTTCGAGGACATTATCCATCACCGGATTGAAATGCATCTTCACCAATTGCAGGTAGCCGCTGTGCACGTAACCACCCCACACTCGATACCAGACAGGATTATACGCAGGTCCACCCGGCGCATTGAGAGCATAATAAAGCGCGATCAACTGATCACGGTAGCGTTTTCCGACGATCAAAGACACATCCGACCGCGGCTCGGTGTAAACATCGATTTCATCGATGGTAACCCGCCCCCATAATTCGGGCTCTGGTTGGTCGCCCGGCCTGAAATTTGCGGGAATGATCAGCCCACCAAACGCGGATGCCCCTAACTTGATGAACTCGCGGCGAGAAAAGGCGCTTTTCATTCCACTACAAACCGATTTGCGGTTGCAGGTAAAGGGAGATAGCACCCAGGTCCGGGCTGGAGAGGCTCGCAGCGTTCATACGGTCGCCAGGATCAACAGGCCCATCACCACGACGCCGCTTCCAAGCGCCAACCGCACCCATTCTTTGTGATGGATGTTCCAGTGCGCCAGGCGATTCAGGCTGGGGCGGGAAGCTGCCAGGAGTAAAATCCCCATCAACGGCAGGACAAAAACGATGTTGTACAACACCAGATAGCCATACCCCAGCAGGGCGGTCGGCTGCAGCGCCAGCAAACTGAGCACCCCCAGGTAAACCGCGCCGCTGCACGGTACGGTGCACAGGCCGATCAGGAAACCGCCCACGACCAGCGCCGGGACGGTTGCTTTTCTGGCCGACTGGCGGGCGATCAGGCTGACCCTGCCAGGAGCCTGCAGGCGCCAGCCCCAGTCCGGGAGGAAGAAGTCTTTGAGCATCCACAGGCCAAACAGGATGGCGAGCAGCGCCCCGAAGCGGGCCGGGGCGTGCTGGCGGGTAAAAAAGTCCAGGGTTTTGAGCAGTCCCACACCCAGGCTCAGGTAGGTCAGGAAGATGGCTGCGATGTAAACGCCGCCTCGCGATAACAGGCGAGCCCGGACCGCATT
>DATDRM010000101.1:0-19675 GCA_035291705.1 Anaerolineales bacterium
TTCCAGTGCAACCTGCGTACACCTGTCTCCAGACTATCGAGCAGTCCCATCAATTGCTGGCGACTTATCCGGCGCTTCATCATCGCTGGATTGATGGCCTTATCTGCGAAGTGTTTTTGGGATCTGGCGTGCAGATGAACATGAATGGAGAGCGAAAAATTCAAGCGAGTTTCACGGGGCAGTAGCCGGCTCGCCAGGTCGAGTGGGATTCCGTCGATATAAACGCGCATTAGCTGGCTCAAACGGATATCGGTATAAGCCATCAAGGCCAGCGGGGCATAGAAATGCTGGCAAAACTGGCGGTAAGCGATCCAGGGCTCCCCTTCTTGATAGGGCATAAAGGATAAAGTGTCAATCAGGATTGGCTTGCCACGCCGAAATTGGAGATTGTATGCACTGCAATCCTTTAGTGTCATACCAAACTTCAGCGCCCTTCCCTGGATCGCAAGCGTCACCAATGCAGCATGCTTATACTGGCTGAAGCTCCATTCGTAGGGGTAGGAAATAAACTCAACCGGTTCCGGCTTTAGGATCTTAAACGCCAGCGGGGAGTCGCTTTGGATATCCGGAATCTCCTGGTGCGGGATTAATAAATGATCCTCGACCAGTCCCCGGTAGAGCCCCGATTCCATCAAGGATTGGTACTCGGCACGCCCAGCCTGGTTGATCTGGCGGTAAAGGACACCGTCCTCGAAGAATACATATCCGCTGGGATCCCGGAAAGAGGACTCGGCTCGCCGGGTTCCCGGTTTCTGAGTCACCGTCTCATCCTTATTGCGATTTTTGGTCACTGTCTTCCTGCTCCTCTTTGCGTTTGGAGAAGAGATTACGCACGAAGGATTTGACTTTCTTCCAATAAGCCCCTACCAAAAACAATGCCCCCATTAAGGTAGCCAGGAGCAGTTGTAAAAAGAAGCTGCCCGATCCCGGGTCCAGATAGGCGGGGGTTTTAGCCAGTAAGTCTGGTAACCAGGTGAGATGAATGATTGCATAATAATTCAGAGGTTCCATCGGGATTACTCCTAAAAATTGTAATTTATTGGCCGGCTGCACAATCTAATTGAATGTAGTGGCTTTGCCTGCCAAGGATGCTTTTGTCTTTCAGCAGCCCATAATGGCCATTAAAATATCTATCGAAAATCAGGCGGAAGGTATTGACCGGGGAGAGCGAGGCGGATAACTCTGGTTCTGGACCCCCTGGCAGGTAATAGGCATTGAGAATCCCAAGGCGTTCTGCTTCATCGATCCTCAAACCGGCGTAGTCGATGGTCGCACCATGGTCGCCTTGAATGATGATGATCGGAGGAACATCAGACTCGGCGATGAGCCGGTCGACGATCTCCAAAAGCCGTGTGTTAACGTAAGCGATCTGGTCACCATAGGCTAACAGTTCATCGGTTGGTGAATTATCCAATGGTGTGCCGTCGGCAGTAAAAACGAAGGGCGGGTGTGGCGAGACGACATGGGCGTAAACGAATTTGGGGCCTGGCACCTCAGCCATTGTTTTCGGGATCGCCTCCAGGATGAATAAGACATTTTCCCGGTGAAGCGCCCTTGGATTATCCAGCACCTGGATAATTCGATTCACTTGATTCGCTGTCGAGATAACCTGCATATCCAGCAGCAATTTCCCCGCCGAGGTATGCAGTAAAAGTCGCTCGAATTCATTCAGACCCATTGCCTGTAAATTTCGACTGGTTTGTATCCCGCCGGGGGTGTATTGAATATCCGTATTATCCCAACGCAGCCATCTGTATCCAGGATCGAAGGTGACGATGGTATATCCCAGGCTGGCGAAGTTCTGCTGGACCGTACTAGAGCGGATCATCTGGTTGAGGTCGGTCCGCCGGAAAACGACTTCGGATAACCCTGTCCCATCATCCAGGTAAATCATATTCAACGCAGAAGCCATGGAGAAGCGGGTATCCGAATAATTAGCCTGGCTGCAACGGGCGACGAAGAAACCCTTCTCCTCTAGAGCGTCTAGAAAAGGCGCGTTATCATAGCCAAGATGTTGGGCGATAAAATCGCCGCGCGGATAACCATCCATGAGGATATAGTACACATCCGGAGGCTTTCGATCTTCGGGCAACCTTAAATCTCCCGCGGCAGATGCCGCCTGGGAGCGCTGTGCAGTGAAATCTTGGATTTCGAAAGCCGCAATCTGAAACAAGGGGATGATGATTAAAACTGAGGCAACCACGTTTAAAAACCTGGTCAGGGAGGACAGATCGCGCCGGGTCCTTAGAATCCCCCACAGCGCGACGCCAAAGATGCCCACATACAGTGGCACCAAAAAGCGATGCCTGCCGAGTAGATCGCCAAGCAGGCTAATGTTTCTCAGCACCAAATTGAGGTGCCCGTAAGAAAAGAACGACAGCATGATCAGAGAGGTGATTAACCCGGCTTTATGCGCGTTCTTGAGTGCGAGGGAAAAGGCAAGCAGGATTAAAAAGGTTATAAGGAAAGAAACGATTAAAGACCTTACCCCTTCCAACGCCGGGATCTCGGAGATATTGCGGGCGATCAGCGCAATAACTGGATAAATCCCGAAGAGGAGAGGATGAATGATGGGCGGTCGAATTTTCAACAATTTTTACTTAAAACGAGCCCCGTGAGGGGCTCGTCGCTTCCTGAGAATCGGGCAGTAATATCGATATTTTAACCTGCCACCGGTTGTGGAATCATCCCTTCCAGGATCATCTCCAGCGCCATGGTGTGACTGCACCGTCCGCGGCTCTGGAAGAAATCACAGTCGCACTGCCATTCGCCATTCTGGAAATTTACCGAATGTGGGTTATTCTGTCCCTCGAAAGTAACCTTGAATGCCTCGAAGTGGATCCGGTCGCGCTGTTGGGCATACCGTTTTGCTTTTTCGAGCTTACCGATCATGCCATAATCCATCTTTTTTTACCTCCTTTCAAGGTGTGTAAAATAGAAAAATGGCACGCGGAAAATTCGCGTGCCGTTCATCCTAAACCGAGTAAGCCTCCGTGAGAAACTTCTCGCACAATGGTTTGTCTCCAAGTGCTCCCAGTATAAGCCGAGTCAAGTAGAAAGTCAACAGGGATTCAGGAAATTAATGATCCTATTATTTTCGATCGGGTTTCTGTTGCACTTTCGCCAGGCGATGGGCCATCCAAGTAAGCCACGCAGGCTGTAAATCTTTCCTAAAACGAAGACAGGCTTCCGCTGCGGCGGGCATGGTCCTCGGCCAGGCGGTAAAGGTAATAACCTAAGATAGGCATCAAGATTCCAAACAGGGTTACGATGACGATCTCCAATTGGATTGGTGCCAGCTCCGGGAAACCGGGCGGGTAGCCCATCAAAGTAGAGCGAAAAGCATCGACATTATAGGCGAGCGGGATCAGGCGTGAGAAATTTCGCAAGAAGGGTGGCAGAGCAGAGAAGGGGAAAAAGTTTGCGCACAAGATCAGCAGGGCAAACTGAAGCAGGTTGGCCATCGTTTGGGCGGTCTCACGGATTCGCAGGGTGAGGGCGGCGAAGGCGAACCCCACCCCAAACGTGCCTGCCAGGCTCATCACTAACAGGTAAAGCCCGAGCCCTGGATTCTCGAAAGGTAGGTGGCCGATCATGACCACCATCAATCCGCTCGCTGCCAGGGTGAGCAGCCCCGTCCACAGCAGCGTGTTCGCCACACGCGAGATCAGGCTGGCGAATTTGCTGGCCGGGCTCAGGTAGAGCTGCTCCAGCGTCCCCTGCACCTGCTCGTGGCGCACGTTATAGCCGATCGTCCACAAGGTATCGCTGAGGAACATGAACAGCATAAACCCATAAATAACCACACCTGACGGGTTGCCTATGCCAGCCTGGCTTCCGTTCCCTGCGTTGTTCAGGTTGACGCTGAAAGTCTTACCGCCTAACGAGAAGATCGCTACGATCAAAAAAACCTGACCAAAAGAGGCCACAAAGTTGACCGGATAGCGTGCGATCAGAATCAGCTCCTTGCGCACCATCGCCCAGAACGTGCTCCACCCGGATTTCAGATTGCTGATTGATGATTGCTGAACGCTGAGTGCTGGTCTGCTCATTTGCCCATTTGGTGATCGGTCCATTTACTCCTGGTAATTCTGCCGGTAGATCATTCAATCTCTTAACGTTATAACATTCCAACCTTTAAACGTTCAAACGCTCAGAACTGTCCAACCCCCTCATTACGTCGCACGCTGGTCTCAACGTTGGCGAAGACCCAATATCCGAACAAAGGCGCGACGAGCAGAAAAGCCCACAAAACGGCCAGATCAAGGTACCACTCCTGAAAGAAGTAGCCTACTCCCAGCAGGGCAGCGCGCACCCCATTGGTCATCCAGGTGGGAGGAAAAAGTAATGCCAGGGTCCTCAATAAAGGGGGAAAAACCGCGATTGGAAAGAAAATTCCCATCAGGAAGCTGACCCCCCATTGCATAAGGTTGATCAGGGCATTGGCCTCCTTCACTTTGAGCACAACTGCCCCAAAGAGCAGGGTTAGCCCATAGAGCGGGACCAGGCCAGACAGGATAAATAGAAACGCCAGGCCGACTTCACCCTCGAACGGTTTCACGCCCAGGATGAATGATCCCAACAGATAGGCCGCCAGCGCGGAGAACAGTGAACGCAGGCAGCTGTACAACGCGGTGCCGGCCACCACCCAGATGCGGGCCGTCGGGCTGAGGTAGAGCGCTTCCAGGGTGCCGGTTTCTTGCTCCCAACGCAGCCAATATGCGATATGCCAGAAAGCAAAGCTGACGATGGTGAATACGCTGGAGCCAATTAACATATAGGCGACATAATTGCTGGTGCCAGTGTTCTGGGCGAAGATCACCCCGGCGTTTGCGCCCGACGTAGCCCGCCCCAGTAATATCGGCATAGCCGCAAACACGATCGGGATGATGATATCCAGGACCAGCTGGCCGGGATAACGTGAAATGGTCATCAGCCGCATACGCATACTGGCTATCAAGACGGACGAGTTTGATCGCAGCGAAGGAACCCTGATATCCATCGAACGTTTACCTTTCGCGGGTATCCTCGGCGAGTGTGCGCCCGGTCTTGGCGATGAAGACGTCTTCCAGGGTGACTTCCTCGGGGGTAATCTTTTGAATCGCGGCTCCTGCTTCACTTAGGACGGCGATCAGCTGCGGCAGGATTTGATGGCTGTTGCGAGTGACGACAGTCAGCAAATCTCCTCCATCTTTGGCGGTACGGGTGACCTGCTCGACATCGGCCAGGCGGCGCACTGCAGCCACTGCTTTAGAGGAGATCACCCCCTCAATCCGCGTGACCTGGCTGCGCTCGATGGATGTCTTTAATTCGTTGATGGTACCCAAAGCCAATAACCGCCCGTAGTCGATTATCGCCACCCGGTCGCACAGGGTTTCAGCCTCGGCCATGATATGGGTCGTATAGATGACCGTCTTGCCCTGGGCGTTCAAATCGCGTACGATGGCGCGCAGCTCGCTGGCAGACGGCACGTCCAGGGTGTTGGTCGGTTCATCCAACACCAGGAGCGGCGCGTCGTTTATCAAGGCTTTCCCAAAGGCCAGATTCATCTTCTGACCCGACGAATAGGTCTCAACAGTTCTCTCCGAAATATCTTTCAAGCTGAGCAGGTCGATGATCTCCTGGGCGCGGCGACGCCGCTCGTTTAGGGAGAGGTGGTAGAGCGCGCCAAAGTATTCCAGGTTCTCGCGTCCGGTCAGTTTCCAGTACAGACCGCGCTCGCCCATCAGCATGCATCCTACCGTAGCTCGCACCTGGTTCTCCTGGCGCCCGATTCGATAACCATTGACCCAGGCGTCGCCGCTGGTAGGTAACAGCAAAGTGGTGAGGATCTTGATTAGAGTTGTCTTTCCAGCTCCGTTTGGGCCGAGCAGGCCGAAGATTTCACCTGCATGCACTTCCATGGTTACCCCCTTCAGCGCTTCTACCGATGTTTTCTGGGACTTGAACAACCCCTTTCGCTGGCGGACCTGGTAAGTCTTGGAAAGATTTTCAACACGAACGGTACCGAACATTGTCACTCTCTTTGAAAATACATAATCCAAGGCGGAGAATTCCCCTTATCCCTGGTCTTGTATCTTCACCTCCATCCAAATTAAAGTCTGCATTAAATGGAAGCTGGCATCCTGAAAGGCCTGTACCCCGCGGCCAGCTGGGTAATCCACTACCATCCGCTTACGCTGGGCTAATTTCCGCCGGGCGTGGGGCAGCAGAGCCGCGATAACCAACTCTTCGTTTTCCGGAGTGGAGGCCAGCCACAGGTGGTCAGCGTGGTCGGGTTGTGGCTGCCAGGATAACACCCCCAGCAATTTCCGCTCCCGCTCAGCCGCCCACTGGCGCACGTCGACCCCAGCCAGGAACCGGTAAATCCCTCCCCACAAGTCCGGGCGCAGCACGTTGAGGTTGAACGGAAAATGCCAGGTCAATTCGGGTGGGTAAATGCGTTCCAGCCAGGCACGTTGTTGCGGCCAATGCTGTGAGCGCGGTGGGATGAACGTAACCCCGCTTGACTGCCAGCTCTCCCCAAGGGAAGCGAGATGCGGGGATTTAAGATTGCTTTCCCAGGTCGTGCGCCGGGCGCGTTCGGCAAACCCCAAAGACAGATAGAGGTTAAACGCAGGAATATTTTCCTCGCGCACGTGTAGCCATACAGCAGACGCGCCTCGGTTGCGGGCATGTTCCAGGGCAATGTTGGTAAGGGCACGCGCGATACCCTTGCGGCGGTAAACGGGGTCGACCGCAACATTGGCGATCAGGTAACGCCTCTGTCCCTGTAAGGTGAAGGGGATCAGGCTGAGATTGCCTGCCAGGTAGCCATTTTCTTCCCATACATAACCGGATAGGGGCATCGATATATGATCGGCCACGTTCGCTGCCCAGCGCAAGTAGCTCGGGTTACGCGCTGCGGTGTGCATTTGCTCGACGTAGCGCTGACCGTCTTCATCAAGGGTATCGGCGAAGCACGCTTCCACCAAGTTGGCGACGGCGTTCAAATCACGCCGCACGTCGAACGGGCGCAGATGGCTGGCAGGCGGGGTCAGAGGTCTGGTAATGGCGCTCATTTGGGTCGCTCAAAGACTTAGCCACTCAGTCCGCTAATTCCCCCATTTTACCCCAGAGTATGGCAGCTTGAAGCTCAAAATCCGCTCACTTTCCCCTTGCGCCTGCTGCAGACAGGTTGTACAATATCCAAACAATTGTTCTGAAAATGCAGCCGGGAAGCCAGGGAGAAAAGGTATGGCTTTAGATTTTCTACAAATTCGAGAGCAAGTCAGGCAGCTGGGCGAGAACGCGCCCCTGCGCGAACAGCGCCTGCAGGAATTGAGACAGCAAACTTGCATGCTCCTGGAAAGCAACGCTCATCGGATAGAAGAATTACGCCTGAAAGTACAAGATGTGGTTCGCAGCCATGATCCTTCCCTGCGCTGCGCCTTGCCGGTCAGCGAGGCGCTGGACGATCGTTTCCCGCAGCCTGATCTTCCTCCGCAGACGACTGTGTTGGCGGCAGATGGATCACAGATTGCCCCCGACCGCCATGCAGAAGTCGAATACGGGCTGACCAATGTTGGTGTGATCCGCATGGTTTATGGCTCAGATGCGCCTCCTGAAACAACAGCCTTTACTCGCCTGTTTTATGACGAAGACCTCTATACCTCTACCGGTATGATGAGTGACGCATTGCTGGCGCTGCGCCGCGATCTGAATGAGCGGACAATGTTAGCCCGGCAGGCTGCCCAGGCAACACCACCTGTGATCACTTTTACAGATGGTCTCATGGAGATCTACGCCAGCAAAGAGCTGGTGGGTGAAGAGTCTTCTGAATTTCAGAAAAGTCTGGCCGAGTACTTGGATGTGCTTTTTCAGATGCAGAGCCTGGGTGTGATTACCGCTGGGTATGTCGACAAGCCAGGCACCAACCTGGTGGTCCGCTTGCTGGAAGTGGCCATTACACCGGAGGCTGAGTTCTCCGAGATCAAGAAGCGTCATCCTTTGCGGGGAGTGTACGACATTGACCTTTACTATCCTTTGCTTGGTGCTGGCGAGCGATCGCCGGTATTTGCGGTGCAATCGCCCTCCTCCAAGGTATACACGGGCCCACTATCGCTACACTTTTTTTATCTTAATGTAGGTAGGCCTGGGCGCGCTTGGCTGGCGCGGGTCGAGATCCCTGCCTGGGTCGCCGAAAACCCGCGCATGTTAGACGACTTGCATGCCGTCCTTATCCACCAGTGCCGCGTCATGGGCTCGCGCCCCTATCCATATTTGCTTCACCGCGCCCACGAGACCGCGCTGGTGAGCCTCCAGGAGAAGGAGCAGATTACCGCAATGATCGCCCTTGAACTACGCAGACGCGGGGTTAAGGTTGGAGAACAGTCCTCCAAGCAGGCTGCCAAAGAACTTTCCAGCAGAGCGAGGTACGAAGGATGACGACCATTGAGATCGGACGAATGTTGCGCGCCGGCACCTCCGGCTTTGTTGTGGGCTGCCGGGTTAGCCAATTGAATCTCCCTTCTTTTGGGGCGCTGGTGAGCGTCCCGCTGGAAGACGGCTACCAGGTCTATGGTCTGATTCACGATATCCACATCGACGACGACGGGCTGGTGCGCCAGCTGGTCACCGCCGATGGAGTGGACGCAGCCGTCATCGCCGACAACCGCCTCAACCGCAACGTGCCGGTGGAGATGAGCGTGCTGACAGTCGGCTATCAGCAGGATGGCCGTATCTACCACCTGTTACCGCCGCGCCCGCCGCTCAGCCTGGACATGATCTACTTATGCAGCGCTGAGGACATACGCCGCTTCACCGCCGACGGGCGGTTCGGCTACCTGCGCCACATCCTGCGCGCCAAGGACCTGCCTGTCGGGGAAATCCTTGCTGCACACGTGCAGCAAGCGCAAGCGGTGCATGCCAGTGCAGGAAATCCCGATTGGGCAGTTTCGGCTACCAAAGAACTCATTGTTCTTCTGAGGGATGATTATCCAAGCTTGATGTCAGTGCTCAGTGCATTGACAGATGTATTCCCGTCATGACAATCAGGAGAGATTCTTGAAGAAATCGCTGACTCAATCAGACTTAATTTCCGCTGCACGAGAATTCTGCACGACGGATCACACATACACCGAGTTATTCGGTGTAACTGATGGAAAGGCTGTTGGTACTTTCATTGAACACAAATTTGAGGAACGGCTAGTTTCAGATTACGAAGTGCTGATCGGCAGTTCTGTTTCTGGACTTGATTTGCCATCACTTGAAACGGATATCAAGGTAACATCTACACGACAGCCTCAATCGTCCTGCCCTTTTCAATCGGCACGGCAAAAAGTTTATGGACTTGGATACAATTTACTCTTATTTGTCTATGAAAAGCAGGACATCCAAGAAGGAAGATCAGCACACCTTAATTTCCGCAGTTGTGCGCTTATTCAAAAGAGCCGCACTGCAGATTACCAAACAACGCGAGGTATTCTTGAGATTCTTGGCCGAGACGGAAACCGAGATGATATTTTGGCTTTTCTTTACGACCGTAACCTTCCCGGTGATGAGATTGTCTACAATAACCTTGCAGACGAAATCATGCAGTCGCCTCCAACCCTAGGATATCTAACCATCTCAAACGCTCTTCAATGGAGACTCCAGTATAGCCGGATCGTATATCTAACAGAGTTGGTTCCTGGAATTGTGAAAATCGTATGAGTCATTCGATTGCTGATGCTGTCGCAGAACGCATAGTTGAGTTGAGTCAGACGAGTATAGTTGAATTAGTATCAGGCTTTTCCAATTTCGAGCTCGCTAATGAAGAACTACACCGTTTGACAGGTATTTTCAATTTCTTTGAGGATCGTGGGACTTATGATGAGTTTCGGAGTATCATCACAATACCCGCCCAAATATCACTTGCCTCCCAAAACCGAGAGTGGGGTGATTTTCAAACCTCTCCCGATCTGGCATGGAGGGTGTGTCGTATTCTTTCCGAAGCAAATTACGTTCCACGCGTTGTCGTTGAACCAACTTTCGGAACAGGAAATTTTATTATTGCTATGTTACGGACATTCCCAAATATTGAGCGAATTTATGGCGTTGAAATTCAGGAAAAATATGTATGGCACTTAAAGTTATCCTTGCTAATAAAGGCATTGTTGAGTGGGCCCACCTCAACAGAGATTGAGTTAAACCAAGATGACATATTCACACATCGCTTTCCTAAAAGAATTATCAAAGCCCAAAAACTTTTGGTTATTGGAAATCCACCTTGGGTGACTAGCTCTGAGATTGGATCCTTAGAAGCAAGGAATTTACCGGAGAAGCGAAACATAAAAGCTCTCAATGGAATGGACGCCATCACAGGCAAAAGCAATTTTGATATAGCGGAATTTATTTTGCTTCGTATGCTTGATTTATTTTCAGACTGTCATGAGGGTCTACTTGCGATGCTCTGTAAAAACTCTGTAGCGAAGAACATTGTCAAGTTTCTTCCTCAAAAGCAGTATAAGGTCGCTAATATCCGTCAAATTGAAATTGACGCAGGCCGTGAATTTGGCGTAGCAGTGGATGCTAGTTTGTTTGTCATGGAGCTTGACGCATCCAACACTACTCATATCTGTCAAGTTGCCTCTCTCGAACACCCTGAACAAGTGAAGAGGGAATATGGTTGGATAAGAAACAAATTTGTATCTAATGTGAAAGAATATGAGAGTACCTCATATATGGATGGGAAATCCATTTTCATCTGGCGACAGGGTGTCAAACATGACTGCTCTAAAGTCATGGAATTGGACGTAAAAGATAACATTTTAATGAACGGTAACGGTGACATTGTAGACATTGAAGGAGGGTTTGCATATTGGCTTCTGAAAAGCTCTGATCTGAGAGGTTTTGAGGCGAGCAATCCCCGAAAGAAAGTGATCATTACACAAACCAGGCTTCTCGATGATACATCAAGTCTGGAAGTCAACGCTCCAAAGCTTTGGAGCTACCTTGTTAAAAATAGCCGAGACTTTGAGAAGCGCAAGTCGAGTATTTACATTAATAAACCGCGGTTCGCGATTTTCGGCATCGGTGAATATTCCTTCAAGCCCTACAAAGTCGCTATTTCGGGTCTATACAAACAACCGAACTTCTCGTTAGTATTACCTATCAACAACTGTCCAGTCATGCTGGATGACACTTGTTACTTGCTTGGTTTTAATACCTACATAGAAGCATTGTTAACAAATTCGTTGCTCAATACCTCTACTGTAAAGGAATTTCTTCACTCAATCGTTTTTGAGGATTCAAAAAGACCTTATACCAAAGAGACCTTGATGAGAATTGACCTCTCTCAAGCTGCATCTCGAATGTCTTTTCAAACACTAAATACTTTTTGGGCAGACATCGGTTACGAACCGATAGAATCTATCACTGAAGGTGTATTGGAAGAGTATAAACAGTCTCTTTCCACAAGGCGCATCCAGTGGGATTCCCAGCTAACAATCCAAATGAGGGATAGCAAATGAGTGATACTTTACCGCTTACGCCGCCAAATTCATCTCCCATTGGTTACATCGTTGGCGGTGGGCTGAAGGAAAATCTGCGTATTCGCCTCATTGTGCCCTCTCAAGCTGTGCAGGAAGGGGCGTTCGTCGTGGTCGAAAGCGGCGAATGGTTATTTTACGGATTAGTAACGGATTTACAGCTGGGCGCGACGGATCCGCGCTTCGCCGACGAACAAAGCGAAACCCGCCTGCCAGCAGACCTGGCACGCCTGCTCCACGGGCAAACGCTCTATACCAACCTGGAGATGCTGCCGGCTTTGATGCTGGAGCGGGGTCCGGAACCCGGAAGCCAGGCGTACCAGGTGTGGGCTGACGAATTAGCCCAGGGATTGCGACCTGTACCACGCCCATTGCCGGTTAAGACCATCCCCGCTCACCATACCCCAGTCCGGCTGGCCGCCCCCGGCGATATCGCCGAAATCTTCGGCAAACCCGAAGAAAGCGGCAACTTTCCCATCGGCTATACTCGCGAGCAGGGCCATCCCGTCTGCCTCAACCTGGATAAGTTTGTCCAGCGTTCCTCCGGAGTATTCGGCGCCACTGGCACTGGCAAGTCCTTCCTCACCCGCCTGGTGCTGGCCGGCTTGATCCATTTCAACCGCGCCTCGGTGCTGATCTACGATATGCACAACGAGTATGGATTTGACGACACCGCCTCCGATACCGGCGAGCATGTCACCGGCTTAAAGAATAAATTCCCCAGCCGCGTGCGCGTGGTTGGCCTGGGACAGGGCGCACAGATCCGCGGCCAGACGCCCGACTTCAACCTGGAGATCGCCATGCGCGACATCCAGCCAGATGACATCGAGCTGCTGACCCGCGAACTTAATTTGAAAGAGACCACCCCAACTACCCTCGAAGCCCTGGTGAGCTCCTTCGGCCGGGAGGAATGGTTCTCTGCCTTTCGAGAGATGGTCAACGGCGCGCTGGTCGAGGATGAGAACGGCAAAAAGGTGCCTGCCCCAAGCAGCGTGGCGCACTGGGCAAACAACGCCGGAGTTAATGTGATGGCTGCCGAAGGCCTGCACTCGAAGCTTGGGCGCGTCTTCCGCCTGTCCTACGTGGTCGAAAACCCGGCTAGCGACAGCATCAGCGAGATCATTAAGGCCCTGGAGGCTGGACAGCACGTCGTATTATCCTTCGGTAAGCATGAGAGCGACCTGGATTACCTGCTGGTGAGCAACCTGCTGACACGGCGCATCCGCCAGGCCTGGGAGAAGAACACCAACGACTTCCGCGCCTCGGGCAAGGACGAGCCGCGCCCGCTGGTGATCGTTCTGGAGGAAGCTCACAAGCTGCTCAACCGGGAGATGGCCGCCCAGACGACCTTCAGCACCATCGCCCGTGAGTTGCGCAAGTACTACGTCACTTTGTTGATCATCGATCAGCGTCCATCGCAGATATATGACGAGGTCATGTCGCAGCTAGGCACGCGCATCTCGGGCTGGTTGGGTGATGAGGACGATATCCGCGCCGTGCTTTCCGGACTGTCCGGGCGTGAGGCGCTGCGCGGCATGCTCGCCCGCTTGCAGCCCAAGGAGGAAGTCCTCTTGCTGGGTTGGGGGGTTCCGATGCCCCTTCCGGTGCGCTCCCGCCGCTACAATGACCAGTTCTGGAAAGAGCTGTTAGGGAAAATGGAAAGCACGCGATCCGAATCACAAATTCTTAAGGAGTTAGGTTTCTGATCAGAGAGGATATAGAGGTACCGAATGCCATGAGTTGGCGCGATCAACTGGCTAAAGGAATTGAAAACGGTGCTATTGAAATTGAGAGGGTAGTTTAAATCATGAACAAAGTAATCTTTATTGGTACATCGAACGGTCTCGTGGTTAGTGAATCTCGGGGAGAGGCCTGGCATGCAGTCCGCTACGCTCTAAAAGACCATTATCTCACCTCCATGGCTGTAGAAGAGGGTGTCCTTCTAGCTGGAACGCAGGACGGGGTCTATCGCTCGGACGATATGGGGGATATCTGGCAAGAAGCGGACGCCGGATTGACTATCCGCCATATCCGTTGGTTGGCTTTACATCCAAACGATTGGCAGCGCGCCTTCGCTGGCAGCGAACCAGCGGGAATATTTGTCTCTCAAGACGGCGGCAGGTCATGGCGACTCTGTCCCGAGGTAGAGCAGCTACGCAAAAAACACGGTTGGTCCTTGCCATACTCCCCGCTGGCTGGCTGCGTGCGTGGCTTTGCTTTTCTTGGCACACGCGGCTATGCTGCCGTCGAAGATGGTTGTGTGTTGGTCTCGAAGGATGCCGGAGAGACCTGGCACCTTCCAGCTGGCAGCCGGGGCGACCCAGATCACATGCCGCGTCCCGGATTTGTCCATTCGGACGTTCACTCGATTGAAGTTTCCCCGGTCTCGTCTGACCTGGTTGCCGCCCCTACCGGTGGCGGGTTCTTCCATTCGTCCGACGGCGGGTCGACCTGGGAGAACCTCTACCGGAGCTGCTATTGTCGCGCCACCTGGCTTGACCCGGCTGATCCCGACCATATGATTCTCGGTCCGGCAGATTTTGTCGACCGCAATGGGCGCATAGAGCAGACTCGCGATGGTGGCCGCACATGGCAGCTCGCCTCCAGCGGCTTGGATGTCCCCTGGAGTCATCATATGGTTGAGCGCTTCACTCAAGTCGGTGATGAATTGCTCGCAATTCTCTCCAACGGCGATTTGCTTGCTGCGAATTTGAGCGATTTGAAATGGCAGCACATCCTCCCCGAGGTGAAAGATGTTAATGCGATCGCCGCAATGAAATAATGAAAAACCAACCACCTTTGACTTGGGCATTCGCAGTCCGTCCTTTGTCAACAACAAGGGAGTTACCCAATGAAGAGATTAGAGAACCAGGTCGCCATTGTCACCGGCGGAGGGACCGGCATCGGGCGCGGCGTCGCCCTGGCTTTAGCCGTGGAAGGCGTCAAAGTAGTCGTCTGCGGACGGCGTCAAGCTCCTCTTGAGGAGACTGTCCAGGCCATTCGGCTCGCCAGCGGAGAAGCCCTGGCCGTGGTGGCTGATATCTCTGACGAACATGATGTCGAACATCTGGTGCAGACCTCCCTGCAAGTCTTTAGAAGGATTGATATCCTGATCAATAATGCCGCTATCGACGGCGGTAGTTCTATCCACACACACGCGGTCGAGGAATGGGATCGCATCCAGGCGATCAACTTGCGCGGCCCTTTCCTGGCCGCGCGCGCGGTGCTCCCAATCATGCGTGCCCAGCTTCACGGCCAGATCGTCAACATCAGTTCTGAATCTGGCTTGGAACACTACCTGGGAGACGGCGCGTATGGCGTTTCCAAGCACGCTCTGAATGCCTTGGGCGAATACATCCAGCGCGAGAACCAGGAACTCGGCATCCGCGTTAACACCATCTGCCCCGGCATGGTGGTTACCGAGATGACACAAAATTCCCCGGGACTGGATCACAACAAATGCCTCTACCCGGAAGATATCGCCGAACTGGTGATCTGGTTGGTGACACGTCGGCCTAATATCAAGATCGGTACGCCTATCTTGATCCAAACCATGGAAAATCCCTGGACTTGAATGAGAGAACCCGCTGATGAAGTTCTTTGATCTTAAGAATATATCCGAACGCTACCTGGACCTGATCAATCCCATCTCTCCCGAGAAGATCGTTACGCTTGGTAAAATGCTCCGGCTAAACTCCGATAGCCAGGTGATCGATTTTGGCTGCGGCTTCGGGGAAGTGCTTGCCCTGTGGGCGGAGCAGTTTGGTATTTCCGGCGTGGGCATCGACATCCGTGAATATGCCTGCCAACGGGCGCGGCAGCGGATCACCGCGGCTGGATTTGCCGACCGCATCGAAATATCCTGCGCCGATGGAGCCTCCTATCCCTTCGCCAGGCATGCTTTTGATCTCGCCGTTTGCAGTGGGGCGACTTTTATCTGGGATGGCTTTGCAGCTTCTATCCGCGCCATGCGGGAGGCCATTAAAGACGGCGGGAGACTAGTAATCGGTGAAGCTTATTGGCTCACCGACCAGATGCCGTCAGATTTCCGCCTCCAGCAGAAAGAGGTAAACATGGAGGTTGACCTGCTGAAGATGGCTCACGACGAAGGCTTCGATTTTGAGTATATGCTGCGCGCCAGCCACGATGACTGGGACCGCTATGAAGCTGGCAATTGGTATGGACTGGTGCGTTGGATCGAGGAGAATCCCGATCACCCGGAACGCCAGGAGGTGATCGACCACCTCCATCAAAGCCAGGATGAGTATCTGCGCTATGGCCGCCAGTATTTCGGTTGGGCAATTTACATTCTTTCTCCAATGGGTAATTGAACACAATCTATGATCTCCCCGCAGTACGCGCCTTGGCTTTGCACGCCCAAGGCTTGACCACGCCCAACGGTCTGGAGGGTGCTCCTACAAGGGAAGTGATCTCTGCTACTGTCAAACAGCTTGGCTGTGTCCAGTTGGACACCTTGCAAATGGTACGACGCAGTCACTACCTGGTCTTGTGGAGCCGGCTTGGCCGTTATGATCCCGCGGATTTCGACCGCCTGATCTATGATCCCAACGAGCGCCGTCTGTTTGAAGGCTGGCAACATGCTGCTTCAATAATCCCCCTGGAAGATTACCGCTATCAAATCCCCCATATGCGCAGGCTACGTGAAAATCCGGCGGGAATGTCTCTCAAGTGGCTTCAAGATCCAGAAAGCAGCGAACTCTTACATAAGGTAATGGAACGCATTCGCCAGAACGGCCCGGTGCGGGCAGCGGATTTCGAATATAAAGGTCCCAAGCGTGGCAGCTGGTGGGATTGGAAACCAGCCAAGAATGCGTTGGAACACCTCTATGCCTGGGGAGATCTAATGATCGCTGATCGCCTCAACTTCCAACGAGTTTACGACCTGCGGGAACGCGTCCTGCCGAATTGGGTAGATACCAGTGAGCCGACCCGGGAAGAGCGCAACCATTATTGGATTGAACAAGCTGTCCGAGCTTTGGGAATCTGCCAGCCCATCCAGCTTGCTGAGTACACTTTCTTGAAACGCGGGCAAGTCCGAACTTATCTCGAACACCTGATCAAGGAAGGTACATTGATTGGGGTGCAGGCTCGTATGCATGATAGGATGGTCTATCCATTGGTAGTTCACCGGGAGAGCCTGCCTCTCCTGAGCAAGGCTGGTGATGGGGCATTAAATCCAGGCCGGACAACCTTCCTCAGCCGTTCGACAACCTGTTCTGGGCGCGTGGCCGCGATGTTCAAATCTGGAATTTCCGCAACGTCTTGGAAGCGTACAAACCGGAAGCGCAGCGCATTTGGGGTTATTTCTGCCTGCCCATCTTGCACAGAGACCGACTGGTTGGCCGGTTTGATCCGCAGCTAGACCGAAAAAACGGCGTCATGCGGATCAAAGGAATTTATTTGGAAGCGGATATTGAAATCACTGAAGAGTTCATCGCCGATATCGCCAAATCAATGCAAGACTTTTTGATTTTTCACGCAGCTAAAGACCTGGTTATTGAGTGCAGCGAGCCTGCTAAACTTAGATTAAAATTAATGGCAATGTTATAGCCGGGTATCGTAATGCTATTAGATTGGGAAAACCTTTACGAGTTACGCATTACGCATCACGTTTTTCTTGTTACGCACCCCTATCGGTCCTTTTATTACCGGTTTTTTATTCGCGCATATGAATAAGCTTATTCCAGTCGATCGCATATCCGAGACAAATACGCTCATCGCTTTCCACCACCCTCAGCCAGCTTTTCCCTTGCACATCTTGTTAATACCCAAGAAGGCCATCGCCAGTCTTATGGATATAAGTGAAGAGGATAATATTTTGTTAGCTGATCTGGTTAAAACCATTCAATCGATTGTTAAGCGATTCTCGTTGGAGACAGGGGGATATCGTTTGATCGTGAACGGGGGAAAATACCAGGAAATACACCAACTGCATTTCCATCTGATCGCGGAGAATTTTCCTCAATCTCCGTAATTATTAAAAATCCCAATTACTTTATCAGCATAATAATAACCAACATTCATTGGCCCATAGTATTTCAATGCTTCTCGAACGCTGCCATGTCTATTCACCAACCCCGCAAGCATTCCAGTACCATATTTGATGTTGAACTTAGGATCTTGTAGCTCTTTAATGCTCGGACGGCTAGCAAAACACGGACCATTCTTGCACTGAAAAGTTGCCGCAATCCCATCCTTTGGCATGACTTGCATCAGTCCGACAGCTCCGCTCCGTGAATACGCGACAGGATTGCCTCCACTCTCTTGCCATATCAATGCAGCAATCAGGTCTGGATCAAGTTTGTTCTTCTTCGAATATTCGGTAATTAACTTACACCATTGACGGATGCTTTCCGGATAATTACCACTCACCAGGCATTTATTAGTATCCTTATTCTTCGATTCATCATTTTCTTGGTCTTTTTCCGAAACCTTCTCTTCGCTTCCTTTCAGCGAAATTGAGGCTTGGTCATTTTTCTCTCCTTGATCCATATTGTCGTTTGAATTATATATCTTGACCTCTGATATCAAAGCTGCTGGCCATGAGACACTCTCGGTTATTTTCATGGTGAAGGAAGCCAGGATCAAACTTCCCAGCATCGCTCCAGGAAAGATTAGTTGAACAACCGGACCCATATCGACCTCCATAAAACTCGTAAAACAGTTGACAAAAATAACTGGCTGCATTAAAATAGCACATATGTTCTAAATTGTCAAGAATCTGATCTTGAAAAAAACCTTGACAAATCGAACAAATGTTCTATAATTAACCCGAGTTGCTGCATTCATCAGAGGCTAACTCTGGAGTATCCCGGCGGCAACATAGGTATCTTAAACCCGATAGCCATGATATTTAAGGAGGCAATATGAATACAACCGCTGTACGTGATCTGAAGTTCAATGGGTTTATGCACCGCATCAGCTTGAGGCGCGGATTGGCATTCGGCATCATAATCGTCGTTGCCCTGCTCGCCTTCGAAATATTTAATTACAGCACGACGGTTTTCGCCCTATCAGACTTGCTCGGGGACCTCGATTTCGCGGGTTTGCGTTGGGCTACCATCCTGGCGATCGCCTTTTGTGGGATTGACTTCGCTGGCATCGCCCGGCTTTTTACCCCTGAAGAAGGCGCCAACGAGCCGACGGAAGTGTGGTATCTCTTTGGCGCATGGCTACTGGCGGCGACCATGAACGCCATGCTCACCTGGTGGGGTGTATCCATCGCCCTGCTCAATCGGGAAAACCTGGGGAATGCGGTCGTTGAACGAGAAACCCTCTTAAGAATAGTTCCGATCTTCGTAGCCACCCTCGTCTGGCTGATCAGGGTCATGATTATTGGCACTTTCTCTGTCGCCGGGGATCGACTCTTTAGCCAGGCCGATCGGCGGATTGGGCAAGGTCAATATGGAGCCTACCCGTTAAACAGACCCAACTCAAACCGAGTCAATCCCTCCGTAAATTCTCCTCGCAACCCGAATACGGTGACACCGGTTGCAGCTACCAATCACCGGAGCGCTTATAAATCAAGTCAGCAAAGCGAGCAACTCTATTCCCGCCCTGAACCAACCTATCACCCATTAACCATGAGCGCCCGGTCAAGCGGCAACAGCGGAACCAACCGTTCTTCACTCCCACCAAACCGGTAAATTGATCGTCATTGCTTCGATCCTGCAATGAACGCAGGGTCGAAGCAAACCTCCTTAACTTGACAGAGATTGTATCTAAGATACGCAATCCCCCACGGCCAAAGGCAGCCACACAACGAAGGTTGTCCCCAGTCCCTCTTTTGAATCTACTTCTATCCTGCCTCCATGATTGCGGACGATCCAATAAGCGATAGAAAGGCCCAGTCCAAAACCTTTACCATCTCGTGAACGGGTGCGCGATTTCTCCCCACGATAAAACCGCTCAAAGACATGCGGAAGATCACCCGGCGGAATGCCAGGTCCAGTGTCGTGCACGGTGAGCTTGGCCTGGTTGCCAACTTTGCCCAATCCCACGATCACCTCCCCCCCACTGGGTGTGTAATTGATAGCATTCCCAATCAGGTTTACTAAAACTTGTTTGAGCCGGTCTTGGTCGCCGCACACGAGCACCTGATCGATATCACCTAATCGCAGCTGCAATCTATCGCGAGCAAGCAC
>DATDRM010000102.1:0-11129 GCA_035291705.1 Anaerolineales bacterium
GACCGCCTGTCCATCCGGGAAGATGATCTGTGTCTTTTCCTTTTGTCGCAGGACAGTCAGCCCTCGATATTTTACCGTAACCGGCCAGGGGAAGGGATTGAATCCCTCCAGGGCTACCTTGAGAGGGGAGATTAAACGCACGCCCAGTGTCTCCAGGAATAAACCAAAGGGAGCCAGACCGCCTAAGACATCCCTTTCGCCCAGCCCCTGGCCAGTCCCGGCGTGGTATAGCTGGCGGAATGAGGCCTCGCTTTTCAGGGTTTGGATAATGGCCTGCATGAGGCGCGTCACCAGCTCGGCAGCCACCTCCCGGTACCCGTAACGCACCAGGCCCTCCCCGATCAGCGTACACCAGGGGAGGTGCACCGCCTGGCAGACTTCAGCTTCGGGCAGGCAGAGCGATACAGGGCAGGCCGGAATGCCGTAAGGCTGCCAGTAGCGATCGGGATTGGTAATGGTTACTTGCACCAGAGCCCTGGCGCGCTCTTCAGACGGGATGCCGGCCCACAGCGGAAGCAGGCTCGTGTGGTCCTGACAGTCGAGGCCAGCACTGAGCACCGCTACCTGGTCGCCCTCATCCAGACCTTGCACCTCGACGTATTCGACTGCCGAATAAGTGCGTTCGCTGGTGACGGTGCCGTATCCGGGGAACCACAGGAAGCGAGTGGCCGGGATGCGCTCCACGCGATGATGGCCGGAGGGCCCGCTGCCATGCACAAAAGCCTGGCCGCGGCGGGTGGTTTCCCCGCTTGAGCGCAGGCGCAGCACCAGACGCAAGGGAAGGTCGAATTCCTGGTCGATGTCGATCCTGCCTGCCCCACTGCGCTCGCCAAGCGTTATCCCCGCCGGGCTGGTGTGCACGTCGCGATCCCAGTAGCGGTAACTGGCTGAGCTGGAATCCCACGCCTTTTCAACCGCGGCGCGCAGGTTCTCGGCAAAGGCTTCCAGCGCAGTCAGGGATTCCTGGCGTCCCACAAGTTTGGCGATCTGGATTAACACCTGGCATTCCCGGTACAGGAAAGCGCACATGGCGGGGCTTTCGGTGGTCGTGATGTCGACGCCTTGCGACCAGGGATGCCAGTGCGAGAACAGTGGGTGGTCCTCGAAGCCAGCCTGGATTGCGTGGTCCCATTCGGGGATGCCGTCACCATCCCGATCATGGTCGGGGGAAAACCAGGCGAGTAAAAAGCTAAACAATTGGGGATAGACCTGTTCGAGAAAGGCTCGTTCTTCATTGGTTTGGTAGATGTTCCAGGCCAGGCTGGCCAGCAGGGGCGTAGCCAACCGGTTGCCACGCTGCCCGCCCAGCCCTGGCTTCCAGTCTACGACGCCCTCTAAGGTTTGGGTGGATAAGAAATTGAAAAGCAGACCTTTCGCCAGTTCTGGCGCGGCGGGTAGGATCTGGCTGATTAAGTAATATGCCTCCAGCGCGGTCTGGCCGTTCCACAATGGGCCATAATCGCTGCCATCGCCGCGTAAGGAGTACCCGTAATCCGGCCGGCGTACAGAAACGAAGGAGGCATGGGGAAGGTGAAGGGTTGGCCCGACGAAAAGCCCCAGGGCGGTTTTTTGCGCCAAGGCGAAGGCCACATCCCAATCAGCATCCCCGGTATAGATCTCAACTTGAGCGGCGTTATGCAGTTCGATGCGGGCCAGTTCGGCGTCCCAGTTATGGGCGACGGTGCGCCGCGCCAGTTCGAAGGAGGCCTGGGGAGTCTCCTGGGCGGCCTGGCTCCAGAGGAACTGGCGCGCTTGTCCAGCAGCCAGCTCCAATCCCAGCACGAGGGCAGGGTAAGGGCTGGCGACTGCCAGCGCCCCACCGGTGATGAAGACCACCGGCGCCAGCCCTCCGCTGGAGCCGGCCAGGGCTGGTGCGGCTTCCGTTTCCAAAGGCGCCATGCGCTGCCCATCCTCGTTTGGCGTCAGGACGGTGATCCATTCCAGGCGCACCTGCCGTTCGACTGCTCCCTGGTTGGTGAAACGCAGGCGACCGGCGATGGCATTCGACTCGTACGCCCAATATTCAGCGACGACCTCGATGTCGGGGAAGGGGTAACATCCAACCTCCAGGTAATTCGTGTAAAACCGCCGCACGACTGGCGGGGAAACAAATTTTTCAGGGTCGGTCAATGCCTCGTAGCCTTCGACGAAGCGTGGGAAAATGCGCAGGCTGCGCGCTCGCAAGCCAAAGGTGGTGTGCAGCGCCAGGGCTGGCGGCTCCCCACCTTGCAGGGAGAGCTCCCAGACCTGGTCGTCGGTGTAGCTCGGCGCCGTCAAGCGGGCGTCCGCCGCCAGGGTCAGGGAGAGTGGGGCGTTGGCCTTTAGGTTAAATACTCGCATGGGCCTTCATTCACAAAGCGCGTCAGCTCGCTGACACTCAGGCCGGAAATGCCGAGTTTGTCGAGTGTCCGTCCGCGCCGCCAGTAATCTGTGCGGTGGACGATGCAAGCCAGGCGGATGATGCTGTCGACGCCGCGCATCGAAACCCCGTAATGCTGCCCCAAGGATGCGATCGGCACCAGGCTCATCGGTACGTCTTCGAAGATATAGCGATGAGTCAGGGTGCTGGGAGCCTTGATTCCATAATAACCAGGTTGGTTATGGATCGCATCCAGCAGGTCTTCCCCGGTTGTGTTGTAGGCCATTTGGAGCCAATCCATGGCCGTGCGGGCGCGGATGCCCAGGGAGGAGGCGACCGTCACCCGCTCCCGGTCGAGAACCTCCAGTACGCGCGCGACGGCAGGGGTGACGCCGTCGATATAGAACTGGAAGTCGCCGTGCGTCGCTTCAATCCACCCGGCGTTGAGCAGGGTCAAGGCTGGATGGAAGATAGCGCCCATATTGTTCAAACCGGTATGCAACACATTAACCCCATCGATGAACTGCGGGTAGGCTGGGCGGATCATCTCCAGGACGTGCCCGGTGCAGGTGGCTGGCAGCGCAGCCAACGGCACCGCCTCCTTGATGCGGAAGATGCGCGCCTGGGCTGGCCCATCCGAACGACTGGCGTAGATAAAGGTCTCGGCTTCGGACAGGATGATATTCGCCTTACAACCCATGTCGCCCAGGACCTTGGAGAATTCGATCGCCCCGCACGTTCGGCCCGGGTGGAGCACTACGATCTGCCCGGTGCGCAGGTATGGCGCCGCGCTTCGGGCGATGTCGGCATGGGCGGAGGAGGGCACCACGACCATGATCACGTCTGCCTCTGCCAAGGCTTCACTCATCGCTGAGGTGGCGCATTCCAGCTGCCCAAACCCATGCGGCCCGCCCTCATGACTTTCCAGGTCGATCCCGCCGCGCGCCTGGATCGCAGCGATGTGACCTGGCGTGCGGTTATACAATCTCACCGGGAAGCCCATCAATGCCAGGTGAGCGGCCATCGCCTTGCCCCCATGCCCCGCCCCGATCACCGTGAAGCGCGTCCCCTTTTTCATGTGCCCTCCTTACAGTTTATTGTGCCCTCTAACCTTGCGTTTAACAACGCGTTCCGCCTCGCTGATCGGCTTGCCAAGCTCGTCGACAGCCAGGCAGGCCCCGCCGAGGATGCGCGTGCGCACCCGACCGCAGGCGTAGGGGTTGTTTCTCAGGTGTGGGGCGTCCAAAATGCCGCTGGTCACCGCCCACGCCAGGGTCTCGCCGTCGATCAATGGATCAGGCGTGCCTGGCGAAGCAAGTTTGCGTATAGCCGTGAGTGTAACTTGAGATTCTTGCACAAGTTCCTGGCAGTGCGCCTGAACCCGCGGGTCAGCGGTCATATCCGGTTGCCCGGTTAAAGCATTCTCGATGGCGCGCCGGGCGATCTGGCAAGCTTCGATCACCTCGCCAGCGGTCGCAGCATGGTCGGCCTCGCTATACCCGACAACATGCACGATCTGCGGGCGCAGCGCCATTTGCAGGTAGACGCTGGCAGCCAGGTGAGCGCGGGCTGCAACCGGGTCCAATGGGTAGCTGAGCAAGCCGGTGCGGGTCTGCCACCAGAGGTGGAAATCCGGCCCGGCCAGCTGGGTGGCTAATTCACGCACAGCCAGCATCTTGGCCAGGTCCATGGCATCACTCAAACCCGGCGGGCTGTTGAACATCAAGGGTGCGATGTAATCACGCACCCCAAAGGCACGCGCATTGTAGGCAGACAGATAGGCTGCCGCGACGAAGACCACATCTGGAGCGTCGCGCATCCCCCAATGATGAGCTTCATTGACTTCCACCGGGATGCCCCGTTCTCCGTACCAGGCCATCACCCGCTGGTGTTCACCGATCGACCCCTCCAGGACCCAGGGGCCGCGCCCGTCCATCTGGTTGAACCAGAAAAGGGGGATAGCGCACCAGGCGTTGTGGATCGTATCCAGGTACATCTCAGCCAGGCGGATGAAGTCGTCTGTGCCGGAATAGCTGCGCAGCAGGGGGTGATTGCCGCCTTGGCTGGCGGCGTACAGTGCCCGGTAATCGTCCGCGCAGCGCACAGGAACGCCGCCCGCCCCAGTGCGCCGGGAGTCCTGCCGTTCCGGGTGGAAGAAATTTTCCTGGGCGTCCTGGTCAATACCCAACGAGATCACGTCCAGGACTTGCGCCCCGGCGATCGCAGCCACCCCCTGGCGGGTCTCCTCGAGCGACGGCAATCCAAAGTGATGGCGGATCAATGGAAAAGGTGCCTTCCAGGCGATGCGTTGGATTGTCGATCGGGGATAAATGGCTTCTCCCGGCGCAGCTTGTGGCTGACCTTTGAGATAAGCCAGGACGCTTTCCGCGGGTTCGCCGCCCTCGAAGACGCGCTCGAAGAAACCAAGCTGGCGGGCGCGGGCTGCCACTGGCGGCGTACCCCCAAAGGCGAAGCGCACCCCGGCGCTGCGCAACTCGTCGGCGGCTTCGGCGAACTCGCCGAGCAGGCGCTCGCCGGTCTCTGGGGTCAGGCGGTAGGACACTCCCACCAGGTCAGCCTGCTCCCGCCGCGCTTCGTCCAGCACCACTTCAATCGGAACTGCAGGGCCGAGAAAAACCGTTTGCCAGCCCGCGGCTTCTGCCAACCGCAAGAAGTTGATCACTCCTGCTACATGGACACATTCTCCGATGGCGGCAGCGATCACGGTATTGCCTTTGACAGCCATCTTCTCTCCTCTCTATAGATCGGATTTGGGAACTAGATGGAGGCCCGGGACGTCTATCCCATGGAATTTACCTGGTTTCATTCTATCATAAGTTGTTTTTGAGATTTGTCACCTGGATTGAGAATAACACTGTTCGCACGTCTTAAGAGAAGGTAAGAAACGGGTGTGTAGATCGAGGCATGGTATAATTTTTTAAGCTATTCTGCAAAAATATCGTTGCCACGCACAATTAATGGATTTTCATGTCGTCTTTTTTACAGTTGGTCTTGCTGCTTTCTATCCTCTTACTAGCAGCCAAGTCAGCAGGTTATGTCAGCACTAAATTCGGCCAACCCTCCGTCCTGGGGGAATTATTGGTTGGCATCATTCTGGGTCCGACTTTGCTGGACATCCTCCACTGGCCTGTATTCAGCGAGCACATTCTGGGTGAGATAGTAGAAAACCTGGCCGAAATTGGGGTTTTACTATTGATGTTTATCGCTGGGCTGGAGTTGCATTTGTCAGAGTTAGCTCACAATAGCAAAGTATCCGCTTTTGCAGGTATCCTGGGTGTCATTCTCCCGGTGTCTTTGGGTTATTTGGTTGGAACGAGTTTAGGTTTCACATCACAAGAGGCGATTTTTATTGGTTTAGTACTGGGCGCTACCAGCGTGAGCATCTCCGCCCAGACGTTAATGGAATTGAAAGTCTTGCGCAGCCGGGTGGGTCTCGGTCTATTGGGCGCGGCCGTCTTTGATGATGTCCTGGTGATCTTGTTTTTCTCCACCTTCCTGGCCACAGTTTCCGGTCAGCCAGGTTTGGAAGCTGTAGGGATACTCTTCATCCGCATGGTTCTCTTCCTGGCTATTTCAGTTCTATTTGGTTTGCGAATATTGCCCTTTATTGTTCGGAAAGTCTCCACGTTGCCGATCAGTCAGGGGGTACTGGTACTGGCACTGGTGGTGATGTTCGCCTATGGTCTGACAGCTGAACTGGTGGGCAATTTGGCCGCCATCACCGGGACGTTTCTGGCGGGATTGATGTTTGCCCGCAGCCCGGAGAAAGAACGCCTGGAGCGCGGCATTAACTCGCTTACCTATGGTTTTTTTGTACCGATCTTCTTCGTTGGGATCGGGCTGGCGGTCAATTCCCGCCAGCTAGAAGCTGGCGTGTTGTGGTTGTTCATCGGCATTACGGTTGCAGGAATCCTGGGAAAGCTGGTTGGCGCCGGCTTGGGAGCCAGGTTAGCCAATTTTTCATGGCGAGAATCGGCTCAGCTCGGGGCTGGGATGGTATCCCGCGGGGAAGTTGGCCTGATCCTGGCCTCTGTCGGTATGGAATATAAACTCATCGGCGAATTCGAGTTTTCTGCCGTCATTGGGATGGTGGTGATTACGACCTTGATCACACCGCCGATGTTGCGGGCGTTATTTCCAGTGCAACCTAAGGCTGTCCCGGCCATTCGAAAGATAAGTCAAGAGAAGGAGATCGATTAATAATGCTTATGGTAATGATGATCCTCCACGATCCCGATAAACTCCAGGATTTGTTGGATGCCTGGGAGGCGATCGGTGTCCCAGGGGCGACGATCCTACACAGCACCGGGCTGGGACGGACTCGGACGAATCCTGGCATGTGGGATGATCTGCCGCTGATACCGAATCTTCGGGATTTCTATGAACACGATGAATATTTCAGCCGGACCGTTTTCACCGTTGTGCCCGATGAAGCCATGGCCGACAAGGTGGTCGAAGCCACTAATCAGGTCACCGGTGATTTAGACCAACCTGACACTGGGTTGCTTGTAGTGCTGCCTCTCTTGAAGGTGTTCGGTTTGGTGAAGAGGGAATATAAATGAAAAGGCAGTTTTGGCCAAATGGGTGAACTTTGGAAGGAATATATTATGGAGGCAAATATGAGCATTACACAGCCCGAGGTGCGCGGTTTGTATTTTGAAGACTTCGCGGTTGGGATGAGCATCCTCAGCCCGGCTCGTACCATCACCGAGAGCGACATCGTCGCTTTTGCCGGCCTTTCAGGGGATTTCAACCAGATTCACACTGACGCTGAGTACAGCCAATCCACCCCCTTCGGCCAGCGCGTGGCGCACGGCTTGCTGGGCCTGTCGATCGCCTCCGGGCTGGCGGTGCGCACGGGCGTGATCGAAGGAACTGTGCTTGCCTGGCGGGAGATCAACGAATGGAAGTTTGTCAAGCCAGTCTTGATCGGCGACACGATCCACGTCGTACTGCTGGTTGTTGAAACCAAGAGTATGCGTGGCACCGGCGGGGGCGCAGTGACGATCGAGGTGCGCGTGGTCAACCAGAAGGATGAGGTTGTGATGAAAGGCAGCTGGAAGATGTTGGTGGTGAGTAGAGGTTAGAAAGTAGATAGTAGATAGTGGAGAGTGGAGAGTAGAGAGTGGTATAGAATAATATTATGACGAGTCAATCTGGCGAGCAAACGGATGACTTCCCAGAGGATCAGCCTCTAGAAGAAGTCACAAAAGCTGAAGACGAGGCTGCCTCTTCCACCGGAGAGGGGGATCAACAGCCTTCTGAGGATTCCAATGCTGCTCCGACCAGCTCCTTGCCGGCCACCGAACCAATCCTGACTGGGAACACGGCTGGGGGTTGGTACACGCCGGACGAAGAGCTTGAGCCCCCTGCTCCACCTCCTTCGACCCCACAGCCATTCACCCAGCCGGCAGCGCCGCCTCCGGTGTTTAGTGATACGCAACCGGTGCGCCCCTCCCGAATGCCGCCTCCATCCCCGCAAGGCGCTACCCCCAGGCCAGCTCGCCCGAGACTGGACTCACAGGGCATACCCCTGCTGCGCCGCGTGGACGAAATCGATATGAACGCCACGCGCGTCACACCGTCAGCTTATGGGACGCCAGTCCACCGCCGGATCCCACCGCCAGCCCCGGTTTATCCAGCCGTCGCGCCAGCGAAGGCCGCAGCTGGCGCTGCGTCACGCCGGCAGGAAAGCAGCACCGACTGGCAACGCACCCTGGGCTGCCTGCTGCGCCTGGTGATCGCCGGACTTTTCTTGATGGTGGCCGTCTCCCTGCTGGGGATTTCTTTCTTGCTGTTCCAGTACTACCGGATTGCGGCTACCTTGCCCAGTGTGCAGGATTTGCGCCAGCGGGCGGCCCAATTCGAGACCACGCGCATCCTCGACCGCAACGGGAATACGCTCTACGAAATCCTGGACCCAAACGCCGGGCGGCGCACCTATGTCCGCCTGGATAAAATCTCTCCCTACCTGGTCGCCTCGACCGTGGTGACCGAAGATAAGGAGTTCTACAGCCACCCGGGATTCGATATCACCGCCATCGGGCGCGCCTTCCTGCAGAACTACCGCAGTGGTGAGACAGTCTCCGGCGCTTCGACCATCACCCAGCAGCTGGCGCGCTCCCTGCTGTTCACTCCTGAAGAGCGCTCAGAACGCTCTTACATGCGCAAGGTGCGGGAGGCGATTCTGGCAGCCGAGATCACCCGGCGTTATACCAAAGACGAGATCCTGGAACTGTATCTAAACGAATTCAACTACGGCAACCTGGCCTATGGCGTGGAGGCCGCGGCCCAGACTTATTTCCGCACCTCTGCCAGTCAGCTGACCCTGGGCCAGGCCGCTTTTCTGGCAGGACTGCCGCAAGCGCCGTCCGTGTACGATGTCTACACCAACCGCGAGGTAACTCTTGAGCGCCAGAGCCAGGTCCTGTTCTTGATGTACCAGGCCAGCCAGGAACAAGGCTGCATATTCGTCAGCAACAGCCCCCAGCGGGTGTGTGTGGATGCCCTGGTCGTGTCCGATGCGGTAGATGAGCTGGCAGACTACGAGTTTAAATCTCCCGACATCGAGATCCGCTACCCGCATTGGGTCAATTATGTCCGCTCCCTGCTTGAAGCGCGTTTCGACGCTCAGACTATCTATCGCTCTGGCTTTTCGGTCTATACCACCCTCGACCCAGGGATGCAGGATGCCGCTGAGCGGATCGTCGCCGAAAGGGTAGCCACCCTGGCCGGACACAGGGCTAGCAGTGGGGCGCTGGTCGCCATCCGCCCTGGCACTGGCGAAGTCCTGGCCATGGTTGGGTCGGCGGATTTTTACAATGAGGCGATCGACGGGCAGGTGAACATGGCGGTCAGCCCGCGTCAACCCGGATCGTCGATCAAGCCCCTGACCTATGTGGCTGCCTTTGAGAAGGGCTGGACGCCAGCCACCCTGATCTGGGACGTGCCCTCTGAATTTCCACCTTCTGGGGACCCGAATGATACCCGCCCGCCCTACAAACCGATCAATTACGACGACCGCTTCCACGGGCCAGTCACGCTGCGCACCGCCCTGGCCAACTCGTATAATGTCCCGGCTGTCAAGACCCTCGATTTCGTCGGCATCTACGATAAGCCGGACACCCCGGCTGAAGAAGGGCTGATCGCTTTTGCCCGCCGGTTGGGGATCACAACCCTGACACGCGATGATTACGGCCTATCGCTCACCCTGGGCGGTGGGGAAGTCACCCTGCTGGACCTGACCGGGGCTTACGCCGTTTACGCCAACGCGGGGCGCAGAGTCCCGCCGGTGGCGATCACGCGCATCGTCGATTTCAACGGGGATCTCGTCTATGAATATGCCATCCCACCCGGCGACCAGGTGGTGCGACCGGAGTATGCCTTCCTGATCTCCTCGATCCTTTCTGATAACGAGGCGCGCGCGCCCGCCTTTGGGCCTGATTCGGTGCTCGACCTGCCATTCCCGGTCGCCACCAAGACCGGCACGACCAACGATTTCCGCGATAACTGGACGCTGGGCTATGTCCCTGAGCTGGCAGTCGGCGTGTGGGTAGGCAACGCGGATTATTCGCCCATGCAGGACGTCACCGGCCTGACCGGCGCGGCGCCTATCTGGGCCGAGTTCATGGAACTGGCCGTGCAGCAGCTGACCGGTGGAAACCCCTCGCCATTCGTCAGGCCGCCCGGCATCGTGGAACGGGTGATTTGCTCCATGTCTGGCAGCGAGCCATCCGGACGCTGCCCGAACCAGCGTAGCGAGTTCTTCGCTGCCGACCAGCCCCCACTCCCCAAGAGCGAGGACCTTTGGAAGAATGTTCTCATCGATACCTGGACCGGGTTGGAGGCCTCCTCGGCGTGTGACGACTTCACCGACGAGAAGCTGGCCCTCAATGTCAAAGACCCGTGGGCGAAGAAGTGGATTAAGAAGGATGAAAGCGGGAAAGCCTGGGCTGAGGAGCATGGCTTCGATACCCCAGTCTTCTTCGTCCCCGAGCGCCCGTGTACGGCGGATGACCCGCGGCCGCTCCTGCAGTTCACCTCCCCCCGCGATGGCGACACGATCACCAGCAGCCCGCTGGAGGTCTTCGGTCAGGCTGGCGCTACACGGGATTTCGAGTCATTCCGCCTGGAGTATGGCCTGGGCTCCGATCCGGTGGATTGGGAAGAGCTCAAGCAAGACGGCACCCCGCTGAACGAGCCAGGCAAGCTGTTCGAGTGGGATTTGAGCGAGCTGCCGGCGGGGGAGGTCGTCCTGCGCCTGTTCCTGAAGAGCGTCAACGATACCTACGCCGAACTGAAGTTGCGTTTGAATTTACAGGTGCCGACCCCCACGCCCACCCCGACGCCCACCTTTACCCCCACGCCGACTTTCACCCCCACCCCAAGCGATACGCCCGTCCCGCCGGACACCGCCACTCCCACCCCGACGCCGGTCGACCCGATGTGGACTCAACCGCCGACGAGCATAGCGCCGTGAAGAGGCTAGGAACATTCCTCTTTCCAAACCCGCAATCCATACCGGCTCAGATAAATCGGGATATTCTTGAAGAGCGGGTCTTCCTGCTCGATTTCGCGGATGATGGTGCGCTTCATATAGGAATGAGAACCGCAAAGCAGGGTGATCGACCCGCCGTCGCCACCCGCCCCGTTGACTTTCCAGCCCAGCGCGCCGTGCTCCCGAGCGATAGCGATCACCTTCTGCGCCTCGGGACTGATCAGCGCCGGGTGCAGCCGCCCCTGGGCCTGG
>DATDRM010000103.1:0-8816 GCA_035291705.1 Anaerolineales bacterium
AGTGAAACCGCGCGCGTGGGAAGAGTTGGGGTGGGTGCCGCCTGCGCCGTACTTCCCATCTCTGGAGATCATCCCCGACGGCGGTGTGGAACAGTTTGCACATAAAGCACTGTCACAGCACTATGCTGTGGTTTATGGGGACCACCGTCAGAAATTGGGAGAACTGTGTGATCTGCTGGATATCGAAGTGATCTAAGGATCAGGTCAACCTACTTTCATCCAACATCCGGCGCGGGCGCTCTGGAAGAGCGCGTCGATGACTGCCATATTGGCGATCGCATCTTCCAGTGGAGTTGGGACGGGAGTATCTTCCAGGATCGCTCTCGAAAAAAGATCGCCCTGGATCGTAAACTGATCGCAGATAGCTAATTCGAACTCCCGCGTCCCACTGGCATTGTGCAGGAGCAGGCGAGATGGGCTGTCAACTGGAGGATTGAAGGGGATCTCGAGCTCCACCTGGCCCAGCGTGCCCATGATGTTTACTCGCTGGAAATCCGATAGCTGGGTGGAACAGGTAAACGTCGCGATTCCCGTTCCGAATTCTAAAATCCCGGAGGTCAGGCGGTCGGTCTTGAATTGAGGATCGAGCTGCATGGCGGCAAATGCCCGTACAGGCTCGCTCTCGAATATTAACCTGGACAAAGATACAGCATAACAGCCTACATCCAGCAAGCCCCCACCGCCAATATCTGCCATGTTGCGGATATTGGTGGGGTCCGCCAGGTAATAATTAAAGAATGCCTGGATGGAGCGCAATTCACCGATCTCCCCGCCTTTGACGAGCTGTTGGGCCAAGCGCCACTGCGGGTGGTGGTGATACATAAACGCTTCCATCACTTTCAATCCGGGATAGCGCCGGGAAGCCTGCAACAACTGCTGGGCATCCCCGGCATCCATCCCCAGCGGTTTCTCGCACAGGACATGCTTACCTGCCTCCAGCGTTTTGATCGACCACGGGACGTGCAGGTGGTTGGGCAATGGGATATAGACCGCTTCAATTTCAGGGTCAGCTAACAGCTCGGCATAGGAACCGTAAGCCTTCGGGATGTAAAGCTGTCGCGCGGCCTCCTGCGCTTTCTCCAGGCTACGCGAGGCAATTGCCATGACCTGGGTGTATTCGCCCTTCTGCATGGCGGGTAAGACCTCGACCAGGGCAATACTGGCAGCGCCGAGCACTCCCCAACGGACTTTCCTCATTTTCCACCTCGCTTGTTTATAGATCCAAGACCTCTGAAATTGTTTTTCCGATGCCCGGATTGTGGGAGCGGCTTTATCCCACGCTTGCCTTATTTTAACGTATCTAGGACAGATTTATTGATAGATTATCGGTTATTATGCCGGAAAAATAGATTAATGTTGTTGGATTTTGTTGTTTTTTGTCCGGAATCAAGTTGACAGCACCATTTTCTTGTGATTAAATTAACATGCTGGTCGTAATAATACTTAAATTCCCTGGCCTCATTTCGTCCGCCGGTTAGACATGCTGGCTGAGCTGAGAAGATTGCGCATCGCTGAGTATGTTCGGCAACACGAGAGTGGGATTGTCACCGTTGCCGAGCTGAGCCAGAAGCTGGCAGTATCCGATATGACGATCCGCCGCGACCTGGCACTGCTCGAGAGCAAGTCGATCCTGCGCAGGGTCCATGGGGGGGCGGCGGCTTATCAGTCGACCGAGGGCGACAAACCATTCTCAGACCGCTCCACCCGGGCAAATCCGCAAAAGAGGATCATCGGCTGGCTGGCAGCGCAATTGGTGCAGGACGACGACCGCATCATTTTGGACGCTGGCACCACCACACTGCAAGTGGCCTATAACCTCACCTGTAAAAACCACCTGACCGTCATCACAAACAACATCCCGATCTCCAAAGTGCTCTCCGCCTGCCCAAATATCACCATCGTGTTGCTTGGGGGAGTTGTCAAGCACATCGAGTTGTGCACCAAGGGCGATATGGTCAAACAGGCGCTTTCCCTTTTATCGGCGGATAAGTACTTCCTGAGCGCTACCAGTTTCTCGATTGGCATGGGTGCAATGGAAACGGACATGGCGGAGACAGAAGTCAAGCAAGCCATGCTTCGATCGGCGGAGGAGGTCATCCTCGTGGCAGACAGCTTCAAATTCGAGGTGACTTCATTGATTCAGGTCGCGCCCATCAAACATATCCATAAAATCGTGACAGACGACGGCCTGCCACTTGAGACAATCCACGCCATCGAGTCCCAGGGAGTGGAAGTGATCACCCCTCTGAGACAAGCTTTCCAGCCTGTCCCCGATGAGATCCGGCTTTTAATGGATCAAACAGCGGCGCTTAGAGCGTTGATCTAAGGAAAAGTAACGTAGTTGTTTAAAGGGAGTTACCTTGGCTGATTACTTGCTTGGTTTGGACGCTGGCACCACTTCAGTAAAAGCCGCCCTGTTTGACAATTGGGGGATCTGTCTGGGAATTGGCCGTGAAGAATACCAGCTCAGTACCCCTTCAGCCGAGCAAGCCGAGCTAGAAGCTGAGATTTACTGGCGGTCCAGCGTCACTGCTATCCGCACCGCCGCGCAGGCAGCAGGTGTCTCCCCGGCTCAGGTGCGCGCCATCGCCGTCTCCAGCCAGGGCGAGACGACCATCCCATTAAACGCACAAGGGACGCCTTTAAGACCGGCGTTGGTCTGGCTGGATAACCGCTCGCACTCCCAGGCGCATTGGCTGGCCTCCCACACTGACCGCCAGGAGGTGTATGAGGTGACCGGCGTGCCCGAGATCACCCCGACCTGGAGCGCCTGCAAAATTCTCTGGATCCGCCAGAACGAGCCCAAGATCTTCGAGCAAGTCCATAAATATTTACTGGTGAAGGACTATCTGGTCTACCGACTGACTGGTGAATTTGTAACCGATGGGGCCACCGCCTGCACCTCTTTGCTCTATGATATCCGCCATCACCAATGGTGGCCGGAGATGCTGGATGCAGTGGGTATTTCCCCCAGCCATTTACCTGTGATCACCCGCCCAGGAGAAGCTGTCGGCCACCTGACTGGACCAGCAGCCGAAGCGTTGGGCCTGGATAGGCAAACCCTGGTGATCAACGGCGGCATGGACCAGGCGGTAGGCGCAATCGGGGCAGGGAGCATCACATCTGACGTCATATCCGAAACCACAGGGGCTGCCTTGGCGATCCAGGTGACAACGCCCTATCCGAACATGCATTCGCACTTTCGCTTTCCTGTTTATGTCCACAGCCTGCCGGATTTGTACCTATACGTGCCGGTCCTGCCGACTGGCGGCATGGCGTTTAAGTGGTTCCGAGATACTTTTGGGGGCAGCGAGCTCCATGCGGCGAAGGAGAGCGGTCGTGATGCTTACGATTTGTTTACTGAGATGGCTGCTCGGGTTCCGCCGGGTTGCGATGGGCTGGTGATGTTGCCGCATTTGATGGGTGCTTTCAGTCCGGAGGAAAACCCGACGGCGCGCGGCGTGTTCAGCGGTTTCACTCTCAGCCATGGCAAGGGACATTTTGTGCGAGCGATCCTGGAGGGTGTGGCCTTCAACCTGCACCAGATCCTGGCGGCTATGAACGAGGCCGGCCTTCATTTTAGTGAAGTGCGTACCAGTGGTGGAGGCGCCCGCAGCCTGCTTTGGAACCAGATCAAGGCTGATGTGTGCGGAATGCCGATTGTCACCCTGGCAAATGAGGAAACCGCGTTATTAGGTGATGCCATCCTGGCCGGAGTAGCGTGTGGCGTCTTCAACTCAGTTGCCGAAGCCTGCGCCCAGATGGTTGCCATAAAAGAACGAGTCCAACCAAGCAATCATTTGGTTGCATACGAAAAGCTATATCAACGCTATTACGAACTCAACCAATGCCTTGGGCCGTATTTCCGATCCAATTATTCTGGATAGAAAGGAGAACGAAGGGAAAATAACCCGCGATCTGGCAAGCTGCAAATGATCGTCCTTCACAACCCATTGTCGATTGATGATTTTTCTACCGACGAAAGGAGATGACGCCAGACAAGAATTAATAAACGCAATGCAAGGAGGTAATCAAGACGATAATGGTAAACAGGTTGATATGGGAGTTCAGGTCATTTAATCCACTCAGATAGAAAAGAGGATGTAGAAATGAACAAAACAATTCGTTTGTTAATCAATGCGTTGATTGTCATGTCAATTTTGTTGGCTGCTGCAGGGTGTGCACAGGCTCCAAAAACCGCCGAACCACAAAAGCTGACGATCTGGATCAACGGGAGAGACAGCTTCATTGGTCCAAATGAGCAACAGCTTCCCCAGGACCAGTGGTATATATCCCAGGCGATAAAACGGTTTGAAGAGGCAAATCCTGGTGTGACCATTGAATTGGTCGCCCAGGCAGATGCTTATGCAGCCCATCAAATGTTCCGCACTGCCGGGCTGGCTGGGAATGCCCCCGATATTGCCAACCTGTGGGCGGGACAATTCATTTTCACTCTCGAGGAGGTAATCACCCCGATTAACGACAAGATTCCGCAAGCAGACCGTGATAATTTACTCGGCTGGATTACGGATACGGTCGGTTTTAAAGAAGGCAATCCAATTCTCGGCTATCCGACTCCGGATAACCAGATGTGCATCTTCCTGTACAACAAGAAAATTATGCAGGAGGTTGGATTAGATTATGAAGCCAATCCCCCGAGAACGATGGATACCTTTTTCGCGGACATGGAGAAGATCAAGAACGCGGGATATATCCCGATCGCGGCTGATGAAGCAATCGACGGATATGCCTACTATTTCTTCCAAATCGCGGCATACTGGTGGGTGCAGCAAAACGGTTTTGACCCGATCCTGGCTGCAGACCGGGGCGAGGCCAATTTCGCTGACGACCAGGCGCTTCTAGCCGCCCTGAACGCGTATCACGATATCTGGGCAAAAGGTTACATGAATCAGGATGCAGCCACATCCAGTGATTCATGGAATAAATTCCTGCAGGGGAAAGTCGCCATGGTCCCCAGGGTTAATTCATTCATCAAAGATGCCCAGGACGCTTTGGGTGAGGAGAATGTTGGGGCGATCATACCGCCTGATATATCCGATACCGCCAAGATCAAAAACGGCACGATCGGCGGACCTGGCCAGGTCATGGTCATAGCCAAAAACTCCAAGTATCCGGATACGGCAGTGAAATTCATGTCGTTCTTGAATTCAAAGGATGAAGTGCTTAAGTTAAATGAGTTCCAAACGAAAGTGCCAATCCGGAAGGATGTCACAGAAGCAGACTTGGGTTTGAAGCCTGGCTCCGTCGGCTCAAAACTAATCGAGTGGAGCAAGAATTATGTCTTCTGGGTAGATAACTCCCTCTCAGACCCAGTAGTAGCTGATTTCAATAAACTGTTGCCTCTGGTGCTGACCGGCAAGATGACTCCGGAGGAACTCGCCGCCCAGCTAGACAAGGACAAAGGGCAGTAGTAAGTTTCAATTCAGTAAAAACAAAACATAGGGATTGTCCAAAAAGAACTATCCAATCGATTTTTCCACCAGCTGTAGGGGCGACGTAACTTGTTCCCGCACTTTGGGGATGCGTCGCCCCTACGAGAAGTTGCGCAACTATGTACTAGGCTGGGGTGTATCACGATCGAATGGCATGAGAGGTATGAGAGGATTTATGGGTATTAGCCTGCGCAGGATCAAAGTATCACAGGGAGTTCTCTCCATTCTCCCGGTGATTATTATTTTAATTTTCATACGTTTCTACCCGATGGTAATGGCGATCTATCGGAGCTTCACCAATTGGAATGGTTTATATCGAAGTGATTGGATCGGTTTAGACAATTATGTAAAAATTTTTACAAACAGTCCTTTTTGGACGCTGCTTAGAAATAGCCTGGTGCTGCTCACGACCGTGCCTCTTCAACTCATGATCGGCATCTTCGTCGCAGTATTACTGTATGAAGAAGTAAAAGGCTGGAGATTTTTCAGGACGATCATCTATCTTCCCCAGATCATCGCGGCTGTAACCATAGGTTATCTATTTCGAGTCGCTTTTAGCCTTGATGGTCCCGTAAATCTTGTTATCCGCAGGATGAGTTTAGATTTTCTCGCCATCGAGTGGCTGGGTAATACCGCTACGGCGTTGGGTGTACTCGTGTTTTGTCTGACCTGGTTTTCAATCGGCTGGCAGGCAATCGTCATCCTTGGCGGGATGTCGAAAATATCACCCGATGTTTTTGAAGCTGCAAAAATGGATGGCGCAAATTTCTGGCAGAGAACTTTCTATGTTGTCATTCCCATGATTTCAAGGACGATCGAATATGCGGTCATCATGTCAATGGTCTGGACCTTAACCAGTATTTTTGCATTTATCTATACAATCACGGCAGGCGGGCCTGGATATGAAACCTCGACCATTGACTACATGATTTATACAAAATTCTACCAGGCGGGCGCCCCATATGGATTTGCCTCGGCATTGGCCGTGATCTTGCTGATCATCATTCTTACTATCACGGTAGTTGAGATGCGCTACACCAATAAGGTCAGTGAATGGGAATGAGCAGGTATAGATGTTGAGCAAATTCAATCAGAAATTGTCTGCGGTTCTAATATTTCTAGTCTTATTGGTGCTTTCGATTTCTAATCTTTACCCACTTTTTTATATGTTTATGAACTCCATCAAATCCAGGACGGATTACTTTATCAATCCGTTCAGCGTATGGGATTTAAAACTGACATGGGACAATTACCTGACCATGATCAGTCAATTTAAGATACTTAATCTATTCAAAAATTCGTTCATAATTTCCTTCTTTACGATCATTCTCCTGCTGAGTATTGGAGTAGTCGCCAGCTATGCATTCTCAAAGTTAAACTTCAAGGGGAAAAATATCCTCTATTTATTGGTTATTTCGACCATGTTCATCCCGGTCCAGGCGACAATCATCCCGCTGTACGTGTTTTTTTCTAGACTTCACCTGGTAAATACCTATTGGTCTGTCGTCTTTATTTATGTAGGCATGTTTATACCGGAAGTTATTCTGTTGATGACATCTGGATTCCGTGGCATCCCAGATGAGTTGATCGAAGCGGCTAAATTGGATGGCGCAGGCTATTTCAATATCTTGCGCTACGTGATCGTTCCGATGGGAAGGCCTGCAATCATCCTTTGCGTTATTTTTTATTATATTGTTACCTGGAATGACCTTTTTACCCCGATGATCCTGTTACAGAGCATGGACAGGCGTACGGTAATGGTGGCTCTTGCCGCACTCTTATCCCGTTACTCGGGCGATCCCACCTTTCAATTCGCCGGTCTCGTTTTAGCTTCAATTCCTGCCATTCTTGTTTATGCAATTTTCCAGCGTTACATTATCATGGGCATCAGCCTGGGATCAACCAAATAAATTCGAGAGGACAACATGGCTGAGAAAGAAAGGCACGTTCTGACTGCCAGTAGTGGGGGGAAGTTATTACAACTTCCCAAGATCAAGGCTGGTTTTGTTGGATTCGGTGAAGTGAACAGCCCCAGGGATTTGATCGAACGAAAAGTCACCCGGGCTCGTGAAGCGCTTGAAGGGTTGGGATTAGAACTGGTGACCACCGAACCGGTTAGCGATGATCCGGCAGGTCAGGACGAAGGGCGCGCTTGTAACGATTTGGCCCTGCAGGATTTTGATCTATTAATCGTTTGCCTGGCTGGTTGGATCCCTTCACACACAGTGATCGATGTGATCAGCCCATTCGCACACAAACCGATGGTGCTTTGGGGGCTAACCGGATATTACGAGAATGGAAGGTTAGTAACTACAGCCGATCAGGCGGGTACCACCGCCCTTCGAGACCCAATGGAGGCTATGGGGTTCAAGTTCAAGTACATCTACGATACCCCCGATGATCCCTATGGCAGCGCCAGAAAAGTCGTGGCTTTTGCGGAGATTGCGCGAGCAGCCTCACTTCTTCGCCACTCCAGAGTCGGCATGATGGGCTATCGCGATATGCGCCTGTATGGCACTCTGGTGGATGGCGTTTCGTTACGGCGTGTAGTCGGCGCAGAAGTCGATGTGTTCGAAATGCTGGAAGTTGTGCAACGCATGGCGTTGAAGGATGACGTAGAGGTAAAGGCAGTAATTGACCGGCTCCTCTCAGAGTGGGAATTTGAAGGAGAAATTGACCTGGCTGCTTTTGATCAACCAATCCGAATGTACTTAGCAATAAAGGATTTGGTAAGGGAGCATGGTTACAAAGGAATCTCCTTGATAGATGTAGATGGGGTTAAAAAACTGCTCAAGTTCCCGCCGGGTTTGGTCATGTCGCTGCTGGTGGATTGGGAAAACGTGGCAGCAGTCCCAGAGAACGACGCGTTAGGGGCGATCACTCAGCTCATTGTGCGATATCTGACTGGTCAAGTTGGGGCATACTTTGAATTCTACGAGTTCATGAAGGATCGTGTTCTGGTTGGTGTACCCGATTTTATCCCCAGCGCGGTAGCAGAAGGAAAGGTACGGGCGCGCCTGTCCCGTTTCGGTTTGCTCTCCGCTGGTGTACTCAACATATCCAAAGTTAAGACCGGTAGAGTCACTCTCTGCAGGTTGGCTAGCCGGGGTGACCGTTATAAAATGCACATTGTCACAGGTGAAGCTATTCCCTCTCAACGCTGGGAAGAGGCCGGTTGGGAACAACCCGCGCCTCAATTACCAGGTTTGGAGGTGATCTTAGATGTTGCTGTTGAGGATTTCGCTCAGAAGGTGCTAGCTCAACATTATATTATTGCGTATGGCGATCACCGTAACCAGATCATAGATTTATGTCGGCTGTTAGGTATTGAAGTGATCTAAGTATATTTATCCAATTTCAACA
>DATDRM010000104.1:0-3502 GCA_035291705.1 Anaerolineales bacterium
TGAGCATGTCCAGGCGGCTGGAGAGACCAGCTAAAGTTTGGGTATGGGCGCGCAGCTGTTCCTCGGCTGGAGCAAGCTGGTCGATTTGTTCTGAGAGATCGCGTACCTGTTCATCCGCCTGTTCGAGCACGGCCTTATTCGTGCGGTAGCGATCACCCAACTCCTTGCCTTGCTCGGTCAAGGCCTCGATCAGGGCCTGGCGCTCAGCCTGGCTAAGGGGCTGACCGCACAGAGGACAGGTCGCCCCCTCAGTTTGCGTGAGCTGGTCGATGCGCGCTTTGAGCTCGTCCATTTCAGCTTTGAGGCGCGGATTTTCAGCCCTGGCCTCAGCCAGGCTTTGCAGGGCGGTCTGCCGCTGCTCATCCAGTCGCGCCCGGCGGGCGATCTTAGCCTCGGTCACTACTGCCTCAGCCTGGACGACGACAATTTGAGCTTCCAGGCCTGCAATTTGTCCCTGGTAAGAATCAACTTCCAGCTGCCGGGTTTGCAAGCTTTGCTGTTCTTGGGTCAAGGCTGAGCGGGCAGCGGTGATCTCATCCAACGGTTCCTGGCGGCGCTTCTCGTGGTCGCGGAAGCGGGCGGCGATCTCATCCCAGCGTTCCAGGCTGGCGCGCGCCTGCTGCCAGGCCGCATAGGCCGCTTCGATCGCCTCGGCGCGGGAGAGCACCTGGGCGAAGGAGCTTCGCTCCACCTGCCGTTCCGCCAGGCGGGTTTCCAGGTCGCTCGACCTGCGTAGAGCGCCCTCCAACTGCCGGGCCAGAGTATCCACAAGTTTTTCTTGTTCCTTCAGGGTGGCGACGATCTGGCGGAGATTGTCCAGGACAGTCTCCTGAGCAGCCCGCGCCTGGGAAAGTCGATCCAACTGCTCTTGAAGTTCTTTCAAGCGCGCCTGGCGAACCCCCGCCTGACCCAGCTCAGCGGCGATCTCCTGCAACCGGCCGTCCAAGGCGCTGATCTGACCTTCGACGGACTTACGCCGATCGGCGGCGCGCTGGCGGTATGTCTCCCAAACTTCCAGGCCAAGAATACTGCTGAGGATGCGTTTACGGTCGCCCGGCCGCTGCTGGGTGAACTGGTCAGCCTTACCCTGCAAGAAGAAAGACGCGTTGACGAAAGTTTCGTAGTCGAGGCGCAGGGTTTGCTGGATGCGCGTCTCGGTATCGCGCAGGGTACGTTCGGTGAGGGGCTTCCACTCGACGGAGGACGAAGGACGAAAGACCGATGACAGAGCTCCTCCGTCCTGTGTCAACCGTCCCCCATCTTGAAGGATGTGAAACTCAAGCACGGCGGTCTTGTCGCGCGGCTTGGAACGCAGGACCTGGTAGACATTGCCCTCGTAGGCAAAGGTTAAACGCACCTCGGCGGCGTCGCAATAAGCATTGATCAACGAATCGTCGCGCTTGCGCGCCTGGCCAAAGAGCGCCCAGGTGATGGCGTCGAGCAGGGAAGACTTCCCCGCCCCGTTGGGACCGGCGATGCAGGCCAGCTCGAATGAGGAAAAGTCGAGCTCGACGGGATCACGATAGGAGAGGAAACCGGAGAGGGAGAGATGCAGAGGGATCATGGTGAAGACAATATATTGCGCAGGTGATTGGGACGATTATAACAAATGGCAAAGAGATGGGATGCCCAAGGAGAGGCAGTTTTAACGCGCCTCGCCCCAGGCTGATCGACCCGGGGCGAGGGTGGGGGTGGGGGTGTTTTATGCTAAGGCGATACCAGGTCAGACTGCGGAGCGAAATTCGCAATAGGACCTGCGCGTTTGATTTGTACATAGAGCCAGTAGCGGTCTGGCCGGTACATCTCGCAACCCACGATATACACATACCAGGTTCCAGGGGCGGGATCGGTGATCATTGCGCGCTCGGGCGCATTCCCCGTCGCGCCAGCCAGCAATACCTGGTTAAAACCAGGATCGAGAATGAACATATCGATATCATTGGTGCGCTTTATAACCCAATTCCACCTCCAGACCAGCTTGAAAGTCGCCACGCTGGCTCCTTCTGGGATCTCCACCGGGACAAGGATCGTCTCACCTGGGTGGATCAGGCCCTTGGCGATGAGGGTGCGCTGCCCCTGGCGCAGATTTTCCCTGACGATCCGCACTTTGAAGCTGACCGGCGCCTCGTTAATGAAGTCGCTGGCCAGGGAGACTTTCATCAAGCCCGGTTCCATCGGCTGATAGGCCACGGTATCCCCTGCCAGAGTCCAGGGACCATCTTCGACCTCAATGGAAAAGGATTTACCTAATTTATAGGGATACCAGTAATTGGAGATAGGGTGAGGGAAGGCAGCATGCTTGGCGCTCTGCACGTGAACTTCCAGGGCATTGGACCATAAAGCGTAGGCGGAGTTGTCTGGAGTGGCAATGTCAAAGACTTCGATCGTTACCTTGCCGGTGAAGGGGGCGATTTGAAAGACCAGGTCAAAAGATTCGCCTGGTACGAGGCTGATCTCGTCGCTTTCGTAGGTTTCTACCTCGTTTATAACCGGTTCGCCCAGGATATTCGCCTGGAGTTCCCCTACCATGATCGGATACTCGAGCCCCGCGTCTCCGCACTTTAGCTCCTCCAGGGCGGCGACTGCATCGAGCGTCCCATATCCCTGATCGTTGACATCCTGCCAGCTGACACCCACGGCTTGCGAGTCCGCGCCGAGCAACAGGGCTTTCAGCAAGGTGCGGGGTGAAATATCCCCGCCCGGCCTGTTCACCCCTCCGTTGTCGTCGCAACCGTCGTCATTTCCGCCGTTGGTCTGGAGAGAGACATCCCCGCTCGACCGGTTCTCCCAGAAAGCGTTCAGGAGCGCGGCTACGCCGGAAACCGTAGCGGCAGCGAACGAGGTGCCACTTGCCCAGATCATTTGACTGGATGGGCCAGCATGGAAATTCCCTACGCCCAGGGCAGACAGATCCGGCCCGAGATGGCCATCGCGTAATGGCCCCCGGCTGGAGAAGTTGGCCACCCGGACTTCATCCGTCGGGCGCATTACCAGCCCCTGGCTGGTTCCAAGGCCGCGGATCAAGCCCAAGTATTCATAAAGCACCCGCGAAGAGGGAGCATAGTCCAGCGCACCGACGGCCAGCGCGGCGAAGCTGGTGGCTGGGGAGGCGAGGCTGGTGGGCAAGGGGCCAGAGTTACCTGCTGCACTCACCACCAGGATCTTCGCCTTTTGGAGAGCCACCAGAAAGCGATCAAAAGCATTACGCCGATCAAATACGGTCGGCCCGCCCAGGCTAAGGTTGACGATATCGATGTCCAGCAAGCCATCGCGCTTGAGGGTTAAGATATGGTCAAGACCGTCGAGGATGATCGATGTCGGCACACTTTCCCCATTGGTCGGAAAAACCTTCACGGGGTAGATCTGCGCCCGAGGCGCCTGGCCGTAGATCGGCACATACTCCGGCGGCCAGGGCAGGTAGGCCGAGATCGCCCGGTACAGCGGATCGTTCGGATTGGCCGAGAAGGTGAGGTAGCAGTTCGAGGCGATTACCCCGGCTACG
>DATDRM010000105.1:0-7013 GCA_035291705.1 Anaerolineales bacterium
TCGTTTCGGCAATCTGCATGAACGTGCCAATATCTTGTTAGAGACCGGCAAAGCCCTGGTACACATTGGCGAATTTAATCAGGCGATCCCTTATTTTATTGAGGCTGAGAGCCTGAGTAGCCAAATCCAGGCCGTTGACCACCAGGTAATGGCGTTGCGATACCATGCGCAGTGCCTGTTCCGGCTGGATCAGTGGGATGGCGTGATCGCTTTGGAAGAGAAAAGGCACAGTCTTGAGCAGCGCTATACCAATTTCCAGGAGCGAAGCGGGCCAGTGTGTTTTCATATCGCGCTCATGTCCAGTGTACATGCCTTGCGCGGCGAGGTTGAGAAGTCTAGCGAGTTACGGGACGAATCGGTGCGAATTATGAGCGCCGCCGATGGGCCTACGGAGCGTTGGGGACGCGACAATCTCTACTGACTGAGCCACCCGCTGATGGCGGAAGGCGAGTTCGCCGACGTACGTAATCATCTCGAAGAAGTACTCAGCCATTCTGCTGAGTGGGTGGGCGACCACGATTTGTACGCGATGTTGGTAGAGGCTGCCGTCGGGGAGGAAAACTTCGAGGTCTTGAAGAAGTATGCGCCGCTGGCTGAGGAAACAGCCGTGCGCTACGGGCATAATTTATACCAGGCGATTGCAAACCGCTCCTGGGGCGTAGCACACCGGTTGGCGGATGAATTCTCCCAGGCTGAGGATCGGCTTAACCGGGCACTAGTTTCTTTCCAGAACATGGGAACTCGCTGGCAGGTGGGACGCACCCTTGTCGAGTTGGGACTGCTCAATTATGCCCGCGGCGAACTTGCTCTGGCGGGCGACTTCTTTAGAAAAGCGCTGGTCGAATTTGCACGCCTAGCTGCCTCCAGGGATACGAAGCGGGTGCAAGCTTTACTTGAGGGATTTGATGAGAAGAGAGATGATTGACGGAGGATAGGGGACAAAATACGATCGACGAAGGACGAACGACGAAAAAACCCGCTTTATTGTTTAAGGAGTCGGACAGGATATAATAGGGATGTGCATAAAAGTTGCAGGGGGACACAATATCACTAAATCTTGGATGCGGTTTCTAATGGGACGTTCTTTACCTACCATCTTTCTCGTCCCGATCGATAACAGGAGAGCTAATGCCGACCAGCAACGCTGTTACCATGGAATTCCACATTGCGCGCCGTGCTCGTGACCGCTATCAATTTGACCAATCTTTATTCTCGCTAAGTGGAAATGTAATCCTCGCCAATTTCCACGCCGCGCGCCTATTCGTGCAGAAGATAAATCAGAAGCGCGATCTGATTCGCTTCCCCGAGCAGGCGGTGAAAGCCGGTCAAATTAACGCCATGGGGTTGATCGACGAGATCCTGCATTATGTGGTCGGGTTATACCGCCAGCAGAAGAACTCCCAGATTATGGCGGAAGCCCTGGATTGGCTCGAAAGGAATCTGGGACAGGAAGGCGTGGATATCGCCTTGCGTAAATTTACCGAGGAGTTTCCTGCACTGACCGTGTACCGGCGTGAACTCGGAGTCGTCGAGTATCTGGCAGGCGAGACCGGCGGTGTTCCGAACAGGCAGATCGCCCTGGAGGAGATGCTGCTCCTGTGGCTGTCGAACGCCAACCCGGCTTTCTCCCCCCATCTTGAATTATTCGATGACTCTGAATTAGAGAGAGAGACTGCCTATCCACAAATTATCGCCAGCTTACATTCCTTTTTCGATACCCAGCCACGGTTTGGCCCTGATTCACAGAACCTGATAGATATGCTCCGCAGTCCGGCCATCGCTATGCCCTACTCGCTCACCGGGCAGCTGGAATTTATCCGCCAGCGATGGGGACAGTTGTTAGGGGGATATCTCTTTCGCCTGCTCAGCAGCCTGGATTTGATCCGAGAAGAAGAGAAAGCCATCTTTCTCGGACCTGGGCCGGCGCGAGTCTACGAGTTCGCCGGACTTGAGCTGGAGGTCGAGCGGTTCAGCCCGGATAGCGCCTGGATGCCCGCGCTGGTGATGATCGCCAAGAACGCTTATGTCTGGTTGGACCAGCTCTCCAAGGAATACCAGCGCGCCATCCGCAGGCTCGACCAGATCCCTGAAGAGGAGCTGGACAAACTGGCTCACTGGGGTTTCAGCGGACTTTGGCTGATCGGGTTATGGGAGCGCAGCTCAGCCTCACAGCGCATCAAGCAGTTGCGTGGCAACCCGGAGGCAGTCGCCTCAGCTTATTCCCTGTTTGATTACCAGATTGCAGAGGATCTGGGCGGCGAAGCCGCGTACCGCGAATTATTTGAGCGCGCCTGGCGGCGCGGAATCCGCCTGGCCTCTGATATGGTGCCTAATCATATGGGCATTGACTCGCGCTGGGTAATCGAACACCCCGATTGGTTTATTGCTTTAGATTACTGCCCCTTTCCCTCCCATTCCTTCAATGGGCTGGACCTATCCTGGGATGGGCGGGTCGGAATTTACCTGGAAGACCATTATTACGATAACACCGACGCAGCGGTGGTGTTTAAACGCCTCGACCACTGGTCAGGGAGCACAAAATACATCTATCATGGCAACGACGGCACCAGCATGCCCTGGAATGATACTGCCCAATTGAATTATCTGCTGCCAGAAGTGCGTGAAGCCGTTATCCAGACCATTTTGCATGTAGCCCGCAAGTTCCCCATCATCCGATTCGATGCGGCGATGACCCTGGCTAAGAAACACTTCCAGCGCCTGTGGTTCCCAGAGCCCGGCAGTGGAGGGGCGATTCCTACGCGGGCTGAACACGGCCTGACGAAGGAACAATTCGATGCTGCATTTCCGGTTGAGTTCTGGCGGGAGGTCGTCGATCGCGTTGCCCAAGAAGTACCCGATACCTTATTGCTGGCAGAAGCTTTTTGGCTGATGGAGGGCTATTTTGTTCGCACCCTGGGGATGCATCGCGTATACAACAGCGCATTCATGAACATGCTGAGGGATGAGAAGAACCAGGAATACCGGCTCGTGATCAAGAACACCCTGGAGTTCGACCCGGAAATCCTGAAACGGTATGTCAGTTTTATGAATAACCCGGACGAGCGCACTGCTGTTGACCAGTTCGGTAAAGGGGATAAATATTTCGGCGTTTGCACCTTGCTGGCTACCCTACCAGGATTGCCCATGTTCGGCCATGGCCAGATAGAAGGCTATTCAGAGAAGTATGGGATGGAGTTCCGCCGCGCATATTGGGACGAATCTCCGGATAGATATCTGGTGGAACGTCATGAACGCGAGATTTTTCCCCTGTTACGCCGCCGATACTTGTTCGCTGAAGCCAGGGACTTCCTGTTGTATGATTTCTACACGCCAGAGGGCTATGTTAACGAAGACGTCTTCGCTTATTCGAATCGTTCGGGAGATGAACGGGCGGTGGTGGTATATCACAACCGTTATGCCGAAGCGCGTGGTTGGATCCGGACATCGGCCGCTTATTCAGTCAAGAATGGCCAAGGGGATGAGAAAAGCCTTGTTCGTAAGAGTCTGGGCGAGGGTATCGGGCTACAGAATGAAGACGACAATTTTGTAACTTTTCGGGATCAAGTCAGCGGCTTGGAATATATCCGGAACAATCGCCAGATCCACCAACAAGGGCTGTATGTAGAATTGGCAGCTTACCAGTATCATGTCTTCCTTGATTTCCATGAAATTCAGGATAACGAGTGGCGCCAGTATGCGCAGTTAGCGGCCTTTTTGAATGGTCGGGGCGTGCCTAGCATCGCCGAGGCGCTTAAAGAGATCTTCTTGCAGCCTGTGCATTATCCGTTCCGTGAGCTGGTCAACGCCGAGAATTTTCGCCGCCTAATCGAGGCGCGCCTGGAAAGTCCTGGCACAGAGATTGAAGAAGGGTTACTCAGCGAGGTAGAACAGCAAGCTGCGCATCTCTTAGGGGAAATCAATGCCATAACTCAATCGGGAAAGGACGAGGCGGCAATTCGTGCGCTGGCGGGAGATATTCGGCGTGAGGTAGAAGCGATCCTGGAACTCCCAGACCTCCGTGTGCGTTATCCATTACCCCGTTCGCGCAAATATAGAGCGGCGGTCGAGTTCATTGAGAAGAGTCTTAATCTCGGCGGTAGCGAGAATATCACAGTGTGGGCAACATTGTTGGGCTGGGCTTTCACCCATTCCCTGGGTAAAGTGGTCAGTGAGGAGGGCGCCTTCGAGCGAAGCCGGAGCTGGATCGACGAATGGTTGTTAGGGAAGATCGTCGCTGCCACGTTGCAAGACCTGGGCGCGGACGAGGGCGCGGCGTGGTGGGCGGTTGGGCTGATCAAGCTGCTCGTTAACCACCAGCGTTGGTTTGATCTCCAAGCCTCTAAAAAGGATTACGCCGATCTGGTCTTGCAATCCTGGCTCGAGGATGGCGAGGTGCAACGATTCATGCAAGTAAATCGCTACCAGGGTATCTTGTGGTTCAACCAGGAAGCTTTCGAGGATTTACTGAGCTGGATGGCGGTAGTTGCTACTGTCCAGATAATTTCCAGTCAACCTGATCGGGCCACCGAGCGGATTGCGGCTAATCATGAAATCATTAAGCGCCTGCTGGAGGCCGAGGCGAAATCAGTCTACCAGGTGGAGGGATTGTTGGAAATGGTAAAGAAATCAGTGAAAGAACGCTAACGACTAAAGCCACGACGCCAAGGGAGTAGACACAAAAAGATATCTGGAAATCTTCGCATTCTTGCAGGCGATCAAGTGACGATGTTAACAAGATGGAGAGTTTCATTTTTTCTTTATAAACCGGTTGGAAATATCAAGATTATATTTAGACTATAAATCATGCAAATTGGTGATGTTTGTAACTTGATTCAACCCGCTGTAATTGATAGAATAATAGCAATCAAGACAAACATGCTAGTATTGGTAAATTATTTGATTTTCAAGTGGCGGCGACGAACCAGGGACTTGATTTGGTCGCTTTACCCTTCTGGGGGGTAAGCCTGATCAGGGGGATTGGTCTTATCAGCCAGGCGGGGTGGGTCTTTGGGGAGCCAATAGCGAAACCGGCCCGCAGGCCGGTTATTCTTTAAATTCAGGGATTAGGTGAGCGGTATGGAAAGGAGGTGCGTGGAGGGATTGAATGATCACCGTAGTTTTCAACCAAATGATAGCTGAAAAATCCGTGTATTCTACGATTTACACTTTAGTCGAAAATTCTGTATATTCAGGTAGATACAATGATTAAACCGTTCACGAAGAAAGGAGTAGCTATGATTACCCGCAGAGAATTTCTGAAGTTGAGCGCAGCCAGCGCCGGTGCGCTAGCCGCCCTGCGCTATAAGATGCTGCGCGCCTGGGCGCAGATCCCGGGTGGTTCGCTCAATCCGGGTGATGTCACGAAATACGCCATGCCCTTGGTCATCCCGCCGGCCATGCCGATGCAGTCAAAATCAAAGAAATTTGATTTCTATAAGATTGCCGTACGCCAGTTCCAACAGCAAATCTTGCCGACCGGATATCCCATGACAACCGTCTGGAGCTACGGCGCAAAGAAATATCCAGGCACCTTTAACTATCCAGCTTTTACAATTGAAGCCACTCAGAACCGGCCCGTGAGAGTGCAATGGATGAACGAGCTTCTCGACCCGGTAACGGGGAATTTCCTGCCGCACCTGCTGCCGGTCGACCCGACCCTGCACTGGGCCAACCCGCCGCAAGGGAGCGATCCTGCATATGGGAGCGGTCCACGAGATTCACGTCCCACTTTTTCCTCGACCCCCGGCCGATACACCGGCCCGGTGCCGATCGTGACTCACGTGCACGGCGCGGTGGGCGTCGGCGATGAGAGCGATGGCTACGCCGAGGCCTGGTACCTGCCCCCCGCCAACAACATCCCGGCTGGTTATGCCACCGAAGGTACCTGGTACAACTACTTCAAGGGCAAAGCCCTGCAGAAATTCAGCGCGACCTGGGCTCCCGGCACGGCCACCTTCCAATATCCCAACCATAATCGCGCCTCGACCATCTGGTACCACGACCATGCCCTGGGCATGACCCGTTTGAACGTCTATGCCGGTCCGGCCGGCTTTTACCTCGTGCGTGGCGGACCAGACGATGTTGTAATGGATAGCTTGGGGGGAACAGCCGTGCTGCCCGGTCCTGCGCCAACGGTCGGCTCTAATCCCTTTGGGACCTTCTACGAGATCCCCATCGCCATCCAGGACCGCTCGTTCAATGCAGATGGCTCGCTATTCTATCCAGATACACGCACATTCTTCGATGAATTCACCGGTCCGTTCATTCCCGATAGCAACGTCTCCCCGATCTGGAACCCGGAGTTTTTTGGCAACATGATGGTGGTCAACGGACGCACCTGGCCATTCCTGGACGTCGAGCAGCGCCGCTACCGCTTCCGCTTCCTGAACGGTTGCCAGTCGCGCTTCCTGATCCTAGATTTCAGCAATATCCCGAACGTGGAAGTCTGGCAGATCGGCAACGAAGGCGGCTTCCTGGCCGCGCCTGTGAACATCACCGCGGACCACGGCAACCAACTGCTGATGGGCCTGGCCGAGCGTGCCGATCTCATCGTTGACTTCACTAACGTCCCAGAGGGCTCTCACATCCTGGCCAATGTCGGCCCAGACGAGCCCTTCGGTGGCTTCCCCACGCCGGCGTCCGATCCGGACTCTACCGGCCAGGTGATGGCATTCAACGTCGGGCCGGCCGTTGCGCCCGATCCCACCACGCCGCCGCAATTCCTGGTGCTTCCAGCCCTCGCCCCGCTTCCAGCCGAGACACTTACGCGGCCTCTGGCACTGATCGAGATGATGTCAAATGTCCACGACGGGCCGTCGGAGGCCGTGCTGGGCAATGTGGATAGTGACGGCATGGCGATGCACAAGATGTGGGCCGATCCAGTCAGCGAGAACCCCGCCGTTGGTGACACAGAGGTATGGGAATTCTACAACTTCACCGCCGATGCCCACCCGATGCATATCCACGAGATTGTGTTTAAAGTTGAGAACCGGGAAGGGTTGGTGCTAGATCCT
>DATDRM010000106.1:0-7727 GCA_035291705.1 Anaerolineales bacterium
GGGAGCTCCACCCGGTCATCCCAGGTGTAGCGCATGAAGGTCACGATGGCATCGATTTCTCCCCGGGAGAGTTCACCGCCATAACCCAGACCGAAGGGCGTCATGCCTAAATCAGGCTGGCCATAATCGATGATATTAAAGAAGGTTTCATCCGTGCGAGTGTACATCTCGTCCTGGCTATTGATCGGCTTGACGATCACGCCTTCCAGCCCTTCAACGCCCTTGATCTCCCCACCTTCACCATCCGCCCGATGGCACTCGACGCATTGGACTGAGTAAAGATCCTGCCCGAGGACGATCTCCTCGCTGAGCGTCGCAGCCAGCGCGGTCTCCTCCTGAGGCGGCGTGGTGACAACGGCAACGATGGTTAAGGCCAATATGCCGACAACGACCAAGCTCATCGCCCCAACAGCTACACGGCGTTTTTTCCAATGTCGAAATGGGCTGCGATCGTAAAAAGGCAGGAGGAACAGGGCTAAAATGGCGATGCCAGGAATGATGACCGTTCCCACCCATTCCAACTGGCCGGGAAAATATTTCAGCATCTGAAAAAGGAAGAGGAAGTACCATTCGGGCCGGGGCACATAGGTCGAATCGCTTGGATCGGCAGGGGGTTCATTTGCCACGCCCACGTAGATCGCCAGGCCGACAAGCAGCAGGAAGATCGCAAAGGAGACCAGCAGGTCTTTATAGATAATATCCGGGTAGAACTTTACCCCCTCTTCTTTCTCCCGCTTGTATTTATCTAGATACTCCTGTTTCTGCTCTTCGTTCAAGTCAGCCTTCCCGAGCTCCTAATCCCCATCCTTGGGAACGCTGGAAATCCCCATGCGAATGACCAAGTATAGATGAATCCCAATCAACAATGCGATCGTGGCTGGGAAAAACCAGATATGCACGGAAAAGAAGCGCGCCAGGGTGACTGCACTCAGATCCGAACCACCGCGCAATATCCGCTCGATAATACCGCCGATCAACGGAGCCGTACCGGCGATCTCCGTTCCGACTGTCGTCGCCCAGTAAGCCCGTTGGTTCCAGGGCAGCAAGTAACCGGTAAATCCCATTCCGATCGTCGCCAGCAGCAGAACAACTCCGGTTAGCCAGGTCATCTCGCGCGGGAATTTGTACGCCCCCATGTAGAACGTGCGTAACATGTGGATAAAGACAAACAACACCATCAAGCTGGCTCCCCAGTGGTGAATGCCGCGGATCAACCACCCAAAAGCAACACCATTCATGATGTATTGGATGCTGTCGTAAGCGTGGTCAGGGGAGGGCACGTAATACACCGTCAAGAAGATCCCGGTGATCGTTTGAATTAAAAATAAAAATAAGGTGGCGCTGCCCAAGGTGAACAACCAGTTCACCTTGGGTACTTTCCGATCAAAAACGATATTGTAAATGCCTGTCAAACCCAGGCGTTCATCGATCCAGGTCAATACTTTTTCAGCCACGATTAGCCTTCCATATGATGAATATATAAGACACCTTCTTCGACCTTGGTTTCATATGGATAAAGCGGGGCAGGTGGGGGTCCCGCGGTTACCTTGCCTTCGACATCAAAATGACCGTCGTGGCAGGGGCAAATGTATTCCGCAAGCTCGTTCTTCCAGTTCACCCGGCAACTCAGGTGCGTGCACATATTCGAGAAGGCTTTCACATCCGCCTCGGTAGTGCGCACAATATAAGCGCCATAACTGTTGGTCGTTTTCTCCCAACCGTTGATCGTGCTGCGGGTGTAGCTAAACAGGGTCGGTGTTCCAATCGGATAATTCTCCATCGGACCAGCCGGAATCCAGGCCTCCTTACTCTGTACTTTGGTCGCTGGCGAGAGCAGGTAGCCAATGGCCGGGATAGCGATCACAGCCCCCATGATTGTTCCCAGGAAAGCTAAGACAATTTTGACAAAGTCGCGGCGTTGAACATTTTCCGAGTCATTCATTAAGTCTCTCCAGGCGTCAACAATAAATTGCTGGCCTATTTTAGAATAAAAAGCCTCAAATTATAAGGATATCTGAAACCAATAATCTATGATGATTGTCACTTTTCTATTCATGCGTTTGAATGCAATAATAGATATTGACGCCAACATCGAGGAGGTATGTCATGGGTCTTAGCAGAAGAGTTGGTTTCTTTTCGGGTCTTAAATATCACGGTGGCAGCCCTATGTGGGCCTGGATGATCCACCGCGTCACTGGCCTCGCCTTGCTGACCTTCGTGGGCTTGCATGTCATCGCCTCATTCTTTATGCAACAGACGGGGAGTGACCTGGCGACATCGATCAACACGGTTTACGAATCATGGATTTTTCAAATCGTGGTCACGTTCGTCGTGATTTTCCACGGGCTGAATGGTCTGCGGATTGCCGTTCTCGACATCTGGCCCCAATTCCAGGTCTATCAACGCGAAGCTTTGTGGCTGCAAGTACTGATCTTCGTTCCCGTCTATGGCCTGACTATCTTTATTCTGATCCAGCACGCGCTGACAGGCAGCTAGGCTGGTGGAGGTGTGGAAAATGAGCGCCCGGACGGTTCAACCAGGATTTAATTTCGAATACCTGATGTGGATATTTACGCGCATCTCAGGCCTGGCATTGTTTCTGCTGGCCATCATTGGCATGACGAGCGCCTTCGCCCTAGGCGCCCGCACCCAGGTCGATCTGCCTACCTTGATGCGCTGGACCTTCTTCCCTAACCCAAACCACGTGGTCAACAGCAACATCCCGGATGTGACCCTGGGATGGGCGAACGGTTTTTGGCAGATCATGCAAATCCTGATCGTCTTCTTTGGGGCAACGCACGGTTTCAATGGGCTGCGCGTGGTGGTCGAGGATTTTATCGGCCCATCGCTCTGGCGGCCTTTCTTGCGAGGCCTGGTCTTCCTGCTGTGGATCTTTTTTTTGATCGCGGCTATATACGTGATCCTGGCCTCGTAAAAATTTTTAAGCGGTGCTCTGGACCGGAGACCAGCGGCTGAGTAATCGAGCCAACCAGTTCGGTGTCGACCGGGTGCGCTGGATCGGTATGGCGTAATCCTGGACAGTGAACGATAACGGTAGATTATAATTGTAGGGCAAGATCACCATCTTGCCCTATTTATTTAGCCAAACTTGCCAGAATCAGCCGCTACCGAATGCAAAAATCAGTGAAATCTGTGTAATCCGTGTCCCAATCAAATAAAGGAGATCAAAAAATCGCTTCATGAACATCCATCAATTCGATGTCCTCGTCGTCGGGGCAGGAGGGGCCGGGTTAATGGCTGCGCTGTACGCCTCCCGGACTGCGCACACTGCCGTGCTCAGCAAGCTCTATCCGACTCGCTCGCACACGGGCGCCGCTCAGGGAGGGGTGGGAGCTGCCCTGGGAAACCTGGAAGAAGACCATCCTGAATGGCACACCTACGACACGGTCAAGGGCAGCGATTACCTGGGCGATCAGGATGCCATCGAGTTCATGTGTTCTGAAGCCATCCAGGCTATCTATGAGTTGGAGCACCTGGGTTTGCCTTTCTCACGCACGCCGGATGGCCGCATCGCACAACGCCCTTTTGGCGGCCACACCAATAACATCACCGGAAAACCGGTGCGCCGCGCCTGCTATGCTGCCGACCGCACCGGGCACATGATCTTGCAGACTCTTTACCAGCAGTGCATTAAGAACAAAGTAAATTTCTTTGATGAGTTTCAAGTCCTCGATCTGCTGACCGTGAACGGCGCGGCGGCTGGCATCGTCGCCATCCAGCTGGCGACTGGCGAATTTCACATCTTCCATGCCAAGGCGATCATCTTCGCCACCGGCGGTCATGGCCGCATCTGGGAGATCACCTCAAACGCCTACGCCTACTCCGGCGATGGGGTGGCGATCACCTTGCGCCGGGGTATCCCCGCCCAAGACATGGAGTTCTTCCAGTTCCACCCTACCGGTATTTACAAGCTGGGGATTCTAATCACAGAGGGGGTGCGCGGCGAAGGCGGCGTGCTGATCAACGAGCAGAACGAACGCTTCATGGAACGCTATGCCCCAAACGTTAAAGATCTGGCTTCGCGCGATGTCATCAGCCGCGCCATGCATCTCGAGATGCAGGCGGGTCGCGGCATCGGCGGCCGCAACTATCTCTACCTGGACATGCGCCCTGAGACAGTCAACAAATACGCCGCTATCGATGGGCGAAGACGCCCGGATGGCTCTCCTTATATTGCCACCGCAGCAGAACTGCTTGCAAAGCTGCCAGATATTATCGACTTTTGCCGCACCTACCTGGGTGTAGACCCGGTTAACCAACCGATGCCAGTTCAACCCACCGCACACTATGCCATGGGCGGCATCCCCACCAACAAGCATGGCGAAGTAGTGATCGACGAGCATAATACCGTTATGCCCGGCTTGTTCGCTGCGGGAGAGGTGGCCTGCGTCTCCGTGCACGGCGCCAATCGTCTGGGAACCAATTCCTTACTAGACCTGATCGTATTTGGGAAACACGCTGGCCTGAGGGCTGCAGAATTCGCCAATAGAGCATATCTCATCCCTTTACCGGGAGACGCGGCAGATTTCGCCCGTGCCCAGGTCGACACCCTGCTCCACTCCTCTGGAACAGAACGCCCGGCAACTATCGCCAACGAAATGAAGAAAGTGATGAACGACCACGTAGGTGTCTTTCGCACCGCAGAGGGTATGCAGGAGGCGCTGATAACCATCCGCGACTTGAAAGAACGGTTCCGACACGTGCGCGTGGATGACCGCGGTAAAATCTACAACACCGACTTGCTCAACACCTGGGAATTGGGCAATCTATTAGATCTGGCCGAAGTCACTACGGCCGCTGCCCACGCCCGCCAAGAGAGCCGCGGCGCTCATGCCCGCGAAGACTACCCCAAGCGGGATGACGACAACTGGATGAAGCATAGCCTGGCTTGGGCGCGCCCGGGAGAAATTGAGCTGCGCTACAAGCCCGTCGTATTTACCAAATTCCAACCCAAAGAACGCGTTTATTAGAAGAGGTGAGCGATCAATGCAGGTTACATTGAGAATCTTTCGCTATAACCCTGAACAGGATAAAAAACCACACTACGTCTCTTATAAAGTCGAGGCAGACCCCACCGATCGCGTATTGGATTTACTTGAATACATCAAGGGGAATATCGATGGAACGCTCTCTTTCCGGCGCTCCTGCGCCCACGGCATCTGCGGTTCGGACGCTATGCGCATCAACGGCCGTAATTACCTGGCTTGCAAGGTGTTGGTGAAGGAGCTGGGTAAAAAGATCACCGTCGAACCCATGCTCGGGTTAAGGGTGCTCAAAGATATGATCGTGGACATGGAGCCTTTTTTCGAACACTTTCGTTCTGTGATGCCTTACTTCGTCAATGACGATCCACCTCCTAAGCAAGAACGCTTGCAAAGCCCGGAGCAGCGCGAACGCTTCGACGACACTACCAAGTGCATCCTGTGCGCCGCCTGCACCACCTCCTGTCCTTCCTTTTGGGCTAACGAGAAGTACGTCGGGCCAGCGGCGATTGTCAACGCTCACCGTTTCATTTACGATAGCCGTGACCGCGCTTCCGCCGAGAGGCTGAAGCTGCTCAGCGACCAGTTCGGCGTCTACCGCTGCCACACAATCTTTAACTGCACGGAGGCCTGCCCGCGCGAGATTCAGATCACCAAAGCGATTGGTGAGATTAAGAAATCGCTCGCTAAAGGCAGCCTGGATTAATTTATTCAACCGATGCTATAATGTATCCGCCAGCCCCAATAGCTCAATGGATAGAGCGAGGCTCTCCTAAGGCCGAGATCCGGGTTCGAGTCCCGGTTGGGGCTCTGAGCAGAAGGTGGAGTTAAAACTCAGGTATTTAACAAAAAAATTATAAAAATCCTTGCAATCCTGGCAAAGATCGGGTAAGATTCGGCTGTCAAACGTCTGGGTGCCCCCCTCACCCAGGCGTTTGACCTTTAATCAGAGATGTGTTATCATATAACCGGTAAGCGTCTGGGTGCCCCCCTCACCCAGGCGTTTGCCACTTAAATCAAAAATCGTCCAACCTGCTTGGAGAATCCAATGCCCCTCGACCTGCCCCTCATCCGCGCTCAATTCCCTGCCCTGCACCGCCCGGCGATCTTCCTCGACAACCCAGGCGGGACGCAGATCGCCCAATCCTCATTAGACCGCATGCTGGATTATTTGACGAACCACAACGCCAACCATGACGGCGCCTTCGCTACCAGCCGGGAATCTGACGCCATCTTGGATGAAGCGCGCCATGCCGTGGCCGATTTCTTGAATGCCACCCGGCCGGAAGAGATTGTATTTGGCGCCAACATGACCTCATTAACCCTGCACGTCAGCCGCTCCTTGGCCCTTACCTGGAACCCCGGAGACGAGATCGTGGTCACCCGCCTGGATCACGACGCCAACGCTACCCCCTGGGTCTTGGCGGCACAAGACCGGGGCTGCCAGGTGCGCTGGGTGGACTTCCACCCCGAAGATGGCACACTTGACCTCGAGGACTTACAGGTCGCGCTGAATGGGAAGCCGCGTCTGGTCGCTGTGGGGTACGCTTCCAATGCGCTGGGCACGATCAATCCGCTCGAGAAAATCGTGCCCATGGCGCACGCCGCAGGAGCCCTGGTCTATGTAGATGCTGTGCACTTCGCCCCCCATGGGCCAATCGACGTCCAGCAGCTGGACTGCGATTTCCTGGTCTGCTCGGCATATAAGTTTTTCGGACCGCATGTGGGGGTGCTGTATGGCAAGCACGAGCTGCTCGACGAGCTCACTGCTTACAAAGTCCGCCCGGCGCCACATGACCCACCCGGTAAATTCGAGACCGGCACCGGCAACTTCGAGGGCATGGCCGGGGTCTTGGGAGCGCTGGAGTATATTGAATGGGTCGGGACCAGCTTTGGGGGGCAATACGCCGAGAAGTATGCTGGTAGGGGAACGTCTGGTGCTACTGAATTGAACCATCCTTCCGGTACAGACGTGCCCCTACAAGGTCGACGCCTGCGCCTGAAACAGGCTATGGCTGCCATCCGCGCCTACGAATACGAGCTTTCGCGCGCCCTGCTGGACGTTCTGGAGGAGACTCCTGGGGTGACGATCTACGGGATCACCGACCAGAGGCAGTTGGAGCATCGCGCCCCAACCTATGCCTTTACCCTGAAGGGCTGGCACCCGCGCCGGGTGGCGGAAGAGCTGGATAAGGCTGGAATTTATGTGTGGGACGGGAATTATTACGCTTTGGCGGTGACGGAAAGGCTGGGGTTAGAGGAGAGCGGTGGCATGGTGCGGGTCGGGCCGGTGCACTACAATACGGTGGAAGAGATTGAGAGATTTGGGGAGGCACTAGAGGGTATTGCTATAAGCAACTAAATAAACACCCGGTGCAGCAACGGGCATTTTCTGCATATGTCTGAAAAGCAGATAGGGCTATCGAGTTACAGGTTCTTCCATCCAGGCTGGTTTTAGGTCGTAATACAAAACGTCCGGGTCCATGTCTGCCCCATTTTCCCAGCCAATAGTTCCCTCTACAACATGCACGCTGCGAAATATATCCTCATCATGAACAATGGGTTCGAAAATCGGTCCGCGTAAATAGGGCTTTAGATCAACGACTTTCTGAGTTCCATCTTCAAAAACTAATTGACAGTGATAATCCTCTAAAGGGGTAACTTCACTCACACGCACAAGCTTCTTCATTGGCAAGCCTCTCTGATCAATCTAGTGGCGTAACC
>DATDRM010000107.1:0-3945 GCA_035291705.1 Anaerolineales bacterium
GACATGATCGCCTGGAACACCCCCAACAGCCCTCCGGAAATGGAATTACACGCACACCCGTCAGTGACCGGGTCGGTAGAACTGGCGAATCTTTATCAAGAGGTAGTCGCCGCCTATGGGCTGGAACTCAACCCCCAGCCAGGCTCACCCGTGATGAGCATCAGCGATCACGCCAGCTTCTGGCGGTATGGCATCCCGGCTATCCTGGCAATCGAGGATCTGGATGACTTCAATCCTTATTATCATACGGAGGACGATCGCCTGGAGAACCTTGACCTGGCCTTTGAGGCCGAGATGGTCAAGGCCAGCCTGGCGACCCTGGCCCACCTGGGATGCCTGGTCGAGGAGGGCTGGGGGACTTTAGTTGGGACAGCCACCGAGGCAATAACCGGCCAACCGATCGCTGGCGCATCGATCTCTCTCTTCAATCCCGCCTGGGGATACACCTTCTATACCGCCAGCGATGGAAATGGAGAGTACTACCTGGCCGCGCTGGCGGGGATACATATCCTGACCTTCGACGCTGTCGGTTACGCCCCCATAACCGCCCCGAACGTGACCGTGATCAAGGATCAGACGACGGTTCAAGATACCGCTCTGGCTCCAGTCGAGGAGAGCGTGAATTACCTAGCGCTGGTCAATGCCGGCACAAAGGCGCCTCTCCCCGGTTGCCCATAAAACCCATCCAAAAAGGACTCTCCATCCATGCCGATCTATAATGACGCACTTAGCCAATACATCACCAGCCTGTTCGCGGTACACGACGCGGCTTTACAGCGCGCCTGGGAAGATTCGCCCAAGTACGGGCTGCCGGCCATCAGCATCAGGCCCGAAGAAGGACGCTTCCTGCAGTTGCTGGTGCGAGTCTGCGGCGCCCACAAGGCTTTAGAATTAGGCACACTGGGCGGGTACAGCGGCATCTGGATCGCCCGCGGCCTGCCTCCAGGCGGCAAGCTGGTTACGCTGGAGAAGGAAACAAAACACGCCGACATAGCCCGGGCACACTTCGCAGCCGCCGGCTTGACCGATCGGGTTGAAGTTCGGGTCGGCGATGCCCACCAATTGTTAGCTGAGCTGCACACCGAAGGGCCTTTCGACTTTGTCTTCATCGATGCAGATAAACCGGGTTACCTGGCTTACTTCGATTGGGCCCTGGAAAACATCCGGCTGGGGGGCGTGATCGCCGCTCACAACGCCTTCCGCGGCGGTAGCGTGGCCGGGACGCTCCAGGACGATGCTCATAGCGAGACCATGCGCGCGTTCAACCGCCGCGTGGCGGGAGAGGCACGCCTGATCAGCACGGTTTACCCGGCTGGGGATGGGACGGTTGTTTCGGTTAAAATCGCCTGAGTATGCAACTTTTGCTTGTCAAGTGCGTAGATATATAGAAGAACGTGATACGTAATTCGTAATGCGTAATGGGTGAAGCGTGAAACGTGACGAAATGGAGATGGAATATGGTTAATTCAGCAAAGCAACCTCTGCGCCGCTCGCGCAGTAACCGGGTCATCGCCGGCGTGTGCGGAGGCCTGGGTGAATTCTTCGGCATCAGCGCTACCTGGTTCCGGGTAGGCTTTCTGATCGCCTTGATCCCTGGCGGGATACCAGGAATTTTGCTTTACCTACTGTTGTGGCTGATCATCCCCAAGGATTGATCCGGGTTCTTCTCTCTCTAATCCCCTAATCAATACTCAAACGACTTTGCCGCTTGCTGGACCAAATCCTGGACGCGCGCCATGAGTCTATCGGTCATGTCGCGCAGCGCCCGGTAACTGCGATCCGTCGTGGCAGCCAGAAATGGCTGCCAGGGTTCGCCAATTCGCACGATGCAGCGACCGCCGAACTGCCACCACCCGATCGTATCCCGGTTATGGAAATGCCCTTTGATCGCTTTCACAAACTGGGGAGGCACGTAGAATCCCACCGGCACCAACGGCGCACCACTCTCCAGAGCTAATAAGGTAGCTCCGGCGCCAGCGCGCCGCACTTCCCTCGAGCCGCTCAACCGTCCCTCGGGGAAGATAGCGACGGCGTGCCCCAGGAGCAATCGCTTGCGCGCCGCTTCTATGGCCTCCTGGCCGCGCCCGAAGATCACCGGGATCTGGTCTGCCAGCGCTAGGATACGCCCAATGATCGGCAGAGAAAATGTCTCCGCCTGGATTAAAAAATGTACCTTTTCTGGGACGATGAAGGGCAGCACAAACGCATCACTAATGTGGGAGTGGTTGGCCACGATGATCTTCGGCCCTGATGGCAGATTCTCTTTCCCATCCACATGAATCCCATCGAGAAACAGGCCCAGATAAGTCCGAACAATGCCTTTCGCCACGTTATACCAGATGTCCATCTCCAATCCTATTAACAACCACTGAGAAGTATCACTGGTGTCCCTGCTAATGGGACACTATTATTTTAGATTGTCATCTCGGTTTGTGTCAAGAGCCACAAAGCAGGAATGGGATCAGGAATTTGGGATCAGGCATACAGGTATGGGGGAAGCGGGGAGAATAATTGACATTCACTTGATAAGGATATAATTGGTAAATCTTCATCACAGTTCAGGTGGCTCACTATGACAATCATCCTCGACGGCTCACAATTGACAATCGAAAAAATGGTGCATATCGCCCGGCATGGCGAGATGGTGGAACTGCATCCTGAGGCATTGGAACGCATTCGTCTGTGCCGCGCCATGCTGGAGGAGAAAATCCAGGCTCACGAGATCATGTATGGCGTCAACACCGGCATCGGCGAATTTTCCGAGGTGGTGCTGACCGACGAACAGGTCGAACAGTTCCAGCGCTATTTGATCTACAACCACGCCGCTGGTATCGGCGAGCCGCTGCCAATTGAATACGTGCGCGGCGCCCTCGCCGGCCGGGTCAACGTGCACGCGCATGGCAACTCCGGCTGCCGGCCCGAGATCAGCTTAACCATGGTGGATATGCTCAACAAGGGAGTCACCCCGGTCGTCTGCACGAAAGGATCGGTGGGTGCCTGCGGCGACCTGGCGCCGATGTCCCAGATCGCCTTGCTGCTGATGGGCGAGGGAGAAGCATTCTACCAGGGTGAGCGCCTGCCCGGCAAGCAAGCCCTGGAGCGAGCTGGTATCCCCATCCCCGGTTTGCAAGCGCGGGATGGGCTGGCGGCGATCAACGGATCGAACCTGCTCACCGCAATGAGCGCGGTGCAGCTGTACGACATGAACCGCTGGCTGAAGCAGGCAGAGATCGCCTGCGCCATGAGCCTGGAGGCGCTGCTCGCCAACCTGAAACCCTACGATATACGCCTGCACCAGGCGCGCGGCTTCCCTGGGGCAGTGCGCAGCGCCAAAGCGATCATGCAGTGCATGCAGGGCAGCGACTTAGTCACCGGCAAGATCAAGACCAAAGTCCAGGACGCTTACTCGATGCGCTCCTCCCCGCAGGTGATCGGCGCCGCCCACGACGCCGTCGCCTATGCCTGCAGCCAGGTCGAGATCGAACTGAACGGCGTCGGCGACAACCCGATCTTCTTGCCGGAATACAGGTTGACCCTGACCGGCGCGAACTTCCAGGGCTCGCCTGTCTCCCTCCCGATGGACATGATCGGCGCGGCGATCACCATGGTCTCGGTGCTATCCGAACGCCGTCTCAACCGCCTGACCAACCCCGCCCTGAGCGTGGGGTTGCCCGCCTTCCTGACTAAAGGCGCCGGCATGTTCTCGGGCATGATGCTCAGCCAGTACACCGCTGATACGCTGATCGTAGAACAGCGCATCCTCTCCATGCCGGCCAGCATCCAATCCATCCCCGCCGCCGCCGACCAGGAAGACTTCGTCTCGATGGGCATGAACACGGCCCTTAAGAACGACCAGATCTTGGACAATGCCTACGGTGTGCTGGGCATCGAGTTCATGGCGGCCGCCCAGGCGCTGGACTTCCGCGATTTCACCCCGGGGAAAGG
>DATDRM010000108.1:0-7945 GCA_035291705.1 Anaerolineales bacterium
ATGGTCAGTACGACGAAGTCGACCAGCTGCTGGCGGAGAAAGCTGCTGATCACCGCAGCGCCCCCCTCCACCATCAGGCTCTCTATCCCCAGCTCACACAGGCGCGCCAGTAAACTCGGAAGATGCACCCTGCCGATTGGATCGGCAGGCATGGTCAGCAAGATGGCTCCAGCAGCTGTTAATGAATATGCCTTATTTCCATCAGCCCGGCTGGTCGTGGCAATCCAAGGGGATCGCTCACGCAGCAATTTGGCTCCCAGAGGAAACCGCAACTGGCTATCCAGGACAACCGGCTGGGGATCCTTCCCCTGCGCGTGACGGACAGTCAAGTGCGGATCGTCCGCCAGCACGGTGCCAATGCCAACCAGAATGGCATCGTGCACGGCGCGCAATTGGTGAGTCAGCTGTGCCGATCCTGTGCCGCTGATCTGGAGGGGGAAACCCCGGCGCGCGGCAATGCTCCCGTCCAGGCTTTGGGCATAACTGAGCGTGACTACAGGGCGCCCCGCCGCGCCTGGCAGTCTTTTGATTTCAGGAAGGATTTGGTCAATCAGCGCCATCGTGCGCGCCATTGCCACCCTTAACTCTCGCCATCGACAGCGGTCCCAGGTTCAACAGGTGGTTCATGCGCTGGACTTTGGTGAAAAGGTAACCGGCATTTTCTGCAGTAATGGTCGCCTCCAGGGGTACACGCCGGATGACGGGTATGCCCAATTTGCGCAGGTGGACGATCTTCAGAGGGTTGTTGGTCAGCAATTTCACCGAGCGCGCTCCTAAATCTTCGAGAATGCGCGCGGCGATGGTGTAATCGCGCTCGTCGGCCTGGTGCCCCAAAGCCAGGTTAGCTTCGACAGTGTCATAACCCTGGTCCTGGAGATTATAGGCGCGCAATTTATCCAGCAATCCGATCCCCCGTCCCTCCTGCCGCAGGTAAATCAGGATACCATCCCCGGCTCCGGCGATCATCTGCAGGGCATGCGTCAACTGTTCGCCGCAGTCGCAACGCTGCGAGCCCAACACATCCCCGGTGAAACATTCCGAATGTACCCGGACGAGGACATTCTCCTTGCCCTCCACATCACCCATCACCAGAGCCAGATGCTCTTTGTCATCCCGATTGCTGTGATAGAGATACAGTTGGAACGTTCCTTCAGTGGTCGGGATGCGGGCGCGTACTTTCCTTTCAACCTCGTGTTTTTCCATGACGATTGATCCCAATGGATGGGCTTTTCATTCCTATAGTTAGCGTCTGTCCAGCCACAGGAGCACGACCAATGCAGCCTCGACGATTTTAGTAATATACCCCAGTGATGCACCAGGCCCGGATTTTGTTCCCATGACCACCCAAGCCAGGATCGTCAGGATGGTAAAGCCTATGTAAACCCAGCGCACCAGTTTGCGATTGTTTTTGGCTACCGGGATCGGCAAGAAATATGCGGCCAGCAAGGCCAGGTAGCCCAACCCATTGAGCGTGAAGAGGGGATCGATACTGCCTTTGATATTAACCATTTGGATATTCAAAATAATCAGATGGACAGCAGCCGTCACCAAGGTCAGCAAGACAATTCCGATTTGGAGTGTTCCGAACTTCATTTGGTTTGCTTTCATCGTTTTTTCTCCTTTTTTGATTGGGACACGGATTACGCGGATTTCACTGATTTTTCTTTTACCAGTCATTTTGCGAGGCCCACGAAGTGCGAGCAGCTTTTGCCAATTAAGCGTGAAAATAGAAGGACAGGTTAGATTCAACGGGACAAAACCCCGCCCCACCACAGCCCCAAGGCCCCCAACCCGATGTCTCGCGCCCGGATCAGCAGGCTCAGACTTATGCCCACCACAGGGTTGAGCCCCAGGGCTTGCGTCGCCAGCACCTGGCCGGCTTCCAGGGTGCCCAAACCGGCCGGGATGGGCAGAAGGAAGGCGAGCCGGGCTGCGGTAAGCAGGACTATGATCTGAGGCAATGCAAGGCGCAACCCCAAAAAGTGCAAGGCTAAACCAAACTCAAGAATAAGCGCAGCCCAGATCATGAAAGAAAGGAACAGCGCCTGAACGAGCGCCCAAGGGTGATCCTTGCAAAACTGCGCAATCTGACTCTCTGCAGAAAGCGCTATGGCTTGAGCCTGCGGAAGCCAGGATGATCTGGGGAAAGCGAGCGAAAACCGGGCAAACATGCGGGTGAAGGGCAACCGGCCATTCCAGAGAGCAATCAAGTAGCCGATCGGCAGGGCCAGCAGCCCAAGCGGCACGAACAACAACGCCAGGCTGGACGGGCGAGGGAACAATCCAGCAGCCATGATCGTCGCCACCCCTCCCAAGAGGAAGGTGAAATTGGCCAGCAGCTCCAGCATCTTATCCAGTGTGACGCTGGCGACTGCCGTCGTGGAGGGAACCCCTTGGCGGCGATGCAACAGGTAAACCTGGAGCGGTTCGCCCCCCAGCTGCGGGCCAGGGGTGAAGTAAGTGATCCCAAATCCTGCCAGTCGATAGCCGACCAGGGATATATAGGAGCGGGCGTAACCCTGGGTACGCAGGATCAGCCACCAGCGACTGCTAAACAGCAGCAAGATGGCAGCATTGAGGCTGACCAGGATCAGGACAGAATCCAGCTGCAAGCTGCCCAAGGTCGCCCAGACCTCGCGGGGGGGGATTTCCCTGAAAGACCACCACAAGACCACCGGCAAGGCCAACCAGAAAAGCAGCCAGAAAGGCCTCTTCCTGCGGGTGGCGAATGGCCGATCGCCTTGTGGATTAACTGGTTTAGAGCCCACGCTCCATGTCTTGGGCAGCAAGGGTTCAGGCCTCCCCAATTCGTTTGGCGATGATCCGCTTCTCGGGGGTCCACAAAGAAAAGGCGCCCGTTCCCAGGAAGAATAGCCCACACGCGGCGACAACCGCGAGGGAATCGGTCAGAGTAAGATTTGAATACTGTTGGTAGATCCCAAGGGAAAACAACACGGCTAAAGCAGCCACGCGCCCGGCAGCCCCGAAAGCCAGCAGAATCGTCCCGACCAGCGCCAACAGGTGAGCCAGGGCGGTCCAGATACTGGCTGGATACCCCTCTATTCTTTGAGCCAGGCTGAGGGCGAAGAGAATGACAATGCTGGCGCGTAAAATGACTGGCGCCCAATCTGCGAGGAAGCGCCCTGGCCAGCGAACCGTCTCCAGAGCGTTGGAGGAAGATGTGATTCCTGAAACATCAGGCTCTGGGTGGGATCGATCTGCTCTGGTAATGAGTGACCCACTAATCGTCAGCCAATCCCAGGAGAAACCGATCAAAAAAGGTAAGGCAAACAGCGCGGCTGCAAGATAGGTCGCAGGCGGCGAAAAGATAGGCCACATGAGGACGGCAATCAGCCCCATCTGCGCGCCAGCAAAGGGGCGACGGGTGGATCTGGGTGCCAGTTCATAGACCGGCTTCCCCAACCGGCGCCGCAGCCAGATGCCAGCCAGGAAGAGATAACGCGCCAACCCAACGAGTAGATACCAGGCTGGCACTTGCCCGTACTGCACGACCAAAACCGAGGCGATCAAGACTCCCAGTCCATCCAGGCTCATATCCAGCCTCTCGCCCAATTGCGTCACCTGATTCGACCGGCGCGCCAGGTATCCATCGAACAGGTCGGCGGTGGCGGCCAGGGTGTAGATCAGGCCGGGAAGCCCGGCCAGCCTTCCCGGTGGAAGCGGGGAAAACAGGAAACCAGCCAAAGCCGCTAAAAGGATTCCACGTAAGAGGGTGAGGTTGTTGCCAGCCCCGAAATAGGGCAAGAGGCACTTTTCCTCAGGGCGGTGGTTAGCTGGCAGGCTCCGCCAAAGCACCCACATCAAGTACGCTGATAGACACAGCGCCAGGGCCAGCCAACGCAAGGCATAGCCTGGCTGCCAGGCGTTATAGATCCAGGCAGAGCCGGCTGCCACTATCAGGGTTAAGGACAAAGCCAGGCCAGCCCACCTGATGCGCAGGCTGGTGAGGGCAGAATCATGATCTAAAGATTGCGAGAGCATGGCCTGGATTTTACCATCATCACCGAGATATTATGATAATGTTACGCAAAATTGGAAGATTTGGATTTGCCCCAGGTTTGTTACTGCAAATTTCCCGCTACTATTTGAGCTTGAGCACGGCGATGACTCCCCGGTGATCAGAGACCCCATCAAAGCGCGCTAACCTGGCCGAGAGCGTGACCCAATCTGCGGAATGGAACACGTAGTCAATCCGCACCAGCCAGGGTGGTACGTACCAGCTACCCAGGCGAGGGCGATCACTGCCGGGGATGGTGCTACCGGGAAAAGTATGGCCCAACCCAAAGCTGGCCGGATGCCAGGCATCCTGTAATTCACTGGTCAGGATTCGATAGGATTTGCTGAGCGGCGCAGAATTGGCATCGCCGCCCATGATCGCCAGCCCTGAACTATGGGCAAGGTCCGCGAGCAGGCGCGCCTCCGCTTCCCGTAAACGGATACTGGCTTCGACGGCATCGGCAGGACCCAGGCTTGTTGTCGGGAACATGTGGAAATTGACTAGCTTCACCGCCTTGCCATTCCACAGCAACTCGAGTACCTGCGGCCCACCAACCCATCTTAAGGGCAATCGTTCGCCAGTTGGATGGATGGGATATTTACTGATCACGCCAATCCCGGTAGGATTATCCACTGGCTCAAGCACCTGGTAGGGATACTCCTCGCCCAACTCCGCCTCCAGCGCCTGGGCCAGGCCGCGATTGAGCTCCTGCAATAGGACGATGTCGGGTTCTTCGGCGCGAATGGTTTGCAGCACCGCTGTGTTAAATTGATGCCAGGCCAAAACATTATAAGTCATCACCGTTAGAGTGGGCTCCGTCGGCGATGAGCGGCTGAGGCGCGGCAAGAATGAGCCTCCCCAAAGCCAAAGGAAGGCAAGTAGGCCTAGGGAAAATCCGATCCACAAGTTGCGCTGCTTACAGAGCAGCGCTGTGATCAGGACCAGCGGTAAGGGGAAGAACAGGTAGACCGCCAGGTAGTTGGCCAGGGCGATGAAAACAAAACGATCACCGGTCAGCAGGAAAGCCATGAGCCAGACCAAGAGCAAAACCAGGTATGCCCAACTGGCAACGCGCATCCCAAAGCACAAGGCTTTCTTTAAGGTGGAATTCATGGAGTTTTGAAAGACTTTGGCTTGGGGAAGGGGACTGAGCTATAAATCCCTTCGGCTGAACTGCCAGATCGCCAGGATCAATGCGACGATGGCATACACGACGGCGTAGCCAACCATCACCGGGCTGGGGACAGTTGGCGCTGAGAAAGGTGAAAAACCCAATGCCCTCACCAGGGGAGACTCCATCTCGAAGGCTGCCCGTTTCCAGAGCGCCTCGCTCGGGATGATCAGGCTGGAGATGATCCCAATATTGACCGCTGTCTGATTCTGGATAAACGAGCCGATCTGCTCAATCCAGCCGCCCAAGAAGGCGATGCCGTAAAGCCCGAAGACCATCACCCCATTGGCGAGCGTGGAGAACATCGCGCCCCCAAAGAGAGAGACGCCCAGCAAAAGAACCCCATTGAGCCACATCAGCACGAACCCCTGCGAGGTATGAGGGGCGGAGTAGCCCGAGATCAAGTACACCAACCCGATCACGCCCCCGGCCATGAGCAGCAGGTAGAGGGTCAGCATACCGGTAAACCCTAACCATTTGCCCAGGACGATTTCCCAGCGGCGCAGTGGCTTGGACACCAACGTGTGGATCGTCCCGGAGGCGATTTCACCGGATAAGGTATCTACCGAGGTCAGGACAGCCATCATGACGGTGAGGAAGTTAACCACATACAGCCCGGCCATCAGCAGAAAGTTGCGGATCTCATTGCGCTCCAACGGGCCCGGGCTACTACCAGAGCGGTTCAATTCTACATTGACATAGTGAAAGCCGAAGCCATAGATGGTTAAGAAAACTATCCCCAGGAGCAACGCCGCCAAGAGAATCTTGCGCCGGGCAGCCTCGCGAAAGGTGAGACGAGCTATGACCAGCGTTGTCATCACAGGCCTCCATCCGTGCCGACGACCTGAATGAACAGGTCTTCGAGCGAAAGGTGCTGCGGCCGCAGGGCATATACATCGACCCCGCCCTCAACCAGATATCGATTGATAAGCGGCAGATCGGATTCACTTGTCAGAGTCAAGGACAGATGCTCACCGTCGGCGCGCACATTCTGGCTCCAGTGGGACAACCCCGCGATGATCTCTGGCCTCAGGTTGCGGGCGCGCACTTCCACAGTTAGCTCCCCTTCGACCAAGGTTTGCAGCTGGCTTGTGCGCAGGATTTCGCCTTGTTTGATAAACGCTACGCGATCGCAAGTGATCTCTACCTCGCTGAGCAAATGCGAATTAAGGAATACGGTTGTGCCCTGTTCACGCTGCTCGCGAATGATATCGCGCACCAGGCGGCGCCCGACCGGGTCTAGCCCGGAAGTTGGCTCATCCAGGATGACCAGCTGTGGGTCATTGAGCAAAGCTTGAGCCAGGCCAATGCGCTGGAGCATGCCCTTCGAAAAGGCGCGCAATCTCTTTCCGGCATGGGGACTCAGGCCGACCAGTTCCAATAATTCAGGCACCCGCCGGTCGGTGACATCGTGCGGCATATGGTAGAGGTTGCCGTGCAGTGTGAGGAACTCGGTCGCCGTCAGCCAGTCATGAAAGCGGAAATGTTCTGGCAAGAAACCGACTCGGGCGCGCCGGTAGTTATCGCCAAGCGGCGCGCCGAGCAGCTGGCCTTCCCCGGCCGTCGGGTGAATCAACCCCAGCAACATCTTGACCGCGGTGGTCTTGCCGGCACCATTTGGCCCCAAGAAACCAAACACTTCCCCGCGCTCGACACGCAGCGTGAGGTCCGCGACAGCTACTTTTTCCCCGAACTCTTTGCGTAATGCATGGATTTCGATAGCAGGTGGGAGGGAAGCAGCAGACATTTATTGAACTCGTGAAACGTGATGCATGAATCGCAAGGTGTATGAACGTAAAAGCGTGAAACGTGATGCGTGACCACGTTTCACGCTTCCCGTTTCGAGTCTCGATTTTACCTTACTTCAGCGATTCTGCAATCGTGAGGGCAGTGCTAATGTTCCCGGGGCCGGTGAGGGCATATACAATTTCGTCTTTTATCCAGATCAGCAAGAACTGGTCGGCGTGGTCCTCGAGGGATTGCTGGATAAACCACCCCTGCACACCATCAACCTGGACGTCCTCGTAATCGGTTCCGTAGCGCGGGATGGGGATGACCAGGGTCGTGGTCCAATCCACGGTTTGGCTGAAACGGGCCGCTTCTTCGGGCGTCATCCCCATCACTTGCAGGTACGCCTCGCCGAGTTTAGCCAGGTCTAGCCCAGGTGGGGCTGTGATGGTCGGACTGAGCATCTGCACCAGGGTGGTGCACTCTGGCAGACGCGGGGTGGGGGAATCGGGGTCAGAACCGGCTGCCCGGGCGCCCTCAGAGTCGAACTGGCAATCACCGTATGCGGCAACTACGGATGCAGGCAGTTCCAGGGTTATGGTTGCCCCATCTATCTCGTCAGGCAGCTGGAGGTCAGCCTGGCCGAGTTCGGCCAGCACGGCGCGCACGCGGGCTAAATCTACCTTAAAAGATGCCCGCGTCCCAGGCTGGATTTCCAAACGCAGATCGCCTTCGATAGAGGCCGGTAAGCGAATGGAGATGCCGGCCAGGGCGCTGGCTTCGGCCGCGTCAGCTGCCTTCTGCAACTCTCCCAGATCCTCGACTTGAACGTCCTCCGAGAGCATGTACTCAAATTGTGATGAAGAGCCGAGCTGGTCAGGCAAGTTGCCAGGATTGACCTGGACGAAGGTAACCTGCTGGACGCGGAACAGGCCGAGGAAACTGTTGGCTATGGCTTGCACCGGGGGGAAGGCCAGGGCAACGGCTAGGATGGCAATGATAGCCACTGCTACCCAGGCCAGGCGGTA
>DATDRM010000109.1:0-4379 GCA_035291705.1 Anaerolineales bacterium
TACCAACGTCTTCTCCGCCCAGGGCGCTGGAGCTGTCGTGCAGAACCAGGGCCTGGGCGAGCAGGTCCAGGTGGTCGCCTTCGACGCCACCGAGACCGCCATCGAGCAGCTGCGCACCGGCGTGGTCGACCTGGTGATCGCTCAGATCCCGGCTGATATGGGCTACTTGGCAGTCATCATGGCGAACGCCTACCTGAACGGCGTGGCCAGCATCCCGCCGCGCATCCCCACCGGCTACCAGGTCATCACGCGTGACAACGTGGATGAGCCGGAAGTGGCAAAATTCATCTACACCAAGTGAGTTCAATCTAGCCCTCTCGTCTTCACCCCCTCCCCTCCCCCTCATCAGGGGGAGGGGAGTTAGCAACAGGGAATATCAACACCACAAGATATATGAAGCTACCAAAAGATGATCAAGTGGTATAAAATTAATTGTTAGCAATATCAGACATCGGTAGTCTTCAGTCACGTGCTCTCTGCGCCGTCCCCGGCGCAGGATAAGCCGCCGAGGACGGCGGCTTGAGCCAAGGATCCTATCTATATCTTTACCGGAGGAGCCAGATGACCGTTGATCAGCAAGCTAAATCCCAGGCGCTCGCCCCGCCCGCCAGGAAAAGCCGGGCGGAGAGGCTGAGCACCGTCCGCAAAATCTGGCCGTGGGCGTTCTTATCCTTGATGATCGTCCTCTTCACCATCACTTCCAAAGCGATCAATGATGTAAACTTTTTGAGCCTGCGCAGCGTTCAGGGCATCCTGGTCTATACGACCCAGATTCTGCTGCTCGCCCTTGGCGAAACGATGATCATCATCGCCGCCGGGATCGACCTCTCGGTGGGTTTCACCCTCGGCCTGTCGGCGGTGATTGCAGCCGAAATCATGAAGTATTTATTCGCCCTGCAGATGTCGCCCTGGCTGGTCATCCCGGCCGGCATGCTGGGCGGCATCCTGATCTGTATCATCCCCGGTTGGATCAACGGATTTTTGGTCGCCAGGATGAAAGTCCCGGCTTTCATCGGCACTTTAGGCATGCAATACGCCGTGTTTGGCGCTGCGCTGCTGATCTCAGGCGGTTATCCAGTAGCCCAACAACCGCCTTACCTGGGTCAGTTGGGCAATGGCAGCATTATTTTTTATTGGATCAAGCGAGGCATCTTCTTTTTCAAGGCGCCAGAAGCCGCCCAAACCGCCGATATGCAGAACATCCTCCCCATCCTCCCAAACGTGGTCTTCATCACTCTCCTGGTGACCCTTGTCTGCTGGTATATCCTCGCCAAAACGCAGTTCGGGCAGCACCTCTACGCCATCGGCGGGAATTTCCAGGCCGCAGTGCGGGCTGGCATCCGCGTCCAGCGGACACTGATCCTGGTCTATATCATCGCCGCCGTGCTGGCGGGCATCGCCGGCGTCCTATGGGCGGCACGCTTCACCAGCGGGGCGGCCAACGCCGGTGAGACCTCCACCCTCATGGCGATCGCCGCAGTGGTGATCGGTGGCGCCAGCCTGTTCGGCGGGGAAGGCAATATCATCGGCACAGTGATCGGCTCTCTGATCATCGCCACGATCCAGTTCGGCCTGGTGATCCTGGGCCTGCAACCCTTCTGGCAGTACCTGGCGGTGGGTGTGGTGGTGATCATCGCCGTGATTGTTGACCAGTTCGGCCGTACGCTGGAATGATCAGAGGAGATTATTCATGGAACCTTTGCTGCGCGTCATAGAACTCACCAAGCGCTTCGGTGGTCTGGTAGCGGTCGATAAAGCCACCGTGGACATCTTCCCTGGCGAAGTCGTCGGCCTTGTTGGCGACAACGGGGCGGGCAAGTCGACCCTGATCAAGATGGTCTCTGGCGTATACCAGCCGGATGGAGGCGACATTTATTTCGGTGGTAAAAACGTTACCTTCGCCGGACCGCGCCAGGCGCGCGACCTGGGCATCGAGACCATCTACCAGGACCTGGCGCTGGCGGAGAACCTGGATGTCGGGTCGAACATCTTCCTTGGCCGCGAGATCAAACAAAAATACGCTGGAGGGCTGCTGCACAGCCTGGACCGGCGCAAGATGCGCGACGAATCGGCAGCCTGCCTGGCAAGACTGGAAATTCAAGTCCCTTCGTTGACGCAGCAGATCCGCAACCTGTCGGGTGGGCAGCGCCAGGCGGTGGCTATCGCTCGCTCGATCTACTGGAACGCCCGCCTGATGATCATGGACGAACCAACTGCCGCCCTGGGGGTTTCCGAACAGCGCAAAGTATTGACCCTGGTGCGCACCCTGGCCGGGCAAGGCGTGCCGGTGATCATTATCAGCCACAACATGCAGGATGTGTTTGCCGTGGCCGACCGCATCGTGATCATGCGGCGTGGCAAGAAGGTTGCCGAGCGGATCGCCGCCGAGACTACCCCGGACGAGATCGTCAGTCTGATGGTGGGCGCGGAGGCCGTGCACGAAATGGGCGTCATCCCCAAGGCGCTCACTCAGGATTAAGAGTCTGCCACCTTCCCGGTTGATCAAGCACCTGGAGTGAGTTGACGAGCATCGCAGCAGCAACCGGGAAGATACAAAGGAGCGAAATTCAATGAAGCGATCTGAGATCAATGCCATCATTCGCTCGGCGGACGAATTCGTCCGCCAGCACGGCTTTCACCTGCCGCCCTTCGCCTACTGGAGCCCGGCGGATTGGGGGACCAAGGGCGAGGAAGTCAAGGAGATCGTCGATCACCATCTGGGGTGGGACATCACCGATTTCGGGCGCGGTGACTTCGAGAAGAGCGGGCTGGTGCTGTTCACGATCCGCAACGGCAGCCCGGTCAACTGGCAGACCAAGCAAGGCAAGCTCTACGCCGAGAAGATCCTGCTGGTCGAGGTCGACCAGTTGACCCCCATGCATTTCCACTGGACGAAAATGGAAGACATCATCAACCGCGGCGGAGGCAAGTTGGCTATCCAGCTGTACAACGCCACCTCCGAGGAAGAGTTAGACCTCACCCGCCCGGTGCGCATCCAAACCGATGGCTGCTGGCGCACAGTCCCTGCGGGTGGCGTGATCGAGCTCAGCCCCGGTGAGAGCATCACCCTCGTCCCTTATTGCTATCACAAGTTTTGGGGTGTGGGCAGCCGGGTGCTGGTTGGCGAGGTCTCGCTGGTCAATGACGACAACGCCGATAACCGCTTCCACACGCCGCTGGCGCGCTTCCCGGAGATCGAGGAAGACGAGCCGCCGCTCTACCTGCTGGTCAATGACTATGATCGGTATTACCGGTTTGCTTGAGCTGTCAAGATCATCGCCCAGGATCGATTGATTTCTTAATCTCAAAAATCACAGATGGACACAGATAAACAACCATAGATAAACACGGATAAATCAGATAATTTATTAGTAAATATCTGTGTAAATCTGTGTGCATCTGTGGTTAAAGTTCAAAAATGAAACGATAGAAATGGGTAAAAAACGCCAGCCATTATTTATCATCAACAGCGTGGCACCCATCCGCATCTGCGACAACGGCGGTTGGACTGACACCTGGTTCGCTGGGCACGGCAAAATCTTCAACATCGGCGTTTACCCCTACGCCGAAGTGCAGATCGCGGTGTATGCCGACGGCGACCAGGAAGAGCGCATCATTATTAACGCCGAGAATTATGGCGACCGCTATGCCGTCCACCCAGCGCGTGAGCCCTCCTCCGGGAACCATTGGGACAAGCACCCCTTGCTCGAAGCGGCTATCGAATACATGCGCATCCCCGAGGAGTACAATTTCGAGGTGACCATCTACTCCGAAGCGCCAACCGGGGCCTCGACCGGGACGTCGGCCGCTGTCACTGTGGCGTTGATCGGAGGGCTGGATTACCTGACTCCCGGCAGGTTAACCGCTCACCAGGTGGCGCTAACCGCCCAGCGCATTGAGACCGAGATGCTGGGCCAGCAATGCGGAATCCAGGATCAGCTCTGCTCAGCCTATGGGGGTCTCAATTACATCGAGATGTTCAATTACCCCCACGCCAGCGTGTCGCCTATTCAGATTCCGAACGCTACCTGGTGGGAACTCGAGCGGCGCCTGGTGCTGATCTACCTGGGCAGGTCGCACCAGTCTTCGAAAATCCACGAGATGGTGATCGAATCCCTGGAGAACGCCGGGCCGGACTGCATTCAACTCGAGGACCTGCGCGGCACTGCCGAGATGTCACGGGACGCGCTCTACGGCGGTGACTTCGTCGCCTTGGGCCAGGCGATGATCGCCAACACCCAGGCCCAGGGGCGGCTGCACCCGGCGCTGATCAGTCCCGAGGCGCAGAAGGTGATCGCTATCGCTCGGGAGCACGGCGCGCTGGGCTGGAAAGTCAACGGGGCGGGTGGCGACGGCGGGTCGATCACCCTGCTTTGCGG
>DATDRM010000110.1:0-5316 GCA_035291705.1 Anaerolineales bacterium
GATGCCGCTGATGGTTTCTTCAACTTCCCCATCAACCATCATGAGCCTGTTACTGCTGGGCAGGTAGGCCAGTCCTGAAGGGTCCGGGCTGGGCGGTGAGAACGCAGCCATGTCGGTGGTCTGAATTAAGGAGGATACGAATGAGGGTGCCGCAGGCGCAATTGGGGCGGCTAGGGAAAACTCCACGATCTGGCCAGAGCTTTGCGTGGCGGCGACCACTCTATTACCCAGGAGTTCTATCGGTCCCCTACCCCTGTCGGCCAGGTATAAGCCCATCTGCGAAGGATCGTCCGTTTGGTCGCCACTGGGGGCAAAGACCATTCCCTGAGGATCGCGAAGTCCGAGCTCGGACAAGTCGCGCTTGGCCACCACCTGGCCGGTCTGGGTCAGTTCATACAGCTTTTGCTCGGCCGGGCTCACAACGTGGAGATCACCCGTGGTCGGGTCGAAAGCCAAGCCGCGGAGATCCACCAGACCGCTTGGCTGTAGATCCACCACCGATATCACGGCATTCTCGAAGCTGCCATCTAGCCCCGGCTCGACGCGCACGATGCGCGGCCCGGCAGCATCCAGAATAAACAGGCTTCCGCTTGCCGGATTGACGGCCATGCCTTGCGGGTTCTGCAAGCCAAAGCGTCGCGCATCGTGGCGCACCTGCGTCGCCGGGTCCAGATTGCCATTAGCGTCCTCACGCACCTCAAGCAGTTGGTTGGCAGGAGCTTTAAAAAGGAACAAGCGATTGGCCTGATTATCAAAGGCCATGTTGATCGGGTCCTGAATCGCGGCGGCGATCTGGGCTGAACCGGCCCGGTTTGCAAAGGGAGTCAGTTTGGTGATGTCTGTATCGGGAGGGGGAGGCTGTCCCTGTCCGCGGGCTTCCACGACATGGAAGGCGTTGCCCCCGGAAGAGAAAGCCAGGCCGGCCGGGTTCGAAATGCCGGTTTGATCGGATTCCATCACCCGCACCTGCCTGATAAAAGCCGCGTTTTCCTGAGCCAGGGTGGGAGTACCGTGTTGGGGATCGCTGAGTTTGATCGCTGTCAGTAGATTGCCTTCAGGGTCGCTGTAATTGCCCAAGACGCCCGGGGAGGGCACGTTCAGCGCGGTATCTTTGGCCGAGCTGAAGGTGTCATTGATTGCTACTGGTATTTGGTTTCCCGTTGCGGTGGTGAAGCTCCAGACTGGACCGGTCGTAGTGCTCACCCCGTCGCTCACCGTGACGTACCATTGATACTCGCTCGCCGAGGTGAGGCCAGTCCAATATACTCGGGCTGTCGATCCCGAGGCCACGCCAGTCAGAGTCCCGATGGTGGCGTAGCTATCTGTCATGTCGTAAGGCAGGGTGAACTGGCTGTCGGCGTCGGTCTTCCATTGGTCGAGGGTTGGCGAATAAGTCTTGACCCTGATCTCGTTGTTGGTGGGAGAGAACTCCAAGATCCTCAGCCATCCGTCCCCACCATTACTACGGCTCTGGTAATCGGACAATAGCGAATAAACGGTGTTCCCCAGGTACGTGTCCTGGCGCTGCCCTTCTCCAGATATGTGCCCACCCATCATCAAGAACAGGTTGGGGCGATCTTTGAGCGCCTCATAGATCGCCTGGCCTTGCGCTATCCAAGGGCCAGGATTGCCTATTTTAATCATATAATGACCGATGACAATGGCGCGCCGGCTGCTGAAAGTCTGGAGCAGACCGTCAGCCCAGTCCAGCACTGCTGGAGGCATCGGGGACACCGTGGAGTCCAGATTGACGACGATAAAGTCCATCCCGCCGGCGCTGAACAGCTCGTAGTAGTTCAGGTTATCGCTTCCGAAATGACCGCCGTAGTAAGCGCGGCCGGTGAAGCGCGCCACCCCGAAATATTGTTCAAAGAGATAAGGAGCCGAGCCAGTCACCTTGTCGCGGTTGCCAATGACCATGCCATATGGGATGCCAGGCGCCGGGCTTTCCAGGATGCTCATCGCCGCATCTGCAATCTGCCATTCGCTGTCAAGCCCGTTATCGGTTGCATTCCCCAGGTGGTTGACGAAAACGATATTGCGTGTGGCCTGATTGTCCACCACCCACTGGGTCTGGGCATTGAAGATGAGATCGCCACCCGCATTCACCGTGTAGAATTGCGTGTCCGGCAAGGCGACGATGGTGAAATCAGGCCGGGTCGAAACCTTTGGTTTGCCAAAGAAGGTGACTGTCAGGTCATCGGCCTCCGGGTCGGAGACTTGCACCGAAAGGTATGGCGAGCGCGAGACGCCGGTTGCCCCGTCAGCAGGCGCCACGAGAGTGGGTGCTTCTGGTGGGAGGTTGCCCTCTAACTGGATACTATCAAACCTGAAGGCTGTGCCGGCTACATCAGCCAGAGCCGGTCGTACGCCCAGCAAGGCTGCACCGAACACGAGTGAAACGGCGATCATGAGTCGAAGTGCAACTCTGATACCAGGATACATCCAGTAGGATCGGCGTGATATCCGTAGGAAGATTGCTTGCACAGCGGAGATAGCTCGTTTACCCGTCATTTACTGACCGATGTCGATTTAGGCAAAGATAGGCGTGGGAAAATGCGTAGATATTGTTAAAGATGACCCCGCCATAACATACGCAGGTATGTTAAATACTATTGTACTATAGAACAATACCTTCGCCAATTTTATAATGAGATGTTGGCGAACGTCATATATGGGCAATTCGGTATCCTTTAAACCCGATATATGGTGGTATTGGACAAGGTTCAGAATTTTGGCGAAGGTATTGATAGAATTAACTGGCATTTTAATTCGCGGCTTTCAATATGGTGTTTGTCAAATTTTTGTCATATTTGATTTCTGGTGAGCGACCGCGAAATAGAAAAGCCATCAAGGGGAACAGCGGGTTACAATTTGAGGGATGTTCAAAATATTCTTCCGCACGTGGTTGTGAAGAACCTGGCAGAAACTTCGGTATAGCGTTTTAACTTGTGACTGACAACATGGTATTTGTCATATAAAATTCTACTTATCCAGAAGATGGATCATTTTTTCTGTGATTCTGGCCGAGCGGCGGGTATTTTCTTCGATAGCCAGCAATAATTTGATCAGGTGGGAAATTGCGATCAGGAAGACGAAAAAGAATCCACCCACGAGCGGCGAAAGCAGCGAGCCGACTAAAGGTAATAACGTCTGTACCTTGAGTTCGGGGGGAGCCAGGGCACAGATCGAGACAATATTTAAGAGCGCGAAAGCAAAGAATAACCAGGCTAACCCGTTTACCCACGCAGCGATGCGCGCAACCGCGTCGAGATGGGGGTACGCCTCGGTCTCCTCGGTTGGTTTTTCTTTTTCTTCCTCTTTTTCTACCTGAGGAGGTACGCTCCCCAACCTCTCCTGTAGAATTTGACGCACTGCTTCGAAGGCATCGTTAGTCCATGCTTCCCGATCGTTTTCCTGCCAGATTTTGAGCAGCTCTTCGGTCTCTTTTTCTTGCATCTGTGAATAGATCTGTATTTTTAGTTTGTCTGCAAGCTCATTGTCCATGGTGATCTCCAAAACCCGAACTTGAACAAAGCCACGCTTTGCCTGTTAAAACCCTTGACCGGCCTCACCGCCTGGCTGGCTGCTGGCCGTTGCCCACGACTAACCGCATGATTCGCCTGCCTTTTGCAGTTATTGATGCATCCAGAAAACCAGCTTTCTTAAATGTCGAAACTGAGCCCATGAATCTGTAGCTTGTTACTGGCTGCAAATTGCCTTCTTTATCTTTTTTGTGAGGCTCAACTGGATAACCCTCAATGATCTGCGCCCCTTGGGAGATTGCATAAGCAACGGCTGCCTGTAAGAGCTTAAACGCCAAGTCTTGCCCACGCAGCTTACGGTTCACGAAGAAGCAGACGACAGACCAGGTGGGCAAATCGTCAATGCGCTTCAGGGTAGTTGAACGCTCCAGGTGAGAGTAGGTTTCCCGAGGCGCTATAGAGCACCAGCCTGCTGGCTCGTCATTGAGATAGCCCAGAATCCCTATGGGAATTCCTTGATTGACAAGAGATGCCAGCGCGTTTCGCCGTCCTGTTGAATCCGACTGCCTGTAATCGGAGCTTATCATCCGCCAGAGCATGCACCAGCAGAATCCCGGGTTGCCATGATGCTCGAAAAGCGACACGAGATCGCTCCATCGATCCACGTCCACTGGATGGAACTCCAGAACGGGCATTCTTTGCTTTAAGGATGGCATCTGGAAGACTCTCTGCTAAGTCTAAGCTCCGTGGAGGATCTCCTCTCTGTGTTTTCGGTAGTCGCGGATGAGCGAATCGACACAGCGGGCAACCGTTGCCGCCCCACCGCGGTAGTGCTCGACGCCTGTGTCGCGGTTCCACTCCTGCTCAGCGACTGCCTTCAGGTAGGACACCAGCACGTCCATGGAGGTAGCCATTACGCGCAACAGGACCTCCCGGTCCTTCGAAGGGTATTGGCTGAAGAAACCGGCGTTCACCTTGCGGTAATCGTTGGTGCCGTCATAGAAGTAGAAGGGCTGCTTGCCCTCCTGGAGCTCCCTGCAGCCGACCAGGGTGATCCGGTTCCAGCCTATGAAGTGTGCCAGGATGTCGCGCGGGTTCCAGTCGCCGAGCGAGGTGAGAAAAGCTTCCGGCGAGAGATCTCTGGCGGTGTGGACAAACGCATCATATGCAGCCTCAAGATCTGCGAGTTGTACTTCCCTTTTGGTATCCATTACTTTTCCAACGTTTGCGAGATCCGAAAGCCGTAAAATGGATTTGGCTTGATTTTATGCCTGATCAAGGGTAGGGGAAGGATCGCCAGAAGTAGACCCGCCGCGGTGTAAATCGCTGAGAGTGTTACCATGTTCTAGATTCTAGCGAGACAGATCTTTATACGGAAGGAAGGTGTAACAAAATTTGTTCTCACAACCGAGACACCGGGTGCACAGAGTTTCTCTAATCAATTAACACAGTCAGTATATAGCTTCTCTAAAACTGAGTCAATCGCCATCGAAACCCATGCAACCCTCGCCTAACTGACTCAAGACGAAGTCTGCGTTACGAACGCCTCCTTAATCACTTCCCGAAAGTGCCATAGTCATCGACGGTGTGACGAAAATAGTTGGATTGCATGGTATATTTTCCTAAACTATCTACCTGATAAATAAGACTGGATACCATCAGCATGAATTCTCTGCAACCTGCTCAAACTATTCAGGCTCGACTCGAACGAACGCGACTCACTACCACAGCAACCTACTACGCAGCTTTTATCGGTCTGGGTTTAACCAGCGCTTCGCTGGGGCCATTGTTGCCTTTGCTTGCCGACCAGACGCTTGTGCGCCTCAACCAG
>DATDRM010000111.1:0-2891 GCA_035291705.1 Anaerolineales bacterium
CCTGGGATCTTGCGCTGCGCCAGGACGACGATGATGCTGTGCGTCGCTCCGGTCAACAACCCGGAGAGAGGGATCAGCAGGAACAACCACGCCGACCAGCCAACCACCGGCACCAGAGCCAGCGGCGCGCTGGCTGACAGCAGGGTCAAGACTGCCACTCGCCGCCTGCCAAAGCGGTCCGCCAGGCTGCCGCCTAGCAAGTTCCCCAGCGCCGTCCCGCCCATGAAAAGCGCGGCTGCCAGGCCATAAACGCCCGGAGTCTGCCCCAGGTCGCTCAAGTATTTCGGCACGAAAGTAAACATATTTTGTTGCGCCCAGGACTGGAAGGCTGCCAGCAGTATAAAAGCCAGCCCACCCACGCTCAAAGCCCGCTTGAAAAGGTTTCTGACTGATATATTGGCTCCCACCGGCGCCTCGCTGGGTCTTCCGTCGGTAATCTTCCGGGCTGCGTTCACCCCGACTGCCAGGGTGGGCATTGTCAGGCCGAGCAATCCCCCCGAGCCGAAAAGGCCAAGCAACGGGCCGCCGATCAACGGCCCAAAGAAAGCCCCCATCTGACCGAAGAGGAAGAAATAAGCCGCAGCGGTCGTTTCTCGCCCGGCGAAGCGTTCGCGGCCGCGCAGGGTGGCCTGCATCGTCCCTGCCGGATGGAATGCGGCTGATCCCAGGCTGGCCAGAACCAGCAGGACTAACGCCAGCGACCCGGGCGTGACGACTGCTAGCGAGAAGAAGAATCCCATCCAAAGCACCCCGCCCGCCACCAGCCAGCGCGGCCCGATCCGGTCTGCCAGGTGGCCAAACACTGGCTGGATCATCGCTCCACTGATCACATAAATCGTGCTTACCAGGCTCAGCGCTGTGTTACTCAATCCCAAAGGGACGCTCAGATACGCCAGCAAGACCGCGCGCTGACCGTTCAGAACGTCCACAGCCAGGTGGCCGAGTGCGATTGTGGCGAACAATGAGTCGAGAAGTAGCGACATTGTGGGTTTTGGTCAGTTGACCGTCGGTGGTGGTTAGTAGTCAGTCGAAGGGATCAGTGATCAGGGATCAGCGAACCGGGATCCGGGATTCGAGGCTTTAGCCGGAGACAGTAACTATTAGCCGGTGGCTTGATAGAGCCCTCGATCAAGGATGATCTCATACACCCTGCGCGGCAAATAATACCGCACTGGCTCGCCTGAAGCCACCCGCCGGCGGACCTCACTGGCTGAAATCTGAAGCAGAGGAGAGGCAATAAAAATCACCTTCTCGCTCAGGCCGGGCAACTCACGCTCTAGCTCGGTCAGATCAACAGCATCCCCTGGTCGGCGCATGACCCCTACGGCATGACAGGCCGCCAGGAAATCCAGCGGGCGCTTCCAGGTCGGTAGGTCGCGCAGCGAATCTCCTCCCATCAGGTAGATCAATTCCGCCCCCGGATTAAGCTCCCGCAATATTTGCATCGTCTCAAAAGCGAAGTGTGGCGGCGGCCGCTCGACCTCCACCTTCGAAATCTCAAAAGCCGAATCCCCCTCCAGGGCGGCTGCGAGCAATGACAGGCGCACCTGCCAGAGCGAGATTATTTGCCCTTCCTTGTGCGGTGGGTCGGGGGTGAGCACCCACAGCACTCGCTCCAATCCCAATTGGTGACGCGCCTCGTCTGCCAGGATCAAATGTGCCTGGTGTGGTGGATCGAACGTCCCTCCGAAGATTCCTAATCTTATTGCCATAGTTCTTCAACTGTCCATGCCCAGAACCGGAATCCAATTATTCCCGATTACTGAAAACTGATCACTGAACACCGAATACTGTTATTCCCTCCACTCCAGCTCATACTCCCCGATCTTCACCGTATCCCCTTCCTGCACACCAGCCTTACGCAGAGCAGCATCTATCCCCAATGTCTCCAGGATGCGTTGGAAACGGTGGATCGATTGGTCGTACTCCCAATAAGTCATCGCCGCGGCACGCTCGATAGCCGCCCCCGAGACGCGCCAACCGCCAGTTTCACGCGTGATGTGAAACTCGCGCGGGTCGCTCTCTAACCTGTAAACCGGCATCGCTTCGACTGGTTCTGACCTTGGCGCTTCTGCCAGCAATTGCGCAGCCTGGTAAAGCAGTTCGCGCAGGTTGGTCCTCGCCAGGGCGGAGATTGCCATCGGCTTCCCAGACAGGCCAGCTGATGTCTTTCCAGCGCTGCGCCGTTTAAGCTGGGCTTCGATCACCGGCCAGCGCGCCCGCACCTCTGGCAGATCGATCTTGTTCAACACAACCAGCTGTGGTTTACCTGCCAGGGCTGGATCGAACAGCGCCAGCTCACTGTTGATCTGGGCATAGTCCAGCAGGGGGTCTTCCGCCAGCCCGTCTAATAGATGGATCAGCACGCGTGTGCGCTGGATGTGGCGCAGAAAGGCATCTCCCAGACCGATTCCCGCGTGCGCGCCCTCGATCAAGCCGGGGATATCCGCCAGCACCAGGCTGGTCTCCTCATCTAACACAGCCACTCCCAGATTGGGTTCCAGTGTGGTGAACGGGTATGCGGCGATCTTCGGCCGGGCTTTGCTCACCGCTGCCAGCAAGGTGGATTTACCCGCGTTTGGCACGCCGACGATGCCCACATCGGCGATCAGCTTCAGCTCCAGCCGTAGGAAGCGCTCCTGCGCGGGTTCGCCGCGCTCGGCAACGCGCGGCGCCTGGTTGCGAGATGTGGCGAAGCGCGCGTTTCCCCGCCCGCCACGCCCCCCCTTGCAGATCGCAAGCCGTTCTCCCGGCGTGACCAGGTCCCCCAAAAGCGGACCGCTCTCTTCCTCGTAGACCACCGTCCCGGGCGGGACGTAGATCACAAGGTCTTGGCCAGAGCGACCGGTCTGGTCCTTCCCGCCGCCCTTGGCGCCATCCTGAGCTTTAAA
>DATDRM010000112.1:0-4533 GCA_035291705.1 Anaerolineales bacterium
TACTTTTCAATCGCTTTGATCCGGCCTCAGAACGGCGGAAAGGGAAGAAAACCATAACAGCAGAAACGGCTGATAACGATTTCTTGCCCATGCCTACCCCACCACTCGTAAGCCAGGCGCGTTTGACAGCGCTGGAAAGCCGGCGTGGATTTCCTCTCAGTGCGTTTGGAAGGACCTTGCTGGCCGAACTGCGCTTGATGCTCGAAGGAATTCCCTGGTGGTGGCATTTGGTGGCTCTGGGGCTGGTGATCGCCTGCCTGTTTGCCCCGTTGGAGGTTGCCCACCAGTACCTGCTGCCGGCTGCATGGATATGGCCCGTGCTGCTCTGGTCACCGATGGGCAATCGCGAGCTACGTCACCGAGCAAACCAACTAGTTTTTACGGTGGCCTACCCGCTCCGTCGCCAGTTGCCGGCTTCCTGGCTCGCCGGATGGATACTGGCTCTCGCGGCTGGGGGAGGCCTAGCCGTGCGCTTAATCGCCGCCGGTCAGCAGGAGGCATTGTTTGCCTGGGTCGTGGGATCGGCTTTCATCCCCTCCTTAGCCATTGCACTTGGCACCTGGAGCGGTAGCAGCAAGCTGTTCGAAGTCGTATATATCCTGCTGTGGTATGCCGGCCCCATGAACCGGGTGGCCTTCCTGGATTACATGGGAGTTACCGAGGGGGCACTCGCATTGGGCATACCGTGGTATTTTCTGGGGTCGACTGTGCTGCTGTTGATCCTGGCTGTAATTGGTAGGGGATTGCGAATTACCGTTTAAATTACGTAGGGCAATCGCGTCTAAATGAAAACCCTTGAATTTGCAGGGCAAAACGACTATCCTCCACGAACCAGAGAGGATAACGATGGAAACAGACCCTGCTGCATCGATTAACAAGCACTTTGCCAACTTAGAAGATCCCCGGGTGGATCGGACAAAGCTGCATAAGCTGATCGACATCCTCGTAATCGCCATCTGTGCGGTCATCTGCGGAGCCGACAACTGGGAAGAAGTCGAACTTTTCGGGCAGGCCAAGGAAGCCTGGTTCAAGACCTTCTTGGCATTGCCAAACGGCATCCCGTCGCATGACACCTTCTGGCGGGTGTTTGCGAGATTAGATCCCCAGCAGTTCCAGCACAGCTTCGTGAGTTGGATTGCATCGGTGGGTGAGGTGACGAAAGGCCAGGTGGTAGCGATTGACGGCAAGACTTTGCGGCGTTCGCACGATAAGACCTTGGGCCGGGGAGCGATTGACATGGTCAGTGCCTGGGCTGCGGAGAACCGGCTTGTTCTGGGGCAAGTCAAGGTGGATGACAAGTCCAACGAGATCAGGGCCGTTCCGGAGCTGCTGCAGGTGCTGGAGATCTCGGGCTGCATTGTCACCATCGATGCCCTAGGCTGCCAGAAGGAGATTGCCGAAGCGATCATCGCTCAAGAAGCCGATTACGTGCTGGCGCTGAAGGAGAACCACGGGCGGCTCTACCAAGATGTGGTCAAGTTATTTGCCGATCTGGAAGCGAGCAATTTCAAGGCTTACGCCTACAGCCAAGATCGGACGGTCAACAAAAACCACGGTCGCCTGGAAACCCGCACTTGCCAAGTAATTGCCGATCAGCAGATCCTGATGCAGTTGCGCGACGCTCCTGAGTGGAAAGGCTTACAATCGGTTGTCAAAGTACATGCCAGGCGGCAAATGGGTGATGAGGTGACCGAGAAGGAGCGTTACTTCCTTTCGAGCCTGGTCAGCAACGCGCGACACTTATTGAACGTGGTGCGCAGCCATTGGAGCATTGAAAATGAGTTGCATTGGGTGCTGGATATCGCCTTTCGGGAAGATGAAAGCCGCATTCGGAAAGATCATGGACCCGAGAACTTCGCTCTCTTGCGCCACATCGCTCTCAACCTGGTCAAGCAGGAGAAAACCCAGAAAGCCAGTGTCAAGGGCAAACGCCTGAAGGCGGGCTGGGATGAAGACTATTTGCTCAAGATCCTTTCTGGTCTATTTTAGGAAGACGCGATTGCCCTATTAAATTACGTGTGTAGCCTTAATTAAACCTGTGGATTATGCTATACTAACCCGATAAATCGGGGTTTTATACTCCGATACGAATCCCTTAGATTGAAACGTGGAGGAGTTCAGATGAACATCATCGTGAGGCGAAAATTGAAAGATTATAATTCCTGGAAAATGATAGTCGCAGATGCAAACCAGGTACGCAAGGAGTATGGATCAAAAGGGGGGACAGTGTATCGAAATGCCAAGGATCCGGACGAAGTATATCTGATCTTCGAGTGGGATGATAGAAAACCGTACATGAACTACTTTAACCGGCCTGATGTTCAGAAAGCATTGGCGGATACTGGAACGACAGAGATTATCGAAGTGAGCGAATCCTTCTACGTGGAAGAGTAGACGACCGTGGGGGTGCTATAGTTCCGGCAAAAGTAGCTATATGAGCCCCAAGACGACATCCCGGGCGCTGGTCAAATTGCTCCAGTTGTTCGAGCGTGCCGCGATTCCGGTATGGCTTGATGGCGGCTGGGGCGTCGATGCGCTTCTTCAAACACAGACCCGCATACACAAAGACGTTGACATCGTCGTCCCTGTCGCGGACGTTCCGAAACTCCAAGAACTCTTAGCGGGCAGGGGGTTCGTAGTCCGAGAGGGCAATCCGCCAAACTCTTTTGTTATTGCCAATGACGCAGGACTTGAGGTCGATATCCACGCCGTCACCTTTGACGATGATGGCAACGGAGTGTACCGGATGCAGAACGGAGAGGATTGGATTTATCCGGCTGAAGGGTTCGGTGGGCAAGGAACCATCGGAGAGATGAGCGTCAGATGCCTGACACCAACGGCGCAGGTGCTGTGTCATGCTCACGGTTATGTACCGACCGAGAAGGACTTCCGTGACATGGAACTGCTTGCAGAACGATTCGGCGTCGAGCTGCCACCACAGTTGCGGCGCAGCATGACCGAGAGAGAGTTGTCGTGAGATTGGGGAAACCGCTTACCGTCGCGGGTGGCTCACCTCGAGGCCGTTTGCTGGCTTTTCAAGAGGATCATGCGCAGCGAACAAGAAATGTTTGAACTGATTGTAGATACCGCCAGGGCTGATGAGCGAATCCGGGCCGTGATCATGAACGGTTCGCGTGCAAATCCTAACGCGCCGCGGGATCCATTTCAGGATTTTGACGTTGTTTACATAGTCACCGATGTTGCTGCCTTCAAGCATAACTACGAATGGATAAAACGCTTTGGCGAGATCATGATTATGCAAATCCCCGAGGATATGCAAGATCCGCCTCCGAAAGCTGACGGCGGTTTTGCATATCTCATGCAGTTCACCGATGGCAACCGGATAGATTTAGGAATATATCCCCTCGCAAAGCTCAATGAACTTGGGAAAGATAGTCTGAGCCTGTTACTCCTGGATAAGGATGGAGTAGTTGCACCGTTTGCACCTGCAAGCGAAAGCGACTATTTTCCCATACCACCCACCGCCAAAGCGTTCGCTGATTGCTGCAATGAATTCTGGTGGGTATGCCCTTACGTGGCCAAAGGGTTGTGGCGAGAAGAAATTCTCTATGCCAAATACATGTGTGACCAGATTGTACGGGAACAACTCATGAAAATGTTAACCTGGCATATTGGTGTAAAGACCCAGTTTTCGCGCAACGTAGGCAAACAAGGCAAATACTTCCAACGATATCTTGAACCAGAGTTGTGGGATATGCTTCAGCAGACATACGCTGATGCCAGCTACGATCACACGTGGGAGGCGCTATTCACGATGTGCTATCTTTTCAGGAAGGTAGCTGTTCCTCTTGCAGAGCATTTTGGCTTTGATTATCCTCAGGGCGATGACGAAAGAGTAAGTGCTCACCTGGAACATGTGAGATTTCTTCCGAAACATGCGAAGGAGATATATTGACGAGTCGAGCCTCTGAACGGCAAAGCCAGATAACAACTTCAAAACAGACGTGCTTGCTTTCCGCTGTCGAGGGGCAATTTCTCACCGGCGGCCACTTTGTGGGCCCAGCGAGTCGGCTCGGGAAGGCGATAACCGGTGGTGCATTGCAAGACAAATCCGACGGAATGGTCTACATCGATCAGGTGCCCGGGGGAAATATACAAGGGGGTGACATGCTCGCGGGTGCGCACCACGGCGCCAATCACATGATCGCGAGTACGCTCATCAAAGAGAGGCACCCGGTCTCCGCGATTCGGTCCTGGCTCGGTGTGCCGCCCGTAAAGCCTGGACTTGGCGACTCCGATGGTAGGACGTTCCAACCACAGCCCCATCTGTGAGGCAATTCCAATGCCGCGTGGGTGAGCGATGCCCTGCCCATCGAACATGAGTAAGTCAGGCCGTGTGCGCAGCTTTTCCCAGGCTGCAAGGACCGCGGGGCCTTCGCGAAAAGCCAGTAGGCCAGGGATATAGGGGAAGACCAGAGGCGCATCAGCAGTGACGCCTTCGAGAGGGATGAGGTCGGGGTAGCGTAGGACGACGATAGCGGCGCGGGCATGATCTTCTTTCAGGCTGACGTC
>DATDRM010000113.1:0-5632 GCA_035291705.1 Anaerolineales bacterium
TAGTTTAGCCGATTTTCTGTACCTGTCAACCGGGCGCAGGTTGAGTTCACCGAACTGTATGGCAGTCACCTCCCCGGTTGGCAGGCGCAGCCGAAGCGCTCCATCGGGATTCAGGCCAAGCACCACGCCCTTCAGCGACGAACCCTGTTTGAAGGTGATTCGCACCCATTTTCCGCGAAATGCCAGCTGGCCTTCCCAGGTCCGCAAGAAATCCATTGAGTTCAGGCGCGGCAGCCATTGCAAGAGCGCCTGGAGCACGGCGCGCAACAAAGCCCAGCGTTCGACCGGCTTTCCAAGAGCTGCCTCGACGCAGGTGGCCGGGAAGAGCAGCTCGTCCTGGGGAGGCACCGATTGGACTGCAACATTGATGCCAATCCCTAATATGACCGATCCCAGCCTTTCTCCCTCCCAGTCCGCTTCGGCCAACACCCCCGCCACCTTGCATCCCTCTAGCAGCACGTCGTTGGGCCACTTAATCTGGGGATCCAGACTGTATTCCTGCCGGAGAGCGTCGCAAACAGCCAATGCACCTAAAGCAGTCAGGCGCGGGATGCCTTCGTTGGGCAAGTAAGGCACACAGGGCAAGATGGCATCTTGCCCCGCAACTTGCCCTACACTTCTGAGGATCAGGCTGAAGGCCAGCGCGCCGCCGGGTGGGGTGTACCAGCGGCGGCCCAGGCGGCCTCGCCCGGCGGTCTGTTCGTCGGCGACCACCAGGGATAGATGTGGCGCATCCGCCTCGGCCCAGCGAGCGGCTTCATCGTTGGTCGATCCGGTGCGATCATAAAACCGAATTGAACCCAGGGGCAGGCCAGCCAGGAGCTCTTTGAGCACCGCTTCGTCCATGAGTTAGATTTTACCCGGTGGTTATTATCATCTTTGGCATACCGCTAGCTTTCCAACGGATGACGCCATTTCAGCCCCGGGAAACGGCTATAATCGCGATCAGTAGTGATCCATTCACTACCAGATTCAATTGCTAGAGCCGCAAGGTAGGCATCGGGAATCAGGTTCCCCTTTGCACCAGCTGCCTCGCACAGGCTTTTAAAGATGCCCCAATGCCGCGTGCCAGGCGCGATGGGTACAGCATTTGGCTGTCTGCGGATTTCATTAGCGAAGGCGAATGCGGAGAACAGATCGCTGGGGGGGATAAAGACCCGGGGATGGGTGACAATTCTTAGAAAACCGCTCAGTACGAGGTCTGATACACCATAAGCCTGGTTGCTACCAATAACCTCCTCTAACCATTGTCTGTAAGCAGTATGTCCCGGTGTGTCTGCGCGATGGGCGTAGACGAGTACATTGATATCAATCAGGATCATTAGAGGATTCCATCAGGTCCAGAAGGGCCGAGGAGTCGTCCAGATCGACGCCGGGGAAAAACCCTTGACCAGACACAATCGTCAGGCTTATCGGCCCGCGTTCAGCCGGCTCACGCTGCCGAGACAGAACTTCGCGCAGGGCATCCTCGATAATGGCGGTCAGGCTCTTGCCAGACCGAGCAGCCATCAATTTGGCTTCCTTCAGCAATTGGTCATCAAGGCGAATCGTGGTTCTCATGCATCAAATCATATATTAATAGCATCAATATGTCAAGATTTGACAATCTTTCTGGAAACTACCGCCTCGCAGTTTTCTGAATGCATTCTTTAGGGTTCCAAAACCGCTTGTCGAATCCCAATCTCTATGATATACTCCCCACGCTCCCGCCCATGGGCGGGAGCTATTATGCCCCTCTAAAGGGCAAACCCCATCTCACACGCCTCTTGACTGGCGCGGGTGTGCTCGCCATAGGACAAAATGCCATTTTGTCTTACCGCAAGTTCCGAACCGGAAAGACGGAGGCGGAGGAAAAACACAAGGAGTTTTAACAATGTCTGTTGTCTCTATGAAAGCGCTCCTGGAAAGCGGCGTGCACTTTGGGCACCGCACCCACAAGTGGCACCCCGCCATGAAGCCGTATATCTTTACCGAGCGCAACGGCATCCACATCATCGATCTTCAAAAAACTGCAAAATCCCTGGAACAGGCGTACAACCTGGTGCGCGACACCGTGTCTGAAGGCGGCACGGTGCTTTTTGTGGGTACCAAACGCCAGGCCCAGGATACGATCCAGAGCGAGGCTGTGCGCAGCGGGATGCCCTATGTCACCAACCGCTGGTTGGGTGGCATGCTCACCAACTGGCGCACGATCCGCCAACGCATCAATGAGCTGGAGCGCCTGGAGCGGATGCGGGATAAGGGAGATTTCAACCGCATCACCAAGAAAGAAGCCTTGATCTTGGAGCGGAAGATGGATCGTCTGGAGATGCTCCTGGGCGGTATCCGCAAGCTACCAAGCCTGCCGGACATGTTGTTCGTCGTCGACGTATTCCGCGAAGCCACCGCTATCCACGAAGCAAATCTGCTTAATATCCCTGTCCTGGCCCTGGTAGATACCAATTGCGACCCGACGAATATTGACTTTGTGATCCCTGCCAACGATGACGCCATCCGCGCCATCAAGCTGTTGGTCGGCAAGATCGCCGACGCTGCCCTGGAAGGTAAGGCGCAGCGCAAGGAAGAGGAAGTTGAAGCACTACCGATGGAACGTGCCATGGCTATTGCCGAAGAGCCTGAATTATCGGATGAGGAGCTGCTGGGCGAGTCCACTCTGGCCAAGCTCCCCTCGCGCGGCGTAGCCTTGTTTGAGGATGAGCAGCTAATTGTCGAAGAGGAGTGGGTCGAGGAAGAGCTTGCTGAGGAAGAGTCTGGGCTGGAAGACATCAAATTCGAGTTAGAAGAAGAGGAAGAGAAAGAAGTCGAAGTGGAAGAAGAGGTAGTGGGAGAGGTAAAAGTGGATGAAGAGGTAATGGGAGAAGTCGAAGTGGATGAAGAGGTAGTGGAAGAAGAGGTAATGGAAGAAGTTGAAGTGGATGAAGAGGTAATGGAAGAAGAGGTAATGGAAGAAGTTGAAGTGGAAGCAGTTAAGGAAGAAATCCATTTCGACGAGGACGAGGAATAATCATGGCGATCACCGCTGAACAAGTTAAAGATTTACGCGCCGAAACCGGCGCGGGGGTCATGGATTGCCGCAAAGCGCTCGAAAAGGCTGGCGGAGATTTCAACAAGGCGGTTGAACTCTTACGTGAAAAAGGCCTGGCCAAGGCGGCCGAGCGCGCCGACCGCGAAGCCTCGGAGGGCGTCCTGGAACTCTATACGCACGGGAATGGCCGGGTGGGCGTGATGGTGGAGGTTAATAGCGAGACCGATTTCGTCGCTCGCTCGGCGGCGTTCCGGGCGTTCGCTCATGAAGTCGCCTTGCAGATCGCTGCCGCGGCCCCGCAGTATATCCACCCTGATGATATCCCGGCGGAGGTGTTGGAGAACGAGCGCGCCAAAGCCCGCGGGCGTGCCCTGGAAGAAGGTAAAGCCGAGGCCGTCGTCGACCGGATCGTTGAAGGTCGCCTGGAGAAATTCAAGGACGAAGCCTGCTTAGTCCGGCAACTTTACATCCGCGACGAAAGCCTTACTATTGAGAAACTGCTCCACCAGAACATCGCCGCTATCGGTGAGAACATCGTCATCCGGCGCTTTGTGCGCTGGGAGGTGGGTGAGAGCACTGCCCCTCGAATTTAGGAATTAGGCCAACCGTGCGGTTGGCCTTTTTTCTGTATCCTCAAGGAGCACAGGGACATGGAAAATACATTGAAATACCACAGAATTCTATTAAAGCTCAGCGGCGAGTCCTTATCTGGAGCGCAGGGGTTTGGGATCGATCCGAATCGTGGCGAGGACATCGCCGAGCGAATCGCTGAGGTGCGCGACCTGGGCGTGGATGTAGCCATCGTGATCGGGGCGGGCAACCTGTGGCGGGGGCGGAGCGGATTGGAGCGCGGCATGGACCGGGCGACCGCTGATTATATGGGTATGCTGGCGACGGTGATCAACGCTTTGGCCTTGATGGATGCCATGGAGCGGCACGGGCTGGTGACGCGCGTCCAATCGGCGATCGAAATGCACGCCGTGGCTGAACCATACATCCGGCGCCGGGCGATCCGCCACCTGGAGAAGGGCCGGGTGGTGATCTTTGGAGGTGGAACCGGCAACCCCTACTTCTCTACCGATACCGCAGCTGCCTTGCGAGCGATGGAGATCGACGCAGATGTGCTCATCAAGGCTACCAAGGTCGATGGTGTCTATGACAGCGACCCGCTAACTAATCCGAAAGCCGTGCGCTTTGACCACCTGACCTACATAGAGACCATCAACCGCCGCCTGGAGGTGATGGACAGCACCGCCATTTCCCTGTGCATGGACAACAACCTGCCGATCCTGGTGCTCAATTTGTGGAGCCGAGATATCCTGCGCAAGGCTCTTTTTGGCGAAAAAGTCGGCACCCTGGTGACGGCCTAGGCTGGCCAAATTGCCCCTGTTCGCCCCAATGAATTTGGGGTATCCTATATATGGCGTGGAGAATTCCACTCAGAATCCGTGGAGGCTGCTGTGCTCGAGGATATTTATAGGGAGGCTAAAACTCGCATGAAGGGCGCCCTCCAGGCCCTGGAGGAAGACCTGGCAGGTATTCGCACCGGACGCGCCAGCCCGGCGCTGATCGAACGGCTCCCCGTGGATTACTATGGTGCGCCGACCCCGTTAATCCAGCTGGCCAGCATCGCCGTCCCTGAGCCTCGCGCCCTGCTGATCAAACCCTTCGACGCCTCCAGTTTGAAAGCCATCGAACGCGCCATCCAGGCCTCCGACCTGGGGTTGACCCCCAACAATGACGGTAAGACGATCCGTCTGAACCTGCCGCCGCTCACCGAGGAACGCCGGCGAGACCTGGTGAAGATTGTGCATAACCGGGTTGAAGAGGGCCGGATTGCCGTGCGCAACGTGCGCCGCGATACCAACAAAGACCTGAGCGAATTCGAAGAAGAAAAAATGATCTCAGAGGATGACCGTAAACGCGGTGAGAAGGAACTGCAGAAGATCACCGATTCCTTTATAGAAGAGATCAACGCCACTGGTGAACGCAAGGAGAAGGAAATCCTGGAAGTCTGACCGTGGGGCTATGAACAAAAAAAATACAAGCGATTCGTCAGAGCATGTCCCCACCCACATTGCGATCATCATGGATGGCAATGGGCGCTGGGCGCTGGCACATGGGCTGCCGCGCCTGGCCGGGCACCGTGCCGGAACGGAAAACCTACGCCGGGTGATCGAGGCGTGCGTCGAGTTCGGCGTCAAGTATCTGACGATCTACGCTTTCTCCACTGAAAATTGGGGTCGTCCATTGGAGGAAGTCCAGGGTTTGATGCGCATTCTGGAGGATGTGATCGACCGCGAACTCCAGGAGCTGTACGACCAGGGTGTACAATTGCGTCATATCGGCCGCCTGGACCGGTTAACACCTTCCTTGCGGGACAAAGTCCTGCAGGCGATTGAATATACTAAGGACAATGCCCGCCTGGTGCTCAATGTGGCGTTCAATTACGGGGGCCGCGACGAGATCGTCTGCGCTATCCAACGCATGATCACCGATGGCATCCAAGCTGAACAGGTGAATGACGACCTGGTCAGCCGATACCTGTTCACCGCAGGAGTTCCAGACCCTGACCTGATCATCCGTACCTCGGGCGAATTACGGGGG
>DATDRM010000114.1:0-3906 GCA_035291705.1 Anaerolineales bacterium
GCTCCGATCCGGTGGATTGGGAAGAGCTCAAGCAAGACGGCACCCCGCTGAACGAGCCAGGTAAGCTGTTCGAGTGGGATTTGAGCGAGCTGCCGGCGGGGGAGGTCGTCCTGCGCCTGTTCCTGAAGAGCGTCAACGATACCTACGCCGAACTGAAGATGCGTTTGAATTTACAGGTGCCGACCCCCACTCCCACCCCGACGCCGGTCGACCCGATGTGGACTCAACCGCCGACAAGCATAGCGCCGTGAACAGGAGCCAGGTTGGCAACATCAAGATAATATATCGTCGCAAAGGCCGTAGCAGTTTTCGATCAATTCCTTCATCCGTTGCGTAAAGCGCGCTGCTGGAGCGCCGTCGATAATGTCGTGATCAAAGCTAAGAGTTACACTCAGGTATTCGCGAATTTCTACCCGATGATCAACGACACCTGGTTTCTCGGCAATGCCGCCGAGGGTGATTTGGAGTGTATGATTGGAAAATGGTATTCCCCACCCACCTCCGGTTCCATACATTCCCACCGCGGTCATCATCACCGTGCCATAATATTTCTTTAGCATGTTTGGATTCTTAAACAGAACCCAATAGAACAATCGTCTGACAAATCCGGGCAATAGAATAAACCATCGGATGAATTTCGATTCCTGACTGACTATGTGTTCATTCTGAAATGCCCTGATTTCCTGGTGAATATCTTGAAAGGTCTTCTTATTTACTGCTCTGATAATACGAGGCCGAATCACCTTGCCACCATTTTCTTCGACCTCAAACAATGTGTTCACATCCACCTCATCGAAGAGTATCAGCTGGTTTCTCCAATTCCGGTATGCGTGCATATACTTGTTGAGATCGATAGCGTGTCCCAAGCAGTAAATCACAAATCCTGTGAACGATAGGGACTCTCCTGTTTGAGCCTCGTGTTGGCGAATAGCTTGACGAGCTCGGGTAACATCTACCTCGATTAAACCGTGAATGGTAGGCTTCTGGTGTCCCATTCGACCGCCTTCAACCATCAGGCGCCGGGTCTTCGGAAAGGGTAAAGCGGTGTAACCTGCGGATTTCGTATCCATCGATCTTGGTCTCTTTCTCCGATGCTGGTTTATCCGATGTGATTGAGAATGATTTTCACTGCGTTGCCTAAGCCATCCTCCGCGCGAATGGCGGCACCCAGCTGATTGGCACGCTTCTTCATACCAGGGTCTGTCACCGCTACCCCGAGGGCGTGGGCCAGACTGTCAGCAGTCAATTTCCTGCGTGGGATTGGATCCGGTCCAAGACCCAATGCTTTGACCCGTGCTCCCCAAAAAGGTTGGTCGAAGGCATAGGGGATAATCACCGTGGGCACGCCAGCGCGTAATCCTTCCGCAGTAGTCCCTGCCCCGCCATGATGCACTACAGCCGCCATGCGCGGGAACAGCCAGCTATGTGGCGCTGAGTTCATCACCAATACATTGTCCGGTACCGATATCGTGCGGATACCGCCCCATCCTGTGAGCAGCAATCCGCGCAGGCTGGTTTGCGCCAGTGCGTCCAAGACGAGGGTGGCCACTTCTTCCGAGTTCCGACCAGCCATACTGCCAAACCCAATGTAGACAGGTGGATCGCCTGCTTCTAAGAACGCCTTCAGATCAGGAGAAGGCTGCCAGTCAGCCTGTGGATCCAGGTAGAAGTAACCGGTGACGTGTACACTGTCAGGCCAGTCTGCCGGGTGAGGAATGACGATGGGACTGTACTCGCTCAGCAGAGGGGCTGAGGTTAATCCGTGGTAGAAACGAGCTGCGCTATAAGCTGGCAACCCCATGTGTTTTCTGAATTCGTTTACGAAGGGGCGGTACCACTGCCAAAGAACCTGGAGCATCGCCACGCCGGAGAAGCGGTTATGCAAACCACTGAAATTTCTCTGGATCGGCCATCCTGGAGCTGGGAAAGCCTTTGTCGGTAGCAAGGGGGTTGGCTCGATGCTAACCAGAGGGATGTTCCGAGCTTGTGCGATAGATTGTCCAAAGGAGCTTAAAACAGCCAAACAGATCAATGCATCTGCATCACGACATGCTTCGTAAGCATCCTGAGCCATTTTCATAACCACCGGAGCGAGCATTATCCTCATAGCGCGAATTGTCTTGATTGGATTAGCACTGCCGGTCTCCATGAGGCTCCGTCCAGTTTCGCTCGCCATAATCCGCTGAACATCCCCTCGCAATGGATGAAAGTCCACCCCGTGTTCCTGGATGAAACCGGCGAAGTCCTCGGGAGCAGCCAGGCATACACGATACCCTTCTTGTCGCAGCCTTTTACTCAACACTACGCAGGGTTGGATATCTCCTTGTGAACCTGCCGCAAAGATGGTGATTTTCATTAATTTCTTCTTTTTAACAACATTTCTGGAATTAATGAATGGAAAATCGTCAGCTTGAGTTACTGAATTAACTGAGGCCTGGACATAAATCAAGGCCGCGCCTGTCAAGGCTTGACGAGCGCGGCGACCGCCGTAAGATTGAGGTTGCTACACCAAACCATACGGAGGCAACCTCATGGTACCACAAGATACCTTGCTCGTCATTCTGGTAGGATTGATTGATTTGATACCCACTCTTCCTGAGCCCTTGATCGCCAAACGCGGACGGCGAAAAGCCTACCCGGATCGGCTGTTCTTGAAAGCGCTGGTGATCATGATTGTACGCCAGGTTCACACGCCATCGGGTTTGTTGGCAATCCTGGCTCAATCGACTGCGGAAATGCAAGCGCTTCGCCGACATCTGAGCTTGCCAGACGGTCGTTTTCCTTGTCGGCGGACCTGGGAACGGCGTTTGGCGAAAATCCCGGAAGTTCTTCCTGCCCAAATCGCTTGTATCGGTCGTTTCCTGGTGATTGAGATTCAGGTGTGGATCGAAGCTGCTTGTGCGGCGGCCATCGACAGCACCGTTTTGCGAGCCTGTGGTGGCGTTTGGCACAAGAAAGACCGCGAGGCCGGTGTGATCCCCCACTCGTCTATCGATACCGAAGCCCATTGGACAAAGTCTGCGTACCATGGTTGGGTTTATGGTTGGAAACTCCATTTGGTCGTTTGCGCTGCCAGCCCGGTCTGGCTACCCTTAGCTGCCGATTTGACTTCGGCAAATGTCGCCGATAATGAACAAGCTCCGGCGCTGATCGCTGAATTGCCGGATGAACTGCGTTTTCTGTTGGGCGATCAGCATTACAACGATGAAACCCTGCACCAACAATGTAACCAACGCGGCTGCCTGGTGGTTACGCCACACACTGGCAAGGGCAACCCCTATCCACATCAAGATCCAGGTGTAGAAGTCAGAAAAATCTTGCATAAGACCCGTTCACTGGCGATTGAGAACTTCAACGAACAGTTTAAGGCCATTTTCGATGTTCATGGTCAGGTGGTTACCAAAGGTTTGGTGGCTACCCGTCGTTTTGCTCTGAGTGCTGTTTTGGTTTATCAACTCGCCGTTCTTTATTGCTTCCTTCATGATCTTGACCTTCGCGTCGGATTGAAGGCTCTTATCAAGTCGGCCTGATATTTATGTCCAGGCCTCAATTAACTGCGTGAAGTTATGTGTTGACACACTACGTGAAAAGCATTGTAGAGGCGCATGGATACGCAGTGCGACACTATTGAACCGCGACTGTTAATTGCATTCTTCTTTCCACACCCGCAGCCCATAGCGGCTTAAATAGATCGGTATGTTCTTGAAAAGAGGGTCCTGCTGCTCGATTTCGCGGATGATGGTGCGCTTCATATAGGAATGAGCGCCGCAAAGCAGGGTGATCGACCCGCCGTCGCCACCCGCCCCGTTGACTTTCCAGCCCAGCGCGCCGTGCTCCCGAGCGATAGCGATCACCTTCTGCGCCTCGGGACTGATCAGCGCCGGGTGCAGCCGCCCCTGGGCCTGG
>DATDRM010000115.1:0-2408 GCA_035291705.1 Anaerolineales bacterium
GAGGTAGGTAACCTCTACCAAAATGTCCTTCTCAGGCGGAAAAGTTGCCTGGAACTCAGCCCAGGGGACGCCGTTATCGGTGGAGATGCGGCGGGTGGGCTCTGTTCTGCCATCCACCTTTGCCGAAAAATCCTGAATCTCCGGGTAGTTACCGAAGCCGTTTGATGACCCATCCCAGAAGGAGAGCGGGAAGCGAACGGGCATGGTCTCAGCAACGTTGCCCAAATTACGCATCGTGAAGCTGGCGGTGACCTGGGCCTGACCGATAGAGCCTGCAGGGGCTTTAGGCTGGACGTCGATCAGCACGCTTTCAGACAGCATGCGTACCTGCGTCGGATCACTCCCGGGGAGCGGGTTGGCGCCAGGCGGTTGGTCCGGTGGGGCAATGTCGGCGAGGACGGGGTGAGCAAACAGGAAGAAAAGGAGGGCCAGGAGGGGGATGAGTTTTTTCATGGTTCTATTATCATTCCTTGCTGATGCGTGGGATTATACAGGGTGAATGGTTTTTTTGGATGGAATTCGTGTAAAATTAATTTGAGTTGTAAGTGATAGGAGGTGGCTATGCCATGGCAAAACCAACTCAAGGGTGACTCTTTATCCTGGTTGTTAGAGCCTGACGCGTCCGGTGTCCGTTACCTGGCAATGCGAGACTTATTGAGCCTTCCAACGGACGATCCCGAAATCTGCGCGGCACGGAAAGCAGCCCATCTAGAGGGGCACATCGCAACGATCCTGGCCGAGATGAAAGAGGCGGGTTTTTGGTCTCAGCCTGGGCCAGGCTACAACCCGAAGTACTGGTCAACCGTCTGGTCGGTGATCATGCTTGCCCAATTGGGCGCCTCGGTAAAAGAGGATCAACGCATCGCCCAGGCGTGTGCCTATCTTATGGAACACGCGCTCACTTCGGGTGGGCACTTCACCGCCTCAGGGGCGCCATCTGGCACTGCAGATTGTTTGCAGGGTGACCTGTGTTGGGCTTTGGTCGAGCTGGGTTTTGATGACCCTCGATTGGCAACGGCTTTTGAATGGATGGCGCGCAGTGTCACTGGAGAGGGAGTAGCCCCTGTGGAGAACCGCCAGGCGAAAGTGCGCTACTATGCGGGTAAGTGCGGGCCGATCTTCGCCTGCGGATCGAATAACAAGCTGCCTTGCGCCTGGGGGGCGGCCAAGGTGATGCTGGCGTTCAGTAAATGGCCTGTGGACCGGCGGACGCCTGTGATAGTGGATGCGATCAAGCAAGGCGTAGACTTTCTGTTCAGTGTTGACCCGGCGGAAGCTGATTACCCATCGGGATGGAGCGACAAGCCGAGTGGAAACTGGTGGAAATTTGGTTTCCCGGTGTTCTACGTCACTGATCTGTTGCAAATTGTGGAAGCGCTTGTGGATCTGGGCTACGGCAATGACCCGCGCCTGGCGAACGCGCTGGCCATTATCCGGGAGAAACAAGACGGCCAGGGACGCTGGCCACTGGAGTATGACTACGCTGGCAAGACCTGGGTGAACTTTGGAGCAAAGAAGCAGCCCAATAAATGGGTGACCTTACGAGCGCTCCGTGTTTTGAAAATGGTACAGATATACCCATCCTGAGTATGTAACTATTCCGCCCAATATGTTGCGTGAAGTGAGGAGGGATGAACTCTCGGCAACGATTCCATGAAACGATGAACTATGGCGCCCCTGATCGGGTGCCATTGTTTCCGGAGGGCATCCGGGACGGCGTGCTGGAGGCCTGGCAGGCGCAGGGTTTACCCGCCGGGGCAGACCTGGGGGTGATGTTTAACTACGACGAATTCGAAGAGTTCGAACCAGACCTGGAGCCGCGCCTCACGCAGTTTAATTGGTTGGCTAAGAAAGGTGGATTGAAAGAGCTGCGCCGCCGCCTCGATCCAGCCGATCCCCGACGGTTGCCATCCCGATGGCAGGAGAAAGTGCACCGCTGGAAAGGACGCCAGCACGTGCTGTTCTTGGAAATCCATCAAGGTTTCTTCTTGACGATGGGGGTGGAGGGCTGGCAAAGTTTTACGGAGGCGTTATGGCTGCTGAAAGACGATCCGCAGAGGGTGCATGAAATCTTAGCTATCCAGGCCGAGTTTGCAGCCAGGCTGGCTGAACGGATATTGCGGGAAGTTGAAGTAGATGGGGTTATCTTCAGCGAACCCATCGCTGGCAACTATGGGCCGTTGATCTCGCCACAGACGTACGCAGACTTTGTCTTAAAAAGCTACGAGCCTATCCTGGATGTGTTAGAGAGTCACGATGTAGAGACAATCATCCTGCGAACGTATGCGAATACGCGCGCGCTACTGCCTGTAGTGGTGGCGAGCAGGATCAACTGCCTGTGGGCGTGTGAATGTAACCCGGAGAGCATGGATTACCGGCAGTTACGGGCGGAGTTTGGCCCCAGGCTA
>DATDRM010000116.1:0-3685 GCA_035291705.1 Anaerolineales bacterium
TTCAATGAATTATCAGGCCAGCGGAACACCTGGCCTCTGGTGTTGTTCCTTCAAGTTGTGGTTTTATCAAGCGTTTACTTTATCGATGATGCCCCTAACATTGCCCGGTTAGGCAACCCCAGGTCCTGGTACCCCTTGCAAGTACACCGCCTGGGAAAGGAGATCCAGGCTGCCTCAACGGAGGCAAAAGTTTTGACGCTTACTCCGATTTATCCGTTAGATGGCGGGGCTGAGATCTACGCCGAGTTCGCCACCGGAGTGTTTGCCTGGAGGACAGGTCATTTATTGACGGTCGATCAGAGGCAGGCTTACCAGGTCATTTCAGAAGAAGAATTAGATGATTTCTTAAGGAAAGACCCACCTGGAGCAATTCTTGTCGGCTTGCACCCCGGCCAGGAGGGGCCACTAATCGACTACGCACGGCAAGAAGGATTTAAAGAGAGCTTGCTCTCCGAGGATTTAACCTTATGGGTGCGTTGACCCGTTTGAAAACCAGGTTCTCCTCAACGCCGTGGTCGACCTGGCTCTTATCCACCCTGGGTTTGCTTATGCTGTCTCTGGTGTTAGCCTGGGTGTCAGCGGGGATAAGGCTTTTCGAAAGCTGGGGAACGTTTTTCATCTCGCTTCTTTTGGGGTTGGGGATAATGCTCGTCGGCTGGTATGCCATAAGAGCTGACAAATCGTTATCCTTACCACGCTGGCTAGGATGGTTGGTTATCGGGGCGGCCGTCTTGCGTCTAGCGGCCGGGGTGATCTGGTTCAAGCTGCTACCGGTTTGGGGATATGGGTCTCCAGTGGAGCAGGCGGGTTACATAATGGCCGACGCCTATGCCCGCGACATGGCGGCGTGGGAACTTGCCAACCGCGAAGTCCCGTTGTGGTCTGTATTTCGGGGTTACCATCAAGTTGATCAATATGGCGGTCTGCTGTATCTCAGCGCGCTCAGATACCGTTATCTGGGTGGAGATTTCCACTATCCGCTGCAGATGATCGTGATCACGGCTGCGGCGTCTGCGTTGACGGTGCTGTTCACCTGGGCATTCGTCCAGCGCGTCTGGGGTGAAGCACCCGCCCGAGTGGCCGCCTGGTTAGTGGCTCTATTTCCAGAAGCGGTTTTATTGGGCAGTTCACAAATGCGCGAGGCTTTCACTATGCCGTTGGTAGCGGCCGCCCTGTACGGATTGGTGCACTACCGGCAAGATCGCTCCTGGCAAGGGCTGGGGTGGGTGCTAATTGCCTTGATCCTGTGTGTACCTTTCTCTCCCGCCTTTGCAGCGGTATTATTGACCATGCTGGTCGTGACTGCGTTGGCAATGGACGGATGGCATGCCTTTCGCCAACCTCGCTTATGGCTGCTACTAGCTGGGCTGGCTGTTTTGTGTGGAATCGGTATCTGGCTTGCCTGGGGGCGGATCGCACCAGATGGGGTGTCTAATCCAATCGCCCTGGTGGGTTGGTGGATAAAGGAATCAACTCGGTGGCAGGCTTATTTCGCAAAAAGAGCCTCCGAGCTGGTTAAGAAGATCTTTCGTACCACGCCAGAGTGGTCCCATGTGCTGATTTTGATGGGAATTGGCGTTCTGCAGCCTTTTCTGCCAGCTGCCCTGATAGATAATGCCGCTCCGATTTGGCGGGGAATCGCCATCTGGCGAGCTTTGGGATGGACGATATTATTGCCGTTCTTGCTGGCCGCACCCTTTCTCGCCTGGGGGAAGAATGGTAAGCGGGGTCTTGATCAAGGCTTGAGCCTGGTGGTTTGGATGGGAATCCTGTTGGCTTCGCTGCGCAGTGGAGGGGATACATGGGATAACCCGCGTTATCGGGTCGCTTTCATTGGACTGCAGGCAGCTCTAGTGGCCTGGGTGGGTTTTGAGGGACGGCGGCAGGCCAGTCCCTGGCTGGGGCGAGCGGTTGTTTCGGTTGGTTTAATGTTAGCCTGGTTCCTTCCCTGGTATTTGCAACGTTACACGACATTTATCTGGCCGGTAACCGACCTTTTCAAAACGATCGGATTGGGGGTGGCAAGCGTCGGGCTGTATTTATTGTTGTCGGTAACCAGGAATCCGAGAAAAGGGAATAGGGGTTCAAAGGATCAGGATTGATAAACACCTACTAATCTCTATTTCCGTTTTTCTATTCGTAACCTTGACCCAAGGGGGGGACGGGTTATAATTCAGTTATTGAATTTTACAGGCAGGAGATGATAGATGCCCACCGCGATAATTACCGGGATTACTGGCCAGGATGGATCCTACTTGGCGGAATTCCTGCTCGCCAAAGGTTACGAAGTCGTCGGGATGGTACGCCGGTCCAGCACGATTACTTTTGAGCGCATCCAGCATATTCAGGACGATATCACCATCATTCAGGGGGATTTACACGATCAGAGCTCATTGGTCGATGTGATTGAACGCTACCGTCCGGATGAGGTATATAACTTAGCGGCGCAATCCTTTGTGCCTACCTCCTGGAACCAGCCGGTGCTCACCGGGGAGGTGACCGGATTGGGTGTTACTCGTCTGTTGGAAGCCATCCGGTTGGTCAATCCACAGACGCGATTCTATCAAGCTTCATCGAGCGAGATGTTTGGCAAAGTGCGGGAAGTACCACAAAACGAACGCACGCCTTTTTATCCGCGCAGCCCTTACGGAGTTGCGAAAGTCTACGGCCATTGGATTACAGTTAATTACCGGGAGTCGTACGATCTCTATGCTGTTTCGGGGATCTTATTTAACCACGAGAGCCCCCGGCGGGGTCTAGAGTTCGTCACCCGCAAAGTCAGTTATGGAGTTGCGCGGATCAGATTAGGCCAGGCGAAGGAATTGCGCCTGGGAAACCTGGATGCGCGGCGAGACTGGGGCTATGCCGGGGATTATGTAGAGGCGATGTGGTTCATGCTCCAACAAAGCACAGCCGAGGACTTTGTCATCGGGACAGGGCAGACGCATTCGGTGCGAGAATTTTGCGAACTTGCTTTTAACTATGTTGGCTTAGATTACCGAGAGTTCGTGGTACAAGACCCGAAGTTCTATCGCCCAGCAGAGGTTGACATGTTAGTTTCCGATCCACGCAAGGCTAACCGAGAAATGGGGTGGCATCCACAGGTCGGATTTGAAGAATTGATCCACATGATGGTAAACGCCGATTTGAAGCGATTAGCTCGGGATATCGATTAATGCAGAAAGTGTTGCGTTGGGAGAATCGGGTCTCTCACACGCTCGTCGCAGAAGGATTGGCACTTCTGGGGGGATTCGTTTACCTCTACCAATCTTGGTTGTATGCTCATACTCAAAACTCCGTCCTTGACGAAGGGTCATACCTGGTCAAGGGCTTTCTGTTTGCGACAGGAAAATACTGGCCTTATCAAGATTATGGTCCTTGGAGCAACCACATGCCGCTGGCTTTCCTGATTCCTGGATTCGCCCAAGTATTATTTGGCCCAGGATTACGGACGGGGAGGTATTTTGCGATAATTTTAGGCGGGTTGATGTTGCTGGGGCTGTATCTCTGCGTACGGCGGTTAAGCGGTAAATGGTGGGCTGCGGGTGCAGTTCTCGCAATTGCCATGAATCCTGCAGAGATAAAGATATTCAGCATGGCGATTTCGCAGGTTTTGATCGCTTGCATGCTGGTGTGGATGCTGGTGCTGTCCCTCGGGGAAGGACGACCTGTGTGGCAGATCGTT
>DATDRM010000117.1:0-2542 GCA_035291705.1 Anaerolineales bacterium
AGGGCGATCGCCTGGTTTGCCCGGAGGTTTAATCCCGCCAGGACCGATAGATAAAGGGCAGGGTCGGGTTTGGTAACCTGAACGTCGTCGGCGGCGCAGATGCAGTCGAAAGCGGGGAGCAACCCCAGGCGCTCGAGATGCCCGCTGACCCAACCGCAGTCCGAGCTGGATGCCAGGCCGAGCCTCAGGCCCAACTGGCGGGCACGTTCGATATAGGCCTGCACGCCTGGCAGGACAGGTTGCATGGCAACCAGTTCCATCTCGCGTCCCCGCCGTCGGGGGCCAAGCGTAGTCCGGTCAAGCGGGTGCCCGAGCTGCTGCTCCAGGTAGTCGAACAGGTTGAAGGTCTCCTTGGCGGTACCGATGAAGTCCCCCCAGGTGGATAAGGGCAGGTGGCTCCCCTGCGCCTGGTAGAGTTCCTGCCAGGATTGGAAGATCGGCCCTTCGGTATCCAGGATCAGGCCATCGAAATCGAAGATCAAAGCCTGGATCACAAAGGAATCCCTAGCTCCCTGTTTCTCGCTGAACGTGCTCGATGACTTGCGCGGCCAGTTTGCTCAGTTCCTCTTTCTCGATCTTGGAGGTATGGCTGGCTCGCCAGTACAAGTCGAGCAACTCCAGCGGGGTCAAACTGCCAACGGCCTGGTCTTCAGGCAGGCGCACGCGCCCTTCGATCTGGGGACGTTTGACCAGGTGGAATTCGAAGGTATTGGCGGCATATTCACGCAGCGCCCCATCGTTGATCAATGATTCCCAGTCACGCGGGTAATCTACCGTCAGGCGGACAATCGCCCCTTCAAGTCCTTCGGGAGGGGGCAGGGCGGCGCTTAGGCGTGTATTAACCTCATCTTTTGATTCCAGCCGAATGTAGCAGTCTACAAACGGGCGGATGTCCCGCAGCTGCCGCCACTCCACCTGGGTTTGGCCGCGCGCGACGTGCGCGATCACGAAGAACTTTTCGTCTTCCACTTCGCCGAAGTCCACCCGCTCGATCGAGCCGGGATAAATCACCGGCGGATGGCCATTTTCATTGAGGTCTTGCGGCTTGTGAATGTGACCCAGGGCGACGTAGTCCAGCCTGGCATCGCGCACCAGTGAACCGGGCAGCACCAGGTCGCTGCCCAGCATGACGGTTCGCTCAGCTCCGAATTTGGCTCCCTGCACCGAGGCGTGCGCGGTAAGCACGATGGGCAGATCGGGGTCAGCCTGTTCCAGCCAGGAATGCACCAACTCCGTCAGGCGTTCTTCCAGCTCTGCGTACACCTGAGCCGGATCGGTTGTCCGCAACCCGAGGTGAGCGATCAGACCAGAGCGTGAGACCCACGGCAAGGCCAGGATTTGCAGCGGCAGCCCCTCCAGGTCAGCGGGCCTGAGGAAGGCTGGCTTGTCGATCACACGCACGTGCGGCACTTCCAGGGTGGTGAACTCCTCGACGGCGTGGGCGCGTCCCAGGGCCGGGGAGAGGTCGTGGTTGCCTACCAGCAAAAGGGTGGGGATGCCAGCCTTGGAAAGGCGGATGATGCGCCTTCCCCACTCGCGCTGGAAAGTGGGGGCCGGGTTGCGATCTTTATAGGCATCTCCGGCGAACAGCACCAGGTCCACCTTTTCGGCGATAGCTGTATCGATAATCGTATCCAGGGATTTAAGGAAGTCGATCACCCGCATCGGGAGGCCGCTTTGTGGGTCGTGGCGGCCGTAATTAGCCATGTCGATATGGGCGTCGGCGAAATGCAGGATGGTCGGCACGCCTAACCACCTCCCACGCCCAACCGGTCGAGTTGTTCCCAGCCGGGCGCAAAGTTAGGATTGAGGCGAACCGATTCTTGAAAGTCGGCGATCGCCCCCGGAGTATCGCCCAGGGCTTCGCGCGCCAGGCCACGCCAATAAAAACTCTCTTCCAAAACCGGTTCGCTGATCGTATCGTTTAGAGTGGTGTTCGCCAGGTTAATCACATCCTGGTAACGACCGCTGTAAAAGTAAGCCCAATAAGGCCAGGTCTGGTACCACAGGATGCGGTAGGGACGAGTGCCGTCGTCGGGCAGGTTGGCGTACAGGCTGAACGCTTGATCGAAGGCGTAGCCTGCATCTACATACTGCTGCAGGTTGACCTGGTTAGCGCCGATGTTGAATTGGGCGAAGAACTGGTCCATGCCACTCAAGGTTTGCACCTCAGCCTGGGCCATCTCCAGGGCGTGGTCGAACGCCCAGACGGGATCGGCCCAGGGACCCAACAGGGCGATCACCTCATCCTGGCGATCCTGGGGATAGACGACCAGGAAGAGGTAGTCAAACGAACGCCACCCTTCAACAAAATCAGCATAAGGAAACTTATGGTCCTTACCATCCTTGACATAGGTGTCCTGAACGATGAGGATATCTTTGGTTTCATCGTAACCGGTGACGAACTGGTAATGGCCGAGCCAGCCCAGCTTGCCGGTGTAATCGTATTCGTAATAGCCCTTTTCGGCGACCACCGGAAAGCCGGCGGCGACCATGCGCTTGAGCAGCTCAATGTCGCCCCCAGAACGGACGATGGCGGCCA
>DATDRM010000118.1:0-16925 GCA_035291705.1 Anaerolineales bacterium
GTCGCGCGCTCCATACTCTATTCCCAAGGCTGAGCAGCCCTTTTCCTTTGGCAACCTGACCGCCTGGGACACTGCCCTGGGCTGGCGTTACCCCAATCCAAGGATGCAGGAGCTGTACGGCAGCGAGTCGATGGGCGAGACTGCCGAAAACATTTTTGCTGAAACAAATATTCCGCGCGCAGAGCAAGACGCCTTCGCTGTGGAAAGCCATCGTCGGGCGATCGCCGCCATCGATACCGGCAGGTTTGCTGAAGAGATCACGCCGGTACCAGTCCCTCAGCGCAAGGGAGACCCGATCCTGGTGACCACCGACGAGCGCCCGCGGCGCGACACCAGCCTGGAGTCGCTGGCCCGCCTGCGCCCTGCCTTTCGCAAGGACGGCACGGTGACGGCCGGCAATTCCTCAGGGCTGAACGATGGGGCTGCCGCTTTGCTGCTGGTGAGCGCTGATAAAGCCAGGGAATTAGGGCTAAAGCCGTCCGCGCGCGTCGTCGCTTCAGCCGCTGCCGGTGTGCCGCCGCGCACCATGGGCTATGGCCCGGTGCCCGCTACGCGCAAAGCCCTGGCGCGTGCCAGGTTGGCCATCGCGGATATCGGGTTAATCGAGCTGAACGAGGCATTCGCCGTGCAGGCGCTGGCGGTGATGAGGGAGCTCGGCTTACGCCATGAGATCACCAATGTCAACGGCGGAGCGATCGCTCTGGGGCACCCGTTGGGTTGTTCTGGGGCGCGGATCATGACCACCCTGCTGCACGAGATGCGCCGCCGCGCTGCGCAAGAGAAGCGCCCTTATTATGGTTTAGCAACCCTGTGCGTTGGCGTTGGCCAGGGGGAGGCCACCATCGTGGAGTGGATCGGCGATGCAACCTGAGATCCTCGAGTTCCACAAAGGCGGCTACACGATCAGCACTGACCCGGCCAGGCTGGACATGGAGGTCATTCACGATTTCCTGTCGAACCGCTCCTATTGGGCCAAGGGCATCCCGCGACACCTGGTGAAGAAAGCCATCGAGCACTCGCTCCCTTTTGGCCTCTACCACCAGGGGCAGCAGATCGGTTTTGCCCGCGTGCTCACGGATTATGAGCGTTTCGCCTATTTAATGGATGTGTTCGTCCTGGAAGAGTTTCGCGGGCAGGGGCTGGGGAAGTGGTTGTTGGAATGTGTTTTTGGACACCCCGAGTTACAAGATGTACGGCGCTGGATGCTGGCTACCTGGGATGCGCACCGTCTTTACGCCCAGTATGGCTTTACCCCTCTGGCTCACCCGGATCGATTGATGGAGAAAGTAAGTAAGGAGAGTTATTGAGAATTATCTCCCGCAGGTTGCTAATAAACTTGAGTGAGATCCTGGATCTAAATATTCAAATGTACAATCTGTCCTTGTCCACTTGCTCGCGTAAGATGTACAACTCCTCTGCGGAAGGTGGTGGATTTTCTTCTACCTGGTCTGCCATGGCTAACTCAAAACCGGTGTTCTCGATCACCTGCTCCACCGTCACACCGGGCTGGGTGGCCAGCAGCAGCATGCGCTTGCTTTCCAGGTGGTAGCCAAGTACCGCCAGGTTGGTCACCACACGATAAGGTCCAGTGCCAGGCGGCAGGCCGGCCGCTTCGCGCGCCCCTGGACCATTCAGATAGCCAGGAGTGGTCACGAAGTCAACTTTCTCCAGGAAGCGGCGTCTGTCGTGACGCATGATGGCGATCGTTCGCCAGCAGAACGAACCGACATCGTTGCCTCCGCCGCTGCCGGGCAGGCGCACCTTAGGGTGGTAATACTCGCCGATCACCGTGCTGTTCAGGTTGCCGTAAGGGTCGATCTGCGCCCCGCCGATGAACCCGTACTCGATGAAACCGCGCTGGGCGGCCTCCATCACGTCGCAGATGCCTGCCGCGGCGATGGCGCGGTGGAAGGTGCATTCCCCGCCAACCGCCATGGGCAATGTCTCGAAGATGGCACCAGTGCCCCCAAACTCGAAGATTGTCACCAGGTTCGGGGCGTGCATGCGCTGGGCCAGGGAAGCCGCCAGCATCGGGATGCCCGTCCCAATGAAAGCCGTTGTATTATCAGTCATCAGCCGCGCTGCGGTGCAAACCAGCAGCTCGGTCGGGGAATATCCGTCAGATACAGGGTTGCTCATTGTCCACTCCTTGCGCCATGGCTTTGAGGCGTTCGAGACGTTCCCACCCGACCAGTTCCAGGTACTCCCGGTGATTTTTGACCCCGTAGATGTACTTATCGAGATAGGCCTGGGTGGTGGCCGGCTCCTGGGAGGCTTCGACCCACTGCTTAATGTGTTCCTCGTCACGCACATGGATGTAGCACATCTCACCTGGATGGGAAGCGAAAGGCGCGTACACCACCGCGTCCACCAGGTAGTAGGGGATGATGGTCCGGTCGGGATGGCAGCGGAAAACCTCGGTGTCCACGATCTCCTCTGCGCTGATGATCACCCGCTTGCAAGCGCGTGCCATCTCGGCAGCGAAGCCGCTGATCCCGTCGATCTGGGCGTTGCCGAATTTGTCCGCCCGGTGTACGTGGATCAAGCCCACGTCCAGGATCAGGGCTGGCACCAGGCAGATTGGGTCTCCGGTGAAAGGACATTCGACCACCTTGGCGGCGCTGTATTTCAGAGTATCGGTGCCCAGCATCGAGCGCATCGGGACGAAGGGCACGCCCATGGCGGTGGCCTTGAAGCGCCAGGCGAGCGCGGCGTTGCTCCACTCGACACAGGTCTCCAACCGCCCACTCTCCACTTCCCGGCGAAAGACGTTGGAGACGCCGTACACCTCCAGGCCAACATAGGTAATATCCATCCCCTTGACCAGGCTGGCGGCCAGCAGCATGTCCAGCTCGAACACCCCCTGGCCGACGACGCGCAGGTCTTTCTTTTTCTGGCGCACGACCTCGTTGACCAGCGACATCGGGCAGCGCACCGTGCCGTAAAGCTCTGTACCGATGTAATCACCGTCGTAGACGAAGCGGTCGATGGCTTCTGCTTCGGTCATGCGCTTATCGATCAGGGCCTTGGGTTTCTGGCGGTTCCACTCGCGGAATGCGTTGAGGTCCGGCTTTTGGATCAGCTGGCCGATGCCCGATTGGATGACTTCCATGTCTGCCCTCCTTGTTTTTAAGGCAAGAAGATCGAGATCACCACCGAGCGCATGGATTATCTTTGCCCGGCGCCTTATTTACCTATACGATACAACAAAATCCAGAAAAATGCAATCAGAACTAATCTAGTCGACCAGCTCCTGGCGGGCACACTCCAGGATGCGATCCAGTTCTCTGGATAAAGCCGGATCGAGAGGCTCGGGCTGGTGGGTGCTCAGAATCTGCTCCACCCGCTCTTGTGCGCGCTCGCCCATGAATTGCTTCCCTTTGGAAGTCCACACGTCATAGGTGTCACGCGTCCAGATCTTGCGCGGGACCCATAGCTCCTGGCGGAAGTGAGCCAGGGTGTGCTCATGGGTCAGATAATTGCCGCCCGGGCCGACCTCGGCCACGACCGGGAAGGCGAGCGTTTCGCCGTCGACTGTAAAACCTCTGAAAATGCGCTTGACAAATTCCATGGCCTCGTCGTCCACGACCAGCCAGGGGAGGCTGGCGCCGTGGTCCGTCCCCAGGATGCCGGCGTGGCCGAGTAAGTCCGCGCCGGCGAGAGCGCCCAGCATGAAGCTGCCCATCTTCTCCATGCCGGCCTGCACGTCGAGCGCCTTGGCATCGGTCAGGTTGACGTTGATATAGGCCGGGAAGCCGTAGAATCGGGCCATCTGGCTCATGGCGACCGCCATGAGCCCCTGCTCGGGAGAGCCGAAAGAGCAGATCGAGGTGCGCGGGTCCATGATGTGGGGAATGCCGCCGTACATGATCGGGGTGCCGGGATTGCAGGTCTGCACGACAACCAGGCCGGCCAGGATCTCGGCGTTCTCCTGGGCCAGGGTGCCGGCCAGCGTGGCGGGGCCGGTGCCGGTGGCCATGCTCATCGGCCCGAAGCTGATCGGCTGGCCGTATTCCAGGAATTCCAACATAACGTCAAGGCCGGTCTCCGGCAGCTGCAAAGGGCTGATCGGCTCCAGGAAGGACTCGACCATGGGGTGTTTGCGCAGGGTCTCCACCCCACCCGCTGCCGCGGCGTACATTTCGAGCACATAGTGAGAACTGCGCCGCGAGACCGGCCAGCAGCGTGTCGGCTTACCGGTGCCCTTGATTAATTCTGCGGTTAGGACGACATCTCGGATTGGATCGGGGACATCTACAGGGACGCCCATAGCGCCAACGACGGTGACATTGGAGAGGGCGTCTGCCAACCTGATGGCCTCCTGAGTGTCGGCCAGAGTTGGGTCGCGGCGTTCACCCGTGCGGTGATCGAACCAGGCGAATTGCCCGGGGGTTGAGATCAGGTTCATCTCGCCGTAGCCAAAACGGGCCACTTTGTCTGGGTGGCGCCCGTAGAGCACGTACTGCTTGCTGGCCTGCAGCAGGGCGGACTGCACCATACCTTCGTCAAAGCGGGCTAGTTTCTGGGTGAAATCGACTTTGGCTCCACCTTCAGCTAGGCGGGCGAGCACCCCTGCGTGGTGGACGATCACGCCTACCTTGCTTAAGATACGTAGAGAGGTCTCGTGGATGGATTGGATATCATCGTGAGAGAGCAGGTCGATGTGTGGTCTGGGCACGGGTTTACTCCGCTGATGTGGGTGTAAGAGGCAGGACGCCTGGTAAACGGATGGCGACGTATGCGGCTCCAATCACGACGGCGTCCTGTCCGAGGGCCGAGGGGATTAGGTTGATCGGGTGTAGCAACGCGGCGCCAACGCGCTTCTGAATTGCATCGACGAGCGTCTCCCATTGCCAATCGCTTGGACCGCCCAACACGATTACTTCAGGGTCGAGCATGACCGACAGATTGCAGATCACGATGGTCAGCAAGTCGACCGTTTCGCTGAATACCACCTGGGCCGCTGGGTCGCCCTCCGTTGCCAAGGTAAAGATATCCTGCACGCGCGCTTGCGAGCCTTTCTGGTTGATCAGCTCGGCCAGGCGGGAGGCCGGGTAACGATGGGCGACTAACTCCGAACGGCGCAGGATGCCCAGGCGGCCGGCGCGCATTTCGAGGTTGCCGATAGGACCTGCTGCGTGGCGCAGGGTTTCGATATCGGTAATAAAATAGCCCACCTCGCCAGCGGCATGCGTGGCTCCGTAGTACAGTTCCCCGCCCAGGACAACCCCAGCTCCGATACCCGTTCCGACGCTCACGAAGACCAGATTGCTGGCGCCGCGCGCTGCGCCTTTCCAATACTCTCCCAGGGCGGCCAGATTGACGTCGTTTTCGACTCTCACCGGCAGGTTGAATTCAGCCTCAACCATTTCACCCAGAGGGAGGTCTTTCCACCCCAGGCTGGGTGCCCACTCGATCATCCCAAGCGCAGGATTGACGATTGAGGGAGCACCGATGACTATGGCTCGCGGGGGAGCGCTGCCTGGTGGCGGGACGATCTGGTGATGCAAGAGCGAGGTTAATTGATCTATTGATCGGCGCGTGTCTCCCACTGCTAGAGGTTCAACAGCACTGGCCAGAATTTGCCCTCCCAGGTTGATCAGGGCTGCATACGCTTCTGTCAGGCGCAGGTCGACGGCGATCAGGGTTGCAATGTCCGGGTTGATTTGTAGCAAGTTGGAGGGTCGCCCAGCTTTTAAGCTCTGACTCCTGCCCATTTCCGCCACAACGCCTAGATCGAGCAGCTGGTCAACTACCCGGCTGACCGTAGATGGACTGACGTCTAACTTTCGGGCGATTTCGGCGCGGGAGGTGGGGGTTAAGTCGCGCACTGATATGGCGATGCGTGAGAGCAGGTGATCGGAGTTGGCTTTCGTGGGCATGGTTATGTTAAGTATGAGTATTTAGATATAATTTATTGCAAATCGAATTAATTATTTCCCTTAAACAAATTTTACGACATTTGTTGTTGAAAAGTCAAGCCAGAATGGCAGTAAAATAGGCTGGATTGGCTGGTTATTGGTTGACAAATGAGTAGAAGATGAATAAAATAATTCTACATGAAACAAAGTAGGCGAGCGACTGGTTCTCTCGAGAAAAACCATCCAGGACGGCCGCTCAACCAGAATCGGGACCTGCATCTTTGAACGGAGGAGATTATGCCAATCTATTCACCATCCAAAAACCTGAATAAGTTAACCCGCAGAGACTTTTTGAAGCTCAGTGGTGTTGGGCTGGTCACGATCGGCCTTGGGCCGACCCTGGCCAGTTGCGCCCCGCGGGCAACAGCAGTCCCAACCCAGGCTGTAGGAGGCAAGCTGGATTTCCTCAGTTGGGAGGGCTATGATTTGCCAACCTGTATGGATACCTGGCAGAAAGCGAAGGGGGTGACTATGTCCTCGTCCTACATTGGAGATCACAGCGAAATCCAGGCCAAGTTAACCAGCGCGCAGACAGTGGGCTACGACCTGATCACTTACTACCAGGGTTATTTTGATCTCTATCGCGACGAGCTCAAGATCATCCAACCCATCGACCGAAAGAAGGTCACGAATTTTGACAAGCTTTATGAGCTGTTCCGCACGGAGGAGTTCTGGGTGGATAAGCAAGGAGCCCTTTGGGGAGTGCCCTTCACGTGGGGAGCGGAGGGTTGCAACTACAACGCCGATAAGACCGATCCGCCTCAATCCTGGCGTGATCTGTTGAAGCCGGAGTTCAAGGGCTTGTTAGGTATGGTCGACGACATGAACGGGGCCGTTGTCGTTGCGGGCCGCATCCTTGGCTACGGCGATCAATTGCCCAACCTGACTCCAGATCAGCTGGCCGAGGTGAAGGCGCTGCTGCTCGAATACAAAACTCAGGCGCGCGGCATTGCGCCCTCTTTTGGAGACCTATCTGACCTGCTCGTCTCGGGCGAGGTGATTGTCACCTATCCCGGGTGGGCTGCGGTCAATATCTGGGCGCAGGAACGCGGCGTTAATGTGCAGCATACCATCCCGGCGGAGGGTGGCTTCGCCTTCATCGACGCTTTTGCAATCCCGGCCAGTGCGGATAACGTCGAGACAAGTGTGCAGTGGATAAACGAAGCGATCGGACCTCAAGTTCAGGCCTGCCAGGCGGCTGCGCTGGCGGCGGGGGTGGTCAACCCAGAAGCAGTCCCGCTCCTGGACGAAAAGACGGCTGCTTTGTATGACTATAACAAGATTGAGGAGGTCTTCAAGAACGCGCCAGTGTACTCCTTGCCTCCCCGAGAATCGGACCAGTTTGCCACGTATGATGACTGGCTCTCGATGTGGGAGGAGGTTAAGGCGGCTTAAGCATCTCTTGGGAGAAATTTCGACGGTGTAGCTGTCGAAATTTCTCCCGAAAATCCCTCTATCTCCATGAGCGATGCTTCTATCCCCACCCTGCGTACGCGCCTTACTCGGCGGCCGGCGGGTTGGTTGCTTTTCCCATCCCTGACTGTCCTGATCTTATTCTTCATTCTCCCCACTGCCATATTCTTTATCTACAGTTTCCTGACTTCGCGTTATTATCGCGTGGCCTGGGTTTTCACCCTGGAGAATTATTACCGGGCCTTTACCACCCCAGTGTATTGGGACGCCATCTTCAATTCCCTATTAATCGGTCTCCTGGCGGCGGTGATAACTACCCTAGTCAGCTACCCCTTTGCGTATTTCCTCACCTTTCGTATTACCCGTGGCAGGAATATCGTGCTCTTCCTGGTGGTGATCTCCCTGTTAGGCAGCTACCTGGTGCGAGTGTATGCCTGGAAAACGATCCTGGGTAGGGAGGGCGTGATCAACAGTTTCCTTTTGATGTTGGGGATCATCAAGGAGCCCTTGCTCTTCTTGCTTTTCAGCCGGCTGGCGGTGATCCTGACCCTGGTACACGTGTTCCTGCCCTTTACTATGCTGCCCATCTTATCCAGCCTGCAGAATATCCCCTCCGAATTGATCGAAGCGGCGCGCGACCTGGGGTGTAATCCTTTGCAGGGTTTCTTGCGCGTCACACTGCCGCTCAGCGCCACGGGAGTGCTGGCTGGCTTTGCCTACACTTTCATCCTGTCTGCTGCGGACTACATTACGCCGCAACTTGTCGGCGGGACGAGCGGGGGGATGATCGGCCTGAGCATCACCAACCAGTTCGTCAAGGTAGGGAATCTGGGCCTGGGATCTGCCCTTTCCTTTTTCCTGCTATTTCTGCTTGTCTTCATCGTTTATTCAGTTCGCTGGAGCGCGCGCCGGGCTCACCTGGTGAGCAATGCTTAGGAGATCGACTGCGTGGTGAACACAAATACTGTTCAACTTCGGCGACCTATCCGTATCCCCTGGCTTTATATCTATTCGGTTCTGGTCATCATTTACCTTTTCTTTCCGATCGGTATCATCGTTCTATTTTCTTTTAACTCTTCTCCTGCGGTTAGTTTTCCGATCCGAGGTTTTTCCCTGCGCTGGTACATGGAGGTGCTGGAAAGCCCGGTTTTCCTGGCGGCTCTGAAGAATTCCCTGGTCGTGGCGGTATTCACCACGTTCTTTTGCCTTTCCTTAGGGACACTGGCCGCGCTTGCGCTCACCAGGTACAGGTTTCGCTTCAGGCCTTTTGTGCAGTCGCTTTTCCTCATGCCGCTTTCATTGCCTGGACTTTTCTTGGGTATCTCGCTGCTTACTTATTTCATCTCTCTAAACCTGCGACTCTCCCTGGGAACGGTCGTCGTAGGTCACGTTATTTACACCCTGCCTTATTTTGTCCTGGTGGCTACGGCGCGATTGGAGCGCTTCGACCGCGTCCTGGAGGAAGCCGCCCAGGATTTAGGTTGCACTCCCTGGCAGACATTTTGGAAGGTTAATTTCCCGATCATCGCTCCATCGATGATCGGAGCTGCCCTAATTGTTTTCGCCCTTTCTTTTGACGAATTCCTGATCACTTTCTTTGTTATCGGCCCGGAGAGCACCTTGCCGATGTTGGTTTGGTCGATGATGAGGAAATCCATCGACCCAAGCGTAAACGCTATCTCTGTGGTGCTGATGTTGGCATCTTTACTGTTGATCCTGTTCCTCAGCAAAGTCGTGGATATCAGCGAAATCGAGTTTTAAGAGGCTGGGAGATGAGTCCTGTTCATGTATTTGCGGATCGCGTGACGAAGAAGTTCGGAGAAGTAGTAGCGGTTTCGTCGTTGAGTTTAAGCGTCGAGCAGGGCCAATTTCTGACTATCCTGGGCCCCAGTGGTTGCGGAAAGACGACTTTGCTGCGCATGATGGCTGGTTTCGAGGAGCCTACCTCCGGACGCATCTATCTCGGCGGCCAGGATATCACCTTTGTTCCTCCCCATAAACGGCCGGCCAATCTGGTCTTTCAAAGATATGCTCTCTTTCCACATCTAACGGTGTTTGAAAACGTCGCTTTTGGCCTGCGCGTTAAGAAGATCGCGGAGAAAGAAGTGCAACGACGAGTGGAGCGGATACTGGCGCTGGTGCAGCTCGAGGGTTTTGGCAAACGCCAGGTGAACCAGCTCAGCGGTGGACAGGCTCAACGCGTGGCGCTGGCACGCGCCCTGGTTAATGAGCCGCAAGTCTTGCTGTTGGACGAACCGCTTGGCGCCCTGGACTTGAAGATCCGCCAGCAGATGGAGGTGGAGCTCAAGCTGTTGCACGCCGAACTCGGCATGACCTTTATCTATGTGACTCACGACCAGGAAGAAGCGATGACCGTTTCGAACCGCATTGTCGTCATGCGCGCGGGCCAAATCGTTCAAGACGGCACGCCAGAGGAGATTTACGCCAACCCGGCGAGCACCTTCGTCGCCGACTTCATTGGGCATTCAAATCTGCTTCAGGCGACAGTTTTACAGACGGCGCCCTCCCACCTTAGTTTTCTTGGCGGCTCCTATTCCGCCAGACACCATCCCGGCCTGCGGGAGGGACAGGCGGTGAACATCTTGCTTCGTCCGGAGGTGTTGAGAGTGTTCGGTGATGCGCCGGAGGGTTTCGAGAATGTGCTCAAGGGGAGGATTGTCGATGCCACCTTCAAAGGGCCATATGTGGATTACCTGGTGGAAGTGGGCGAAGCCCGGCTAACGGCGCATCACTCCGTCCGTGAGGGGGTGTCCACTTTTAACCGAGGGGATGCGATCTTCCTGGCCTGGTCTCAAGACGACGCCCTCATCCTTTCGTCTTGAGGTGATTACGGTTTTCTATTTCTGAGCAGGGGCGATAATGCTGGGAGCCTTCTACGGGTTGAGCGCTGCATTGACTTGGGGGGCTGGCAACGTTTTAATCAAATCTCAGGTGGGCAAATTAGCGACCACCCAGTTGCTAACCGTACGAGCCGTTGCCGGCGCAGCGACCGCTGTCCTGGCCTATTTTTTCCTGGGCAAGAACGATGCGCTCCTGTTGCTCACCCCCCTGGCCTGGATGGCGCTGATCGGGTCTGTACTCACCGGTTACTTTGGTTCTGACCTGTTGTTCGTTTATGCTCTCAAGGAGCTGCCCCTTTCTTATATTTTCCCTATCCAGGCTACCTATCCTTTGATAGCTACCGGATTAGCCTGGTTCATCTACGGGGAGGCGATCTCACCCTGGGTTTTCATTGGAGCTGTACTGGTGATCGCTGGTGTCAGCCTGATCGGAAGTGATGAACCTCAGCAAGCCAGCCCGATCAATCGGTCGAAGCGGATGCGAGGGTTCACCTTGACCGCGCTGAGTGCAGTAGGTTGGGGTTTATCGGCGACCTTTCTCAGAGGAGCGTTGGGAGAAATCGATCCAGTTACAGTCAATACGGGAGTAGGTCTACTCACCGCCTTCGCTTTCTTAATTATTTCCCGGCCAATAGCGATCGCCTCGATCGTTAAGAGTGAGCCCAGGATTGGTCAAGCGCTCGGGCTGGCAGGAGCTCTAGGAGGGACAGGCCTGTCCAATCTGTTCTATATCCTTACCATCCAGGTGGCCGGCGTCGCCCAGGCGACCGTTTTAGCCAGCACTGCTCCCCTGTTCACATCTTTTTTTGCCGTGTTTTTTCTGGGTGAAAGACTGACGGTAAAGTTAACCCTGGGTACATTTCTCACCGTGGTTGGCATTGGCGTTCTGGTAGGAGGTTAAGATGCCCATCCTGAAAGAAGAGTACCAAAATCGGTTCGACCGAGTTCTGGATTGTGCCATGAGGGAGGATTTCGATCTGCTCATGGTCTATACGCGGGGCAATCGGAACATGTACGGCAACTTGCTTTATCTGACGGGCTATTACAGCTTCGACCCATGTATCGAGGGCGCGTTGCTTGCGCCGCGCACGGGGGATGCGAGGCTGCTTTTAAATTTTGAATGGGATCTTGACCGGGCGGCCCTGACCTCCTGGTTACCGCGCGGCGCGATGAACTCCAATCGTGATCTGGGGGAGGGGTTGATCCGCTATTGCTTGGAGGCGGGATTTGTCTCAGCCAGGATTGGCCTGGCAGGGGCAACCTACCTGCCTGCCAGCTTATTTATGCAACTACAAACCGGTCTGCCCCAGGCGACCTTTGTGCCTGCCACTGCCATTGTTGAGCATGAGCGGTTGATCAAGAGTGAGAACGAGATCGCAGCTATGCGCGTTGCGGCGCGCATCACGAACAACGCCATTATGGCAGGCATCCAGGCGTTCGAAGCAGGCGTATCCGAGTTGGAGATCCTCGCGGTTTGCGTGCGTACTATGCTGGAGAACCAAGCTGACGAGATCGCTTTTACCCCACAGGTTTCCTTTGGGAAGATGACCGAGGTGTGCATGGCCCCGGCCTCCCGGAACCAGTTGCGCCGCGGAGACATGGTGATGTTCGACATGGGTTGCCTGTACGAGCATTATGTCGGGGACCTCTCGCGCACGCACATCTTTGGTAAACCCACCCGGGAACAGCAGCAAATTTATGACCTGGTGGTCCAGGCTCAGGAGGCGGCGATCCAGGCGGTGAGGCCTGGAGTGACCGCAGGGGAGATCGATGGCGTGGCGCGCGATCTCATCTCACAGGCAGGCTACGGCGAATACTTCAACCACTGGTTGGGGCGGGGAGAAGGGCTGGACCTCCACGAGCGCCCCTTTATTGAACAGGGCGATAACATGCCGCTCCAGCCGGGCATGGTCTTCAGCATCGAGCCGGGGATATACCTGCCCGGAGTCGGCGGCGCACGCCTGGAAGAAACAGTGCTCGTCACTCCAGAAGGGCATGAGGTCATCTCCGATCGCTCTTGGATACCTTTTGGAACCTGACTGATGGAGGGGAATAAGGCTATCTTATAGAGAAAATTCGACAGAGATACCATTTGAGAGATTGGCAATGAAATTGCCGGTAGTTTTGGATGCGTTTGGATATTGAGGAGGATATCTTGTTCTACGAAAAATTTTCAGAGAACGGGTCCGGAGAGAAAAATAACAGCCTGTGGCACCGCCACCCTGCTAACCCGATTTTAAGGCCTACCCCTGGCACATGGGCAGGCGAGTGGATCGCCAATGAGACAATCATCCAGGTCGAGGACGAGTACCTGATGTACCTGGATGGGAAGAGCGGCCCGGTGGAAAAGATTGGGGTAGCTCGGATGAAAGTCACGGCGTTCGATGGGGTGCATTGGGAGGAATATCCAGGAAATCCTGTGCTGGATATCGGGCCGGGCGGATATGATCACACCAGTGTGCTTGATCCATCTGTCTTATGGTTCCAGGAAAAGCTCTGGATGTACTACACCGGTTTGGGAGGACCGCCGGATCGCATTTGCCTGGCGCTCTCCGAGGATGGTTATCATTGGAAAAAACATGCCGATAATCCGATTCTGAATGGCCGCTGCCCGCATGTAGTGCTCAAGGCAGGAGTGCTTTACCTGTTCTACCTGGTTTATAACGAAGACGGAGGTTACGACGTGCGCCTGGCTACCAGTATGGATGGGTTACACTTCGAGCGGCATGCGAAGAAACCGATCTTGCCGCGGGATCGAGAAGGTGCCTGGGATTGGTTCTCGGTAGTCACCACACGCATCTTCGAAGAGAAAGGCCTTTACCAGATGGTATACGCCGGGGATAGAGATAGAGTAGACGAGCCGCGCGGCTTTGGTCTGGCTATCTCGACAGATTTAGTGAACTGGGAAAAGTACCCAGGCAACCCGATCTTTCTGCCGGGAGAGGCTGGCAGCTGGGACAGCGAAGCGATCTGGTGCCCATGGGTGATGAAACGCAGCCAGCAATACTGGATGTGGTATTGCGGCAGCCGCACGACCTACAGCCAGGGGCTTACCCCCCAGACTGGGCTTGCGCTGCTTGGATAAGATCTGAGGCCAAGCCAACGGAAAGGAAGTCGGAATAAGCAGGTTCGATCAACGGCCGTAGCACGACCTGGGAGATGACCATGTGAGGTGGCTGTTTGAGGGCAAAAACGACAACTTGAGCGACGTCTTCTGGCTTAAGGAAGTAAGGTCGCCGCGCATCCTCGTTAGGCGCCCAGGAATCGACCGAAAGCCGGGTGTCGGTTGCCCCTGGGTGGATGCTGCAAACGCGGACCCCCTGCGGGCGGAGTTCTTCGTCGAGGGCTTCGGCTAGCCCGGTCAGGGCGTGTTTGGAGGCACAGTAAACCGAATCCAGGGCAAACCCGCGCAATCCAGATACTGAGTTGATGAAGACGAGGTGACCAGAACGCTTGGAGAGCAATGTTGGGAGGACTGCCCTGGTAAAGAGGAGTGCTCCGAGCAGGTTGGTATCAATGATCTGGTCGTATTCCTCCACAGTGGTCTCCAAGAATGGCTTGAAGGTTTCGACACCGGCATTGTTCACCAGAATATCGATCGTTCCGGCCTGCTCCAGGATGGTTTGCACGGCCTGTTCAATTTGTGCAGGTTCCCTCAAATCTGTCGTGATTGGGATGATACCGTTGGTAATTGCTTTGCCCGGGAGAGCACTACGCGAAATTGCAAATACGCGCGCTCCCTCTAGGATCAACGCCTGAGCAGTAGCCAGGCCGATCCCTCGGCTGGCTCCAGTGATGATGGCGACTTGATTGGCAAGCATTGCAGGGAATCCTTTCTTGATAACCGATTTATTGTAGCGTAACACGAAGGGGCGACTCATGTCAATGCGCAAGCTGGCGCTGGGGATAGACCTGGGAGGCACGAATTTGCGGTCTGGCTTGGTTGATCCGAAAGGGAAATTAATCGAATTTTTTTCCCAACCGATCGACCCGCTGCTCTCTGGCGATCAAATCGTGGAGGCTGTCGTTGGGCAGGTGAAGGGCCTTGGATCGCTATCCGGGATTAGCGGAGTTGGAATTGGGTTGGCTGCTAACATCATCCAGGGCGGGATCTTGCAGAGAGGGCTGACTACACTGGCAGGCCTGGCAGGCTATCCCTTCTTGGAGCGCCTCTCAGGGGCATTGGGCAAGCCATGCCTGATGGATAATGATTCCATTTTAAATTTGCTTGGGGAGGTTCACTTTGGCGCGGCCCGCGGGGTGGACAATGTCTTGTTGATCACCCTGGGTACAGGCATCGGGAGTGGGTTGTTGCTTGACGGGGTGATCCGGCATGGTGCGCATAGCAGCGGATCGGAGATTGGGCTGACGGTCGTTCGGGAGAGCATTACCGGCGATTATGTCCCGGTTGAGAACCTGGTGTCTCCGGGAGCGCTCATGCAGAAATTGGGCGAGCCAGGTGGGCAGCTCTTCCAATTCGCCTTCAATAGGGATGAAAAAGCGCAGTCGCTGATCGATGAAATGTTTGAATATCTCGGCGTAGTGGTGGCCAATGCTCATGTGCTCCTGGATTTAGAATTAGTCTTGCTGAGTGGTGGGCTGGCGAGGGTTGGCCCAGTTTTAAGAGATGGCGTCCTGGCAGCCTTCACGCGCACCTGCCCTGCTAACTATCAATTCGGCCTGCGCATCGAATTGGGAGATTTACCGGTAGATGCAGCGGGCGTGATCGGCGCAGCCTGCTTGTGGTTTGAGCAGGAAGGTTGGTTGATGAGGCGCAGGTTGTAAAAGCTAGATGGCAGCGATGATCGTATCGAACGAAAGATTTCTCGGATAAGTGGAGGATCTATGGTTTATAAACCTTCTCCCCGGCCTGAGTATGATGGTCCCACGTTGATTCGCTTTGAGAATGTGGTGCGCCACCTATGGGGGGACGCGGACGCTGGGCAGGTCGCAGATTGGATATACATATCCAATCGCAATATCCATGCGATCGTCTATAGCCTGCTGCCAGGAAAAACCTTTACTCATTCCCAGGAATACCGCACTATCTTTGGGGCGGACGAGGTCATGATCGTGCTGGATGGTGTCTTCGCTCTGGCGAACCCCCAGAGCGGAGAGGTTCAGCGCGCGCGGGCTGGAGAAGCGATCTTCTTTCGAAAGGATACCTGGCACCATGGGTTTAACCTTGGGGAGAGTCCCGTACGCGTCCTGGAATTCTTTGCGCCACCTCCAGCGCAAGGGACTTCCGGGATTTATGCTCAAAATAAGCCTTACTTACCCAAGGAAACCTGGCAATACATTAATCCCCATGCTTTGAGAGGTTGGCCGCGCCCCAATCAGCTTCCAGGAAAATCCTTGGTGAAGATCAGAGAGGACGAGTTATTGTGGGAGTTACGGGGCGGTGAAAGCAAGATGCTGGTGGGTCATTTTGCTTCAACCGAACACTTAAGGGTTGGCAGGTTGGATGTCCCCCCTGGCTTTCGATCCCCGGCAGAAAGACATGCCGGGGATGAATTCCTGTATTTAAATCGGGGAAGCCTGTCTATCTACTTACCGAGCGCTGAAGGAGAGAATGGGTTTGAACTGCGTCCGGAGGATGGTTTTTATATCCCTGCAGGCGTAGAACATGAATACCATAATACCGGAGAGCAACCAGCCCAAGCCTTGTTCGGGGTTGCTCCTAACCCAGAACCATTTCAAGAGGAGTGAATAGATGGGAAAATTCGAGATGAACTCCCGGCAGCGTATGCTGTCAGCTCTGGCTTGCCAGGAAGGCGACTATCCTCCTTGCAGTTTCATGCTTTACGGTGGTCTCAGATCTGAGTGCCACACCCACGCGGAGTTTATCGAGCGGCAAGTTGCCATGGGGTTGGACGCAACTATTCAACTCCCCCCGCGCCCTCCCATAGTGGTCAATGATTATTCCAACCTGCACGGCCTGCCGGTGAGCTACGATCCCAGGGTGCAGATCAGGGAATGGATTGAACATCCTACTGACGAAGAGTGGCCGATCCTGGTCAAAGAGTACGATACCCCTGGGGGGAGGCTGCGAAATGAAGTGCGTAAGACGGAGGATTGGCCATGGGGAGATCATGTGCCGTTCCTCGACGATTACATCATCCCCAGGGCGCGCAAATTCCTGGTGACGAAAGGCGAAGATCTAGAAGCCCTTCGATTTTTACTCATACCACCCTCTCCGAAGGAAATTGCCGCATTTAAAGTCGGCTCAATGCCAGCCCAGGCGCAGGCTCAATATTATGATCTGATGGTGGCTGGCGGGTGGGGGGTTGGCGCAGATCTGATCGGTTGGCTGTGCGGTTTAGAAAACATGATTTTCCTCCCTTATGATCAGCCGGACTTCTTTCGAGAAATCTTGGAGGTTATCTCCGCTTGGAACCAGCAACGTATGGAGGTGGTGCTCGCGGCTGGTATTGACCTGTATATCAAGCGCGCCTGGTACGAGAACCTGGACTTCTTCACCCCAGCGTCCTGGCGGAAATACATTTTCCCGATTTTGAAGTCAGAGGTTGACCTGGCTCATGAGCGTGGAAGCAGGTTCGGCTATCTGATCACCTCGAGTTGCATGCCTCTGCTGGAGATGATCGCCGAGGCCGGAGTGGATGTGTTGATCGGTGTAGACCCCATGCGTTGGGATCTGGAGATAGCCAAGCGCAGGGTTGCCGGTAAGGTCTGCCTATGGGGCGGGGTAAACGGCCATCTCACCGTCGAA
>DATDRM010000119.1:0-16918 GCA_035291705.1 Anaerolineales bacterium
TCATAACCGTGGGCGATGCAGTGGCTATAGGCGATAATCAGAGAGGGGCCCTCGTATGCGTCGGCTTCCAGGAAGGCACGCAGGGTCTGTTGGTCACTGGCGCCCATCGCCACCTTAGCCACGTAGACATACCCGTAGGCCATGGCGATCATCCCCAGGTCCTTCTTGGGAAGGCCTTTACCCTGGGCGGCAAATTTCGCCACGGCGGCACGCGGCGTGGATTTGGATGCCTGACCGCCGGTGTTGGAGTAGACTTCAGTGTCCAGCACGAGGATGTTGACGTTGCGGCCCAGCGCCATGACGTGGTCGAGACCGCCGTAACCGATGTCATACGCCCAACCGTCGCCGCCGACGATCCAGATGCCTTTCTTCACCAGGTCGTCGGCAATGCTAAGCAGGTCCCGGGCGCGCGGGTCATCCACTCCGGCAAGCCGCCCCTTGAGCAAATTAACTCGTTGGCGTTGGGCTAAGAGGCCGGCTTCGGTGGATTGGTCGGCGCTGAGCAATTCGGCCACCAGCTCTTCGCCGATGAAGCTGGCCAGCTGTGGAAGTAGTTCGCGGGCGTATTCGATGTGTTTATCTAAGGTCAGGCGCATGCCGAGGCCGAACTCGGCGTTGTCTTCAAACAAGGAGTTCGACCAGGCCGGGCCGCGCCCTTCATTGTTGGTGGCCCAGGGAGTGGTAGGCAGGTTACCGCCATAGATCGATGAGCAGCCGGTGGCGTTGGCGACAATCGTCCGATCGCCGAACAGCTGGGTGAGCAGTTTCAGGTAAGGGGTCTCGCCGCAACCAGCACAGGCGCCAGAGAACTCGAACATGGGTGGCAACAGTTGCGAATTCTTGACTGCGCCGATGCTGATTTTGGTGCGATCCACCTCGGGCAGGGTCAGGAAGAAATCCCAATTGATATTTTCGCGTTCACGGATAGGAGGTTGATCAGCCATGTTGATGGCTTTGCGACCGGTCTGTGCCTTATCCTTGGCAGGACATACCTCCACGCACAGCCCGCAACCGGTGCAATCTTCCGGGGATACCGCCAGGGTGTACTTCATATCAGGAAATTCCTTCCAGCGCGCTTCGGTTGACAGGAAGGAGACGGGGGCTTTCTCCAGGTATGAAGGAGCGTAAACCTTCTCGCGGATAACGGCATGTGGGCAGACGAAGACACATTTACCGCATTGGATGCAGACATCGGGTTCCCAGACCGGGATTTCCAGGGCGATATTGCGCTTCTCCCAGCGGGAGGTGGCAGTGGGGAAGCTTCCATCAATAGGAAAAGCGCTCACCGGAAGGCTGTCACCCCGGCCGGCGATGATCTCACCGAGCACAGTGCGCACGTATTCGGGTGCTTCCGCCGGCACCGGGGGATGCATGGCAAATTGGCTGGTTACCCGATCGGGGACTTTCACTTCGAACAGATTGGCAAGAGTCTGGTCGACGGCTTCGAAATTGCGTTGTACGACAGCCTCTCCTCGCTTGCCATAGGTATGGCGAATGGTGTCCTTGATGGCTTCAATGGCTTCTGCGCGGGGGAGCACTCCGCTAATCGCGAAGAAGCAAGTCTGCATGATGGTGTTGATGCGGCGGCCCATCTCGGTTTCTTCGGCGACTTTGTAGCCGTCGATCACATAAAAACCCAGTTTCTTGTCGATGATGGCTCTCTGCACCTCCTGCGGCAATTGATCCCAGACTTTGTCAGGCGCGTAGGTGCTATTCAGCAGGAAGATGGCTCTCGGCGCAGCATACTTAAGGATGTCATAGCGCTCGAGGAAGCTGAACTGGTGGCAGGCGACAAAGCTGGCATCACTGATGAGGTAAGGAGCATGCACCGGGCGCGGGCCAAAACGGAGATGTGAGATGGTGATGCCGCCAGATTTCTTTGAGTCATAGACAAAATAACCTTGGGCATAGTTCGGGGTTTCTTCGCCGATGATCTTGATCGAGTTCTTGTTGGCACCAACGGTCCCATCTGAACCCAGCCCGAAGAAAACGGCGCGCACGGTATCGGGGGTTTCGATAGAGAATGCCGGATCGTAGTCGATACTCGTGAAGGAGACATCATCGTAGATGCCAACCGTGAAATGGTTCTTGGGGACATCTTTACGCATTTCATCGAAGACGCCCTTGACCATGGCTGGGGTGAACTCTTTGGAAGAGAGCCCGTAACGCCCACCGATTACATGGGGTGCTTTGCTAAAGGGAGCCAACCCCTGATCCAATCCTTCCTGGATGGCGGTGATCACATCTACGTATAGGGGCTCCCCAGCCGCACCGGGTTCCTTGGTGCGATCCAGGACGCTGATTACTTCTACGGTGGCCGGTAAGGCTTTCACGAAGTTTTCAACCGAGAACGGTCGGTACAGGCGTACAATGACCACGCCCACCTTCTCTCCCTGCTTGTTCAAGAATTTGGCGGTCTCTGCGGTGGTTTCAGCGCCACTGCCCATCATAACGATCACGCGGTCGGCGTCTGGCGCGCCGACGTAATCGAAGAGGTGGTACTGCCGCCCGGTCAAGCCAGCGAATTTGTCCATCGCTTTCTGGACGATTCCAGGGCAGGCTTTATAGAAGGCGTTGGTTGTCTCGCGAGCTTGGAAGTACACATCCGGGTTCTGTGCAGTGCCGCGGATGATTGGGTGATCCGGCGAGAGGGCACGCGCCCGGTGGGCGTGAACCAGTTTTTCGTCGATCATCGCTCGCATATCCTCTACCGTCAGTTGCTCAATCTTGTTTACCTCGGAAGAGGTACGAAAGCCATCAAAAAAGTGGAGGAAGGGAATGCGTGCTTCCAGCGTGGAGGCCTGTGCAATCAGGGCGAAGTCGTGTGCTTCCTGCACGGAAATAGAAGCGAGCATGGCAAAGCCAGAAGAGCGGGTAGCCATTACATCGGAATGATCGCCAAAAATTGAGAGGGCGTGTGCCGCAAGTGAGCGCGCAGCGATGTGAAAAACTGTCGATGTCAGCTCGCCAGCGATCTTGTACATATTGGGGATCATCAAGAGCAAGCCTTGGGAGGCGGTGAACGTCGTGGTCAGCGAGCCGGTTTGAAGGGCTCCATGGACTGCCCCGGCTGCGCCTCCCTCGGACTGCATTTCGACGACTAACGGCACCGTGCCCCAGATATTGGTCTCCCCGACCGCAGACCAGGCATCGGCCAGTTCGCCCATCGACGAGGAGGGCGTAATCGGATAGATTGCTATCACTTCATTTACCTTGTGAGCGACCAATGCCACAGCTTCGTTTCCGTCGACGGTGATTACAGGTCTTTCCATTATAATTTTCTCCATTTCTTTTTTAGCGTCGCTGAATTGACGCGGAGATGTTCTCAATCGACGAACCAGTCTGTCCGGTTCCTAACTCATAAGTTTAGTCTCACTTATCCTATAAACCTAGTTATATATGACACATAAAACACCTGTGACCTGTCATATATTTAGACTAAAGACGGCAGGTTTTCGGCCACCAGAACTTCCTGCGGGTGATTCTTTGATTAAGGTAGGACTTACGCAGTTGGAATGAGGATGGGGGGTGTTTGGGCGGGCAACGCCCGCCCAAACACCCCCCCAATCCCCACATCTGCGTAACTCCTATAAGGATTAAACTCATCAACCTGCGGAATGTTAAGCAAAACTGTACAGATTTGCAAACCAACTTGACCAGGAAGTGGGGGGGATATACAATGATTTGATGTTTTCTAATCTCCTCGGATAAATCGGAATTATGCTATACTTAGAACATGGTTGCTAACAATATCTGGCGGATCTGGGCGAATACCTTGCACCGGTGGGGGATGGAAAACCTCGCAGCCTCGATCCTGGAGGCAGTTGGTCCGCTGGGAGTGCTGGGTGCCCAAGTCGTATATTTAAGTCAACCCATCTTACACGGTATCCTGCCAGCTAATCATCTTCAGGCTATGGCTAATTTATTCGAAGATCATAACCAGCGTCAGGCATTCATTGCAATTCTGCGGGAGGTATCCCAGGGGTGAACCAGTTAGAACTCTTCGGCCTGATCTTTGTCGTCGTTTTCTTCGGCCTGATGCTCGCCCTGGCGATCTTGAGCCGGACCCGGCCAGTGCGCCAATTCCGGGAAATCCCAGCCTTTACCCGCTTGCGGCACACCATCGGATTGGCTGTAGAAGCGGGCAACCGCTTACATCTTTCCATTGGGCGGGGAAAACTGACTGGCCCGCAGAGCGCAGTCGCTTTTGTTGGATTGACCGTATTGGATCGGATCGCACGTTCTACGATGGTCAGCGATCGTCCACCCGTGGTCACCTCAGGTGAGGGGGCAATAACTGTTCTTTCCCAGGACAGCCTGCGGGGGGCAGCGCGGGCCATCGGCGCGCAGTTTGACCCATTGCGCGGTCGCCTGACTGGATTGACGCCTTTTTCTTATGTCGCGGGGGCTCTACCAGTCATCTATGATGAAGATGTGGGTGCCAATTTGTTCATCGGTAGCTTTGGCAGCGAATTGGCCTTGCTGAACGAGGCTGGGGAGCGCGCGGGAAGCCTGACACTTGCTGGGACAGACAACCTCTCAGGCCAGGCGGTTTTGTACGCTACCGCTGAAGAGCCTTTGATTGGTGAGGAGACTTACGCCAGTGGGGCTTACCTGGGGGCTGGGGCGATGCACATTGCCAGCTTACGCACTCAGGATATCCTCCGCTGGGTAATAATCTCTTTGATCTTGCTTGGCGCGCTGCTCAAACTGGTAGGTGTGCTGTGAAAGCGCCCTTTTATGTCGCCATCGCTATGGCGATCGGGCTGATCGTCTTATTAGGATATTTCCTGCATCTAGACATCCTGGTGAACCTGCGGATTGTGCTGCTGGAGTGGGCCGTCATCCTGTCCGCAGTAGCGCTGTTAGTAGGGACAGCCAATCTGTTTTACGTGCACTGGCGAAAATTCACTACTGCCCAGCCGAACGGTTTTTACAGCGCTGTGCTCATAATCTCATTCGTCATTACGCTGGTCGTGGTTGGCTGGTTCGGGCCAACGCACGCTTATTCCATGTGGATTTTTAACAATATCCAGGTACCCATCGAAGGTAGTTTAATGGCGCTCCTGACTGTCTTGCTGGCCTTTGCTGGTGTGCGCTTGTTTCGTAGAAAGCCTAATTTAATATCGATTCTCTTTATCGGCACTGCTATCCTGATACTTTTCGCCACCGGTCCCCTGTTCGGCATCAACTTGCCTGGCTTAAGTGAACTACGCGCCTGGATCGCCCAGGTCCCAGCGGTTGCTGGAGCGCGGGGAATCCTGCTCGGAGTCGCTCTTGGCACAATTGCCACTGGTTTGCGGGTTCTCATGGGCGCTGACCGACCTTACGGGGGATGAAACATGGGGGAAATCCGTTGTCCGATGTGTGGAAAATCCAATCCGGCGGAAAGCGAGGTTTGCCAGTTCTGCCAGGCGCGGCTTATCCCCCTGGTGTTTTCTCCGGCTAAGAGTGAACCTCCCGAGTCCGTACCGGATGAGATCCCTGCTGGTATTGACGCTGCTCCAACCGGTGAGTCCGACTGGTTGCTTGACCTTCGCCCGGATGAATCGATCCCCGGCGAGGAGTTGCCAGTTGATTTTGTGGTTGGCGGGTCAGAAGATGGTAATGCACCCTTAGATGAGACTCATACCTCAGCAGATGATGTGCCAGATTGGCTCGCTCGCCTGCCGGGAGAGTGGACGAAAGAAGCCGAGGCTGAGCCACTCTCTGATTGGCTGAAGATGGAGACAGGAGAGACCGAGCAACCGCCATCGAAACCGGCGGAGGTGACAGATTGGCTGAGCCAGCCCTTGCCGGATGAAGGGCAAGTGGAAAATACTGAGAGTGAATTCGAACTGGCGCCAGGCGAGTTCCCGAGCTGGCTGGAGGTTTTTCGTCCGGTAGGGGATGAGCCGCAAACAGTGCCGGCGCGCGGAACCCCCGAGAGTATTGAAAGCTCCGGGCCATTGGCCGGCTTGAGCGGAGTTTTGTCTGCAGAGCCAGACCACGCCCGCCCACGAAAGTCGCCGACTTATTCGCTTAAACTCCGAGTTTCCGCAAACCAGCGTACCCATGCAGACCTGCTCCAGGGTTTGATTGAGTCGGAAGGCCGGGCACAGCCTCTCCCCCAACGCCGTGGGATCTCTTCTCAGCATGTCCTGCGCTGGGCCATCGCCTGCGTGCTGTGGGGAGCTGTACTTTGGTCGGTGATCACAGGTAAACAAGAGGCGCCGTTGCCCGCCTATACCGAAGAGACTGCGGAGGTAAACCGCCTGATCAGCCAGTTGCCTGGGGAAGCGCGCGTCTTACTCGCATTCGATTACGAACCCGGCTTGTCGGCCGAAATGGAAGCCGCTGCAACCGCCGTGGTCGATCATTTGATGCTACGCGGCGCCTACTTGACTCTGGTATCTACCTCACCGACTGGGCCTATCCTGGCAGAGCGCTTTTTGAAGAACCAAACCGGCCACCATTACACGAGCGAGGTTAATTATGTAAACCTCGGCTATATCCCTGGAGGAGCGATAGGTCTGCTTGGCTTTGTCGAAAACCCCCAACGCATGCTTCCTTACACACTCGATATGGTCGCGGCATGGGAGAGTGAGGCACAACCCGGGCTGCGTGCTTTGCAAGGCGTTCAGCGCATGAACGATTTTGAGATGTTAATGGTCATTGTGGATGATCCAGATCTGGCACGAGCCTGGGTTGAACAGGTTCAACCACAGCTCAATGAGCCAGATACTCTGACTTCGTTAGTCATGGTCACCAGCGCCCAGGTGGAAGCTGTGATGCGACCGTATTTTGAGGCAAACCCGAGGCAAGTGCATGGATTTGTGTTCGGATTGCGCGGCGGAGCGGCCTATGCCCAGTTGACAGGGCGGGGGGAATTACCCCGCACCTATTGGGGACCCTACGGCTTTGGTCTGGTCGTAGCTGCCTTGCTTATCTTGATCGGGGGTCTGGTGCTTTCCAGTGTCTCTTTGTTGGCTCGTTCCCCACAGGTCAAAGGCGAGGCAAATCAATGAGTATCGCTGATCTGGTCGGCGCTATCCTGGGCTTTATTTTCACGCTGCTTGTGTTCAGCTATATTATTGGAGATAATCCCCTCTTTCGATTGGCGATCCATATTTTTATTGGCGTAGCGGCTGGATTTGCGGCCATCATGGCGGTTAACAATGTGCTGTTGCCTCGCCTGATGATCCCGCTTTTAGATGGGAGCCGCGACGAGCGGATCCTGGCGCTAGTGCCAATGGTGCTTGGGTGGCTATTACTGACCAAGATTTCTCCCCGTTTGTCACCGTTTGGCAACCTTCCAGTGGCTTTTCTGGTTGGTGTGGGAGCGGCGGCGGCGGTTGGCGGTGCCGTTACCGGTACACTTTTCCCCCAAGCCTACGCGTCGATCAACCTTCTCGACCTCCAGTCTGCTGGGGCGATAGATACCAGCCTGGGATTAATGCTGGTAAACGGGGTGATTATCCTGATTGGCACGCTTGCGACGCTGGCTTATTTTCACTTTGGGGTCAGCTCGCGCACACAGCAACCGTCGCAGGTGCAGGTGTGGTTAGAAGGCTTGGGCCAGGTGGGCCAGGCGTTTATCGCAATTACGCTGGGTTTTATTTTCGCCGGCATTTATAGCGCGGCGATGGTGGCATTAATTGAGCGGTTGTATTTCCTGGTTAATTTTGTGAAACCACTACTAATCCCCTTGCTCCCCTCCTCCTGAGACGAGATGGCCGCTCCGCTCCGCGATACCGATTCTCTGCTGGCTATCGACGTAGGTGAGATCACAACCCGCGCTGTATTGTTTGATGTCGTCGCTGGGCAGTACCGTTTCTTAGCGATTGGGACTGCTCCCACCACCGCTGCGGCTCCCTATCACCACATCGGGGAGGGTATCCACCACGCCTTAGACCAGCTTGAAGAAGTCACTGGGAAAAAACTGGTCGGTAAGGATCAGCGCCTGATCATGCCGGGCCGGGAGGATGGCTCGGGCGTAGATACATTTGTGGCCACAATGTCAGCGGGACCGCCGCTTAAGGTTATGGCGATCGGCTTACTGGAAGATATATCGCTGCAAAGCGCCAGCCGGTTGGCGACAACGACTTACGCCCAAGTGATCGAAACCCTTGGCCTGAATGACCGGCGAAAGTCCGAAGCGCGGCTTGACACGATTCTAAGCCACCGGCCTGACGCCATCATCCTGGCGGGTGGGACAGAAGGGGGGGCTTCTCATTCGGTGCTCAGATTGGTTGAAACGGTGGGATTGGCTTGCTCCTTGCTCCCCAAGGAAGCGCGACCGGAGGTGCTTTTCGCTGGCAACCAAGCACTGATCGGTGAGGTCCAGTCAGACTTACGCTCGCTAACCAACCTACACATTGCTCCCAATATCCGGCCAAGCCTGGATGTTGAGCAGCTGGCGCCTGCCCAAGTCATGCTGGCAGGAATCTTTCGAACGCTGCGCGCCCGTCAGGTACCGGGAGTGAGTGAATTGGACGCTTGGGCTGGAAAGCAGTTGTCCCCGACAGCGACAGCTTTTGGACGCATCATTCGATTCTTAAGCAACGTCTACGATCCAGCCAAGGGTGTCTTGGGCATCGATGTAGGCGCCTCGGCAACGACGGTCGCGGCGGCTTTCGCCGGCCAGCTGTCTTTAGGAGTTTATCCGCAGCTCGGCTTGGGCAGGGGCTTGACGGGGATGCTGGGCGCCATGTCTCTAAACCAGATTACCCGCTGGCTTCCGCTAGAAGTCGGCCCTGATTACGTACGCGATTATATCTATAACAAAACGGTTCACCCAGCCAGTTTGCCAGTGAGCGCAGAGGAACTGGCGATTGAGCAAGCCATAGCCCGCCAGGCAATCCGGAAAGGGATCGCCCTGGCTTCCAGTAACTTTCCGAAGTCCGCCAGCCAGACGCGCGCTGACTTGCTGCCAGGGTTCGAGCCGATCGTGGCGGCCGGCAGCGTATTGGCACACGCTCCCTCCCTGGGGCATAGTTTGCTGATGTTGTTGGATGGTCTCCAGCCAACTAGCATCACCACCTTGGTATTGGATCAAAACCATCTTGCCGCTCCCTTGGGAGCGGCGGCAAGGATCAATCCAATCCTGGCTGTGCAGGTGCTCGAATCAAGCACATTTCTCAGCTTAGCCACGGTTATCTCACCGATCTCGCCTGCCCGGCCTGGGACGCCCATCCTGCGCCTGCGCGTGACTTACGAATCAGGTGATGAGGCGAGTTTTGATATAAAACAGGGAACGCTGGAGGCGCTGCCGATTCCATTGGGCCAATCTGCTCGTTTAAATTTGCATCCATTGCACCGCGCCGACATCGGCCTGGGTGGTCCTGGACGAGGTGGCAGTGTGCGGGTGGTAGGCGGCGCCCTGGGCGTTGTGATCGATGCCCGTGGCCGACCGTTACGTCTGCCTGAAGACCCTGGCAGACGGCGAGATTTATTCAGAAGGTGGATCTGGACTTTAGGTGGATAAAGTCCTCTACTGGATTCGATCTTGCCTCAAAGGATGGTAGTTAAGAAGCCAAGTCGTTAGCCTCAATACTTATGGTAGATAGCATTTTAGCCCCAGTGACGCATGTTCTTCCCCTCACCACGATCCGGCGCGAACGCCTGTTGCCGGTTTCCGGTCGGGTCCTGGTACGAAAAGGGCAGAAATTAAATCCAGCCGATATCCTGGCAGAGGCGAATTTAACTCCGCAGCACTTAATGCTCGACGTCGCGCGCGGTCTTGGAATGAAGGTAGAACGGGCAGACGAACATATCCAACGGAAAGTCGGCGAGTCGGTCAGTGAGGGGGATATTATTGCCGGACCGGTGGGGTGGGCCAGCCGCGTAGTGCGTGCACCACGCAGTGGTAGAGTGATCCTGACCGAGAAGGGGAAAGTCTTTTTGGAAGTAGAGAGTCCCCCATTCCAGCTGCGAGCTGGCATGCCAGGGTTTGTGCTCTCCCTGATCGCGGAGCGGGGGGCAGTCATCGAGACGAGTGGGGCTTTAGTGCAGGGGGTGTGGGGAAATGGAGGGATCGACATGGGTTTGCTGCATGTATTGACCAGCAAGCCAGAAGACGTGCTGACCGCTGACAGGTTGGATGTCAGCCTGCGTGGCTCGGTGATTCTAGCCGGCTTCTGCGGGGAAGCTGGTGTTCTCCAGACCGCGGCTGAACTGCCATTGCGCGGATTAATCCTTGCCAGCCTGGCGGCCTCGCTGGTGCCGATCGCGGCCCGCATCCCATTCCCGATCGTGGTGTTGGAAGGATTTGGTCTGCTCCCCATGAATACAGTGGCCTTCAAATTACTCACCACCAATGAACGGCGTGAGGTCGCGCTGAACGCTGAGCCTTATGATCCCTATGCCAACACACGTCCTGAAATCATCATCCCACTGCCAGTTACCGATATGCCACCCGAACCGCGGGAAGCGACAGTTTTCTCGCTCAATCAACGCGTACGTGTGCTCCGAGCACCTTATCATTCACAGGTTGGCACGATCATTGCATTGCCATCTGGTTTAGAAGCATTTCCCAGCGGTGTTCGAGCTCCAGCCGCGCAGGTGCGTTTGGAGAACGGCACAGAAGTATTTTTGCCACTAGCGAACCTTGAGGTTTTAGAGTAAAAATGGGGAGATAGACCTCGGGAATGTGAACCGTGAGGATCAGGAGGAGATTAGATTATGGCCTTAGAAGATATGAACATGAATTTGGGACCGGAAGAGCCAGATGAGGGTGTGCCGCCCCCAGAAGATTCCGGAAATCGTACTTTCTTCATCGTGGCTGGCATCATTGGTGGGATCATGCTGTTGGCGTTGGTTTGTCTGGCGCTATATGCCCTGGTATTAGCGCCTCGACAGCGCAGTCAGCAAGCCGCTCAGGTTGCCACGGTCAATGCCCAGAACACGCAAGTAGCCATGGCGGCTGAGCAAACCGCCCTGGCGGGTAAGTGGACAGCGACGCCCACGGTCACGCCAGTCTTGCCCACAGCGACAACCACACCAACCCCGGTCGTTGCGCCTACTCAAGCTGGCGCGCCGACAGTGGATCGAACTGCAACGGTGGCTGCCCTGCTGACCGAGGCCGCAGCTGGAAAACTTACTGCAACCTCCACCGCTTCAGGCCTGCCAGACACCGGTTTTGCGGAAGATGTCGGCCTGCCAATGTTAGTAGGCCTTGCGTTTGTCTTGATCGTGATCATTTTCCTGGCCAGGCGCTTGCGAGCCACAAGCTGAAAACTTAAGTCGTTCTTTCAGCGACTCTTTCACCATATTCCAGGAGGGCTTGGACCATCTCTGGGCTGCGGCCTTCGGCATACACCCGCAGTACGGGTTCAGTGCCAGATGGACGGATCAACAGCCAGGAATCGTCTGCCAGGATGTACTTCACGCCGTCGAGTGATTGAGTTTCAAGGATTTTTTCACTGCCGATCTGCGGCGGTGTTTCTTCTAAAAGAAAGCGCGTCATCTGTTCCTTTGCTACCGGTCGGTTCAGCCGCAAGTCCGTCCGTTGGTAATACACGGGTCCTACGTCCTTAAGGAGTTTATTCACCAAATCGTGGAGTGAAGTGTCCAGGCTTGCCACCATTTCGATCAATAGCAAACCCATCAGTACGCCGTCTCCTTCGGGAATGTGACCCCGGAAACAGATCCCACCGGACTCCTCGCCCCCAATCAGAATATCTTCTTTAAGCATATAGTCTGCGATAAAGTTGAAGCCAACTGGGGTCTCGTAAACCGGGAGTCCATAACTCTTTGCGAGCCGGTCAATCATGCGGGTCGTGGACACCGTGCGGACGACTGGCCCACGCCAGCCGCGCTTTTCTACCAAGAAGCGCAATGCGAGCGCCATGATTTTATGGGGGTCGATAAAGTTTCCCCGCTCATCCATGGCTCCGATCCGGTCGCCGTCGCCATCCGTCGCCAAACCCAGGTCGCCCATACCGGTGCTGATCGCCCCGGCCAGAGAGCCAAGATAGCGACTGATCGGTTCGGGGTGTACGCCGCCAAAGCCGGGGTTCATTTCACCGCGGATTTCCCGCACTTCGCACCCAGTCCCTTTCAGGACACTTTTGATGATGCCGCGCCCAGCCCCGTACATCGAATCCACTACCACTCGCTGGGGATTATCGGCAATGGCATCGAAATTGATCAGGGTGCGCAGGTGGTCATAATAGGGGGGGAGCGGGTTGAAGCGTTGCAACAGGCCCGCCTTCCGGGCTTGCTCGTAATCCATCAGGTTTGGGCCGCGGCCGCGCTCCTCATTGTCGTTCAGGTAGACTTCAACCCGCCGGCACTGTTCCCTCAGGGCGGAGCCGCCGTAAGAAGCCTTCAATTTAACTCCGTTGTAGCGCGGCGCATTGTGGGAGGCCGTGATCACGACGCCGCCAATCGCCCGCAGGTGGCGCACCGCATAGGAGATAGCCGGAGTTGGCGCATCACCCTGGCTCAGGAGGACATTATAGCCATTCCCTGCCAGCACTCTGGCGACTTCTGCAGCATAGCGGTCGGATAGGAAGCGGGTGTCAAAACCAACCACCATTTTGTTCGCATCTGGCGGGTCTCCGGTCTGGGTGCCATTATTCCAGGAATCTGATCTCACCGCGTCGGCAATTGCCTGAGCCACCAGGCGCAAATTGTGGAACGTGAAGGTATCTGAGATGACGGCGCGCCAGCCGTCAGTTCCAAAATGAATAGGCATGCATGTACTCCCATGAGTCTTTATTTAGACTGATTTTATCATCTCTCATCGTTTACCACGAAAATCCTGGATCATGCTAAAATGAATCTATGGCAGAGGATCGATCGATTATCGTCCCTTTTCTAAAGAAAATGGAATTGTTTGCCAGGTTGACCGATGATGAGATCACCAGGGTGGCATCCAGGTTTACCCTGCTTTCCTTGGACCCGTCTGAGCATCTTTTCTCCGGGAGAGATGCGGAGGAAAATTTTTATATTGTCCGCATAGGTAGAATTTTCTTTGAAACTCGGCTTGGTCAAGCGGACAAAGAGAAACGGGTGTTGGTTGAAGGAGATCACTTTATGGAGGAGGACTTGCTCTACAACCAACCCTCCGCTGCGTATATCACAACGGACCAACCTACCGAGCTGTTGCGCTTGGAAAGCGACGAGTTTTACCGGCTGCTGCGTGATTTCCCCCGGATAAAGCCCGGCCTAGCGCGAACAGTTGAGAGCCAGCACCTGGTCCGCAACCTGCGATTCGATTGGTTGAACCCTGAGGAGTTCATCATCATACTCGCCCGCAAGCACGAAGCGCTTTTATTATTGAATCTGATTGGGCCGATGGTACTTTTTTTCATTGCCTTAGCTGTGATCTTTAATGTCACTTCGCCGGATACCTCTGAGACGTTCTTGCTTGTTGGAGCAATTTTTTCCTCTTTAGCTGGTCTGGTAGGGTTGGTATGGGGCGTATGGAATTGGATAGACTGGGGAAATGATTATTACATTGTCACCAACCAGCGCGTGGTCTGGGTTGAGAAAGTCATCTGGCTATACGAGAGCCTGGATGAGGCCCCATTGAATACGGTCCTTTCTGTGAATATAACCACCAGCCTGGTCGGCAGGTTTCTGAATTATGGGAACGTTCGCCTGCGCACCTATACGGGAGAGATAGTTTTTCGGACTTTAAGAGATCCTTACCGAATCTCTGACATCGTTGAGGAATATAAACGACGCCAGCAAAAACATTCTGAACGTGCTGAGAAGCAGAAGATAGAGCAAGCACTCCGACAGAGGCTGGGATGGTCAGAAGGAGAGGCGCAAGGCGAAGAAACCATCCCAACCACCGCACCGGTGGAAATGAAAAAGCCTGGATTCTGGCAAAAGTATTTCAGCAATTTTCTCAAGATGCGTTTTGAAGATGGCAATGTGATTACCTACCGGAAGTATTGGACGGTTTTATTAGGCAAAGTTTGGCTACCTTCGTTATTGTCCCTTTTATTGTTAGGGGGGATAGGCGTTTATATTGCTGGATATCTAACGGGACGTTATCAATCCTCGCCGGGGACTGTTTTGGCGATTGGATTTGTGCTGTTTTTCTTTATCCTATTTCCCTGGTGGCTATACCATTATGTAGATTGGCGGAACGATATTTACCAGGTGACGGATAAATATATCCTGGATGTGGAGCGTAAACCATTGGGTACGGAGGTAAAAAAATCAGCCTCCCTGGAGAACATTCTCAGCCTGGAGCACGAACGCCTGGGTCTTATAGGATTTATATTTAATTTCGGGAAGGTGATCATTAATGTGGGTGAAACCCAATTCGATTTCATGGGCGTTCACAATCCGGCCCGTGCCCAGCAGGATATTTTTAATCGTATGGATGCCTTGCGCAGGCGGAAGGAGCTGGCCCAGGTGGCGCGCGAGCGGGAGCGCTTTGTGGATGTAGTGACGATCTATCATCGAAACGCAGAGGAAGCTCGCCAGGAAGAAGAATATTCTGATATGGACGAAGAATATTGGATAGATTGAGGTAGGTATGGCAGCGCGTGAAATCATCACTCTCCCCCACCCAACCTTACGCCGTAGGGCGCGCAAGGTGACTGACTTTGGGAAAGATCTACAAACGATAATTGACGATATGATTGAAACTATGCGCGCAGCACCGGGCGTTGGACTGGCGGCGACCCAGGTGAATGTCTCATTACGGGTAATCGTTGTAGAGTATGGCGACGAAGAAGACGAGAATATTCCCCCCAAATTGTATCTGGTGGTCAATCCAGAGATCATTCGTTATTCTCAGGAAGCCATCACCGGGACAGAGGGCTGTCTCTCTGTCCCGGGATTCGTCGGCGAGGTAGAACGGGCGCACTCGGTGACGGTTAAGGGATTTAACCGCCGCGGCCAGCCGGTTAAGATTAAGGCGAACGGCTGGCTAGCGCGCATTTTCCAGCACGAAGTCGACCATCTGGACGGCGTACTGTTTGTCGACCGGGCTGAAAAAGTCTGGCCGGTAGAAGAAAAGACGACCCAGATCGCGCCCGCCGATTGAGTTTACCCACTTGCCAGGGTAAGGATATACCTCTCATCAAAGAAGAACATGCCACGGGGATCGCCCCTCCGTGGCATTTGTGTGACAAATGTTCCTGACCCATCTTTCATTAGAGGAATTTCGCAATTTCGCCCGGCTGGACAGGGAGATCCCGCGCGGGGCGGTGCTATTGCTCGGGGCGAACGCCCAGGGCAAGACCAGCCTGCTCGAAGCGATCTACTTCCTGGCGACGTTTACCTCTTTCCATGCCGATCATGACCGCCAGCTGATCAATTTCCTGGCTGCCCGCAAACAGCCGGCCGTAGCGCGCATTGTGGCGATTTTTGATCGAGATGGAAGCAGCCACCGCCTGGAGGCGCGCATTATTCAAGACGCGAATGGCCTGGACGGCGGGCTTAGGGTGCGCAAAGAGGTGTTGCTAGATGGCTTGAAGTTAAAAATAGGCGAAGTGATCGGTAAGTTCAACGCGGTTCTTTTCTTGCCTCAGATGGTGCGCGTGATCGAAGGGGGGCCGGATGAACGGCGACGCTTCCTTAACCTTGCCCTGGCTCAGGTGAGGCCGCGTTATGGCGAGATCCTGGCAGATTATTTGCAGGCGCTTACCCAACGCAATGCCTTGTTGAAAAAACTAAACGAGTATGGAGGCGACGCCGAGCAGCTTACTTTTTGGGAAGAGCTGCTGGCCTCAAAGGGGGCACAGTTGATCCTGGCCCGGATTCAGATTGTCCAAGAATTGGAACGTCTGGCCGGGCGCATCCACCGCGAGTTGACTCACGGTGGAGAGGTCTTACGCCTTTCCTACCAGCCAGCATATGACCCACTTCCGAGACCACCAGGTCAGTATACCTTACCGCTGGATGCTCCTGTAGATCGGTCAGGGATTGCGCTCGAGCAAATCCGCCAGGGACTTCAAGACAGCCTTAAAGCCAGGCGCGCAGAGGATATCTCGCGTGGGGTGACGACCCTCGGGCCACACCGCGATGAATTGCGTTTTCTCGAGAGTGGGGTCGACCTGGGGACGTATGGATCGCGCGGCCAGGTGCGCACGGCTATGCTGGCAGTCAAGCTGGCCGAGGTGGCGTGGATGAATGATAAAACTGGCCAGGCGCCAGTGCTGCTCCTGGACGAAGCCCTGGCTGAGTTAGATCCTGATCGCCGCGCCGATTTACTCAAGAGCCTGGCCTCGGTGGAGCAAACCCTGCTCACCACGACCGATTTAGCGCTCTTCTCGCCGCAATTTATCCAGAAGGCGACCGTTTGGAAAGTGAAGGAGGGGCGGGTAGAGGGAAATGAGACGTGAAGCGTGAAACGTGAAGCTTGAGACGTGAAGCGTGATGTTCAGAGGGGTTTTTTGGTGGGGAGGCCGGTGCGGCGAGGATAGCGGTCCGGTGTGGCAGCCATTTTTTCCACGATGATTAAATAGCGTTGGTCTTCAACCCCAGGCAGAGTCACTGGCAGGAGCTGGAGTAAATGACCCCCCAACAGGCGCATGGCGCCTTCGGCGGCCTGGGCTTCAGCCGGGCCGCCTTCGCCTTTCATGGCCAGGGCGCGCCCCCCGACGCGTACCAGCGGCAAAAGATATTCCATCAGCGTGGACATGGTAGCTACCGCCCGCGCTAAGGCCCAATCGTATCTCTCGCGATGGGCAGTGGACGATCCGACGGACTCGGCCCGTTCTGGCAAGACTTCTACATCCCTCAGCCGTAAGGCCTCCACGATGTGCTGGCAAAAGGCGGCCTTTTTGCCGACCGACTCCACCAGGGTCAGGCGCATGACCGGGCAGATGATCTTGAGCGGTATCCCAGGGAAGCCAGCCCCGGTGCCGATGTCGATCACCCGCTCCATCGGAGAATTGCGCATCGCCAGCAGGCAGGTGAGCGAATCCAGGAAGTGCTTGGTGCGAATTTTCTTCGGGTCGTCGATCGC
>DATDRM010000120.1:0-7086 GCA_035291705.1 Anaerolineales bacterium
GAATGGGGCTGACGACCGCGGCATCGTCTCGGCCTTCCTCTACCGGGCCGACCGCATCGAGCTGCTGCCGGCGGATGGCGCCGACCCGGTGCTGGGCAGCTCGCCCACGGTGGATTACCGCGGGGATGCCCTGTCCTACAATACCGACGTGCAGAACCCCAAGGCGCTCAACGCCGATCTACCGGACGACGTAGACCTTAGTACGGGCGTTGACGGCAGCAATGTCTTCACCCGCCCGCCGCAAGTCGGCCTGTTCCGCCTATGGCGTGATGGCATAGGGACGAGCGTCTTCATCGATCTCTACCTGCTGAGCAACCACTTCAGTAGCACCCCTGACGCCCGTGTCGGGCAGCGCCAGGAGCAGGCGCTCTATAACGCCGCCATCGTCACCGCCCTGCAAGCTGTGAATCCGGACGTGCGCCTGGCGGTGGGCGGCGATCTCAATGTTTACCCCCGCCCGGACGATCCCTTCGCGCCTGGCAACCCACGCTATCCCAGCGACCAGCTGGGGGCGCTCTACGACCAGGGCCTGGCCAACCTGTTCGACCAGCTGGTGGCCGAAGTGCCCGTCAGCGCCTATAGCTACATCTTCCAGGGCCAGACCCAGACTCTCGATCAGATTTTCGTGACAGCTTCGCTCCTTCCCGAACTGGTGCAGGTGCGGGCGGCGCATATCAACAGCGATTTCCCGGCTGACTATGCTGGGGATGGAGCGCGCGGCGCCAGTGATCATGATCCACAGGTCGCTCGCAACTCCGTCCAGCCTACCCTGGACCGGCTGGAAGCGTTGGTGAGCTACTACGATGCCAATGGCATGATTACCGGGAGAAATATCACTCGCATCCTGCTCCAGCGGATCCAGCGCGCCCGTGAATTCGAGGCCAACGGTCAGATGGATGCCTACCGCGATCAGCTGCTGGCTTTCATCAGCCAGGTGCGGGACTTCACCCCGCCCTTTATCACCCAGACCGCCTCCGATGCGTTGGTCCAGGAGACAGAGCTGTTGTTGATGCTTCCGTAAGGCCTGAGCCATCTCCGCCAGTAAGCCTTCGTCGGATCAACTGCACTAACCCTCCGCCCCAGGGATCACTTCCTGGGGCGGTGTCAATTGGGCATCATCCTCGCGGCTTTCCAGGCTTATTTCGGATAATTCTGGTCGTTTACCCTTTTGACATCGGGATTGGTATGTGCTATATTTCACTTAGTGGAAGCGATGATCTGTGGGCGCTGATTGGTCGCATGGCCTCAAGCGCGGGGAGCCTGCAGGGAGCGAATTGCGAAACCGGCCACGAGGTCGGTTTGTTTTGTTTAAACGGGCTTAAACACATTTTGCGGGGGGTGCCCCCTCTCCCAACCCGCGATCTAAGTTCGCGGTCAAAATTCCTTATTCTCAGACCTACCTAGAAAGGAGTTTCATATGAAAGTCCCATTCGAACGGCGAGCGTTTTCCATCCTGATCGCGCTCGCAATTTTATTATCCCTGCTGGGGCAAACCGCTACCATCGCAAACGCTGCGGAGACCCGCACAGTCGTCATCCTCGGCACCAGCGATATCCACGGCAATGTCCGCAACTACGATTACTTTTCAGATAGTGTACCCTCTGGCTCATCCCGGCGCGGCCTGACGAAGATCCTGAGCTACGTGAACCAGGTGCGCGCTACAAATCCCGATACCATCCTCATCGACAACGGCGATACCATCCAGGGCAACCCCCTGGCATACTACTTCGATGTCATCAACACCGATCCGATGAATCCTTTAGCGGCAAGCATGAATTCCATGGGGTATGTGGCCGCTTCAGTCGGCAACCACGAGTTCAACTATGGGCCGGCTGTCCTCAACAAGTACCAGGACGAGGCGGCCTTCCCGTTACTCTCAGCCAATGTTACCGGCTGCCGGGATTACACTTTCCAACCCTATTGGATTGAAGACGTAAACGGAGTACAGGTGGGCATCCTGGGCCTGACCCCGCCGGCAGTGGTGCACTGGGAGCGGCCTGAGAACATTGTGGACTGCGTGTTTGGTGACGCGATGGTTGCGGCCAACCACTATGTGCCCATCATGCGCGCCGAAGGCGCGGACGTGATCGTGGTGGCGGCACACACTGGCCTGGACGAGACCTACGGCTATGGCCGCGACGAGAACTTTGTCAAGTTCCTGGCTAATGAAGTCCCAGGGATCGATGTGATCCTGGCTGGCCATGCCCATGCGTTGGTGCCGAGCCAGATTATCAATAATGTGCTGATCACGGAGCCGGGCTACCATACCCGTAACATCTCCGACATCCGGGTTACCGTCAGCGGCACTGGTAGCGACTGGGCAGTGACTGGCAAATCGAGCACCGCCCCTGCAGTGGCTGATTTGGCCGAGGATGCTGGCCTCTTGGCCCTCACTCAACCCTATCACGATACGACCGTTGCCTACATCAACACCCCCATTGGCACTGCCACCGATGCCTTCCCTGGGGGATTTGCTGCCCGCATCCAGGACGGCCCGATGGCCGACCTGATCAACCGGGTACAGATGGATGCTGCAGCAGAGGCCGGATTCCCCGTGGAGGCCTCCCTGGCGGCGCTCTTCACCAATGATGCCAAGCTGAACGCCGGTCCCATTAAGCTCAAGGATGCCTACGCGGTCTACATCTACGACAACACCCTCTACGTCATCGAGGCCACCGGCCAGCAGATCAAGGACGAGTTGGAGTGGACAGCCAACTACTTCAACCAGTACTACTACGAACCGGCTGGCGTGACCGTCAACAGCGCGGTCCGCGACTACAACTACGACCTGTGGTCGGGCATCGAATACAAGCTGGACGCCACCAAGCCGGTCGGGCAGCGTGTGGTCGAGCTCAAGCTCAACGGCCAACCGCTGGCCATGGACCAGGTGGTGAATGTGGCGCTCAACAACTACCGGGCCACCGGCAAGTTCCCCACCGCCCCCAAGCTCTACCAATCCACCACAGAAGTGCGCGAGCTGATCACCAACTGGATCATAGCCCGCGAGACCATCTCCTCCAGCGACGTCTTCGTACAGAACTTCACACTGCTGCCGCCGGTCAACACCTGGCTGAGTACTACCACTGCCAACCCCGTAACCCGCTCCGATTACGCTGATCTGCTCTGGACCGCCTTCGATCGTTCCCGAGATGACTACCTGCGTCTCCCCAATGAAAAGGGTAATCCAGGCTCAGATGTAAATCGCGAAGGAGGCTTCTTCCTCTTGAGCAACAAGGCTCTGGAGAACCTGCGGGATGTCGAAGTGGATATGTCTGTGCTCAACGCCTACTCAGACCTAGGCCAGCTTTCCAAGTGGGCCAAGGGGGCTGTGGCTTATGCGATCCAGGCCGGGATCTTCATGCCTGGCAGCAACCAAATCCTTCCCAAACAATTGGTGACCAACAGCGAAGCACTGGGTTGGGTGCGCGAGGCCCGCTACCCGCTCTACACTTTCCTCTCCACCAATGACTTCCACGGGCAGCTGGAGATCGGAAAATTGGTAGATAAAAAGCCCGTCGGCGGCGCGGCCTACGACATGACCTACATCAACAACTACCGGGCTCTCAACCCGCTCGGCACCTCGCTCTTCGACGCGGGCGACATCATGCAGGGCACGCCCATCTCAAACCTGCTCTTGGGCGAGTCCGTCATCGATGTCTACAACCACATGGGCTACCAGGCAGCCGTCGTGGGCAACCACGAGTTCGATTGGGGACAGGCCAGGTTGCAGGAGCGCATGGCACAGGCGGACTTCCCCTTCCTGCTGGCGAATGTTTTCAATACCGGCACCGATACCCGCCCTGACTGGCTGGTCCCAACCGCCATGTTCACAGTCAAGGGACAGCAGATCGGCGTCATCGGCGTAACCAGCAAGGACACGCCCTCTATCGTCATGGCTGGCAACACTGCCGGCCTCGAGTTCCGCGAGGCCGGGCCGGTGGTCAGCCAGCTAGCAGCTGAGCTGCGCGCGGCGGGCGCGGACCTGGTCGTCGTCCTGGCGCACATGCCGGACGTGTATGGCGGCGTCGTCAGCGGCGAGATGACCGGGGTCGCTGTTCCAGGCGTGGACCTGATCATCTCCGGCCACTCGCACAGCGGCTACTCCGGCAAGATCAACAATATCCCGATCATCCAGCAGTACTCCTCTGGAACAGCCATCGGGGTCTCCGACCTGCGCTACGACCGCCTGTATCGCAATATCCTCAGCTCCAACCTGCAAGTGGTCACCACCTGGAACACGGGCATCACACCGGATGAGGAGATCGCAGCCCTGGTGGCCTATTACCAGGCGGAGATCGCGCCGATCGTGAACGCGGTCAAGGCCTCCACGCTCGGCACCATCAGCAAGACGGCCAACGCGGCGGGTGAATCGCCCATGGGCACCCTGATCGCCGACGCCCAGGCGTGGAAGGGCGGCACCCAGATCGCCTTCATGAACCCGGGCGGCATCCGGGCGGATATAGCTTACACTACGTATCCTCACGATATCACCTATGGCGATTTCTTAACCGTCCAGCCGTTCGACAACAAGCTGGTTACGATGACGCTGACCGGCAGCCAGATCTACGCCCTGCTGGAGCAGCAATTCCCGCCCACCCAGACTGCCCCTAAGATGCTGCTGGTTTCGGGTATCACCTACTCGTACAACTTGGCGCTCCCGGTCGGGTCGCGCATCAACAACCTGGCGCTGGCGGATGGCACTCCCATCGCTAACGATGCGACCCCCTACACGGTAACGATGAATGAGTACCTGGCCACGGGCGGCGACCGGTTCAGCACGTTCCTCGGCGGGACCAACGTCACCCGCATCGGGGTCAGCGACCTGGACGCCCTGATCGAATACGTCCAGTTCCGCTTTGGTGTGCCCCCGGGCAATACTCCCATCGATCCTGCGGTTTATCCCACGATCGAAGGGCGTATCATCAAACAATAGGATTTGCAACGGGAGGGAGCCGCGAGGTTCCCTCCCATTCCTGATATCAACATGGCTGATGATCGTAAAACCGTCTATGTCAATGATAAGCCCATCTCGATCTTTCTTTGGGCTGAAGTACAGCACTGCGTCAATGCCTACGACAGCGACCTCTACCTGGCTTTGGAGCGGGGCGAGGCGGAGATCGTCGACGAAATAGGAAACCGGATCGGCTGGGGTGGATTTGCTGGAGATGGTCAGCACATTTATGTTCATCTCCTGGCTACGGGTGAAGACATTCAGGACGTATCCGAAGATTGGGATTAGAGGGGGGTATTGCAGCTTTGGGCTGCAATACCCCCATACCCGAAAAAATTCGGATAGGTTCTTTTCTTTTAGGTAAGCTATTCGTGCTTCGTTGGCCATGTGGAAATGTCGATTTTGACTATCTGACCACAAGACTATGAGATTATTCGACTAAGTAAGGAGGTGGTGGCGAACAAAAGAAATCGAATAAGGGTAGGTTCTATCATCTTATCCCATAAAGGAAAAGGAAAAACGTATTGAGACGGAGGGCATATCAGATGAAACGTACAATGTTTAGCTCCCTTATTATTATTGCGGTCTTGGCGCTAACCTTCAGTGTTGCCTTGGCCGGCAATCCATTCGATGGTGAAACCTCAACTGCCAGTGGCTACCCGACCTGGGACTCGGACATGATCAATGTCGAGCAAGTCTCGCAAACCGGTGCAGGGGTCTATGTGGCTGTACTGGATACCGGCCTTGTCCCGAACTGGCGCGATTATTTCCCAGAAGAGCGCATCGCCACCGATTTAGGCACAGGTTTCGACCAGCCAGTTACCTTTAAGGCCAAAAAAACTGACCCTTGCGGGCTGGATGTGGCAGTTGGCCAGCTCCACCAGACCACCTGGGTTGGCTCCACCGGATCGACGCACGGCACGCACGTCGCCAGCACGATCATTGGTTATTTCTATCGCAGCAATTCCGATGCCGCAGCCGGATATCCTCTGCCGCCGATCGTGGTGCGCGGGATTGCCCCAGGGGCGACCATCATCCCAGTCAAGGTGCTCGCCGATTACCAGGTGCCTGCCCTGCCCAAGTGCACGAATCCTGGTCCCCTGCCTGCTGAGCACGTCGTGTTTGGCACTAGTGAGATGGTGGCGGCCGGCATCGATTACGTCACCGACTTGGCCATCGCTGGCTACCGCCCGATGGTGATCAACATGAGCCTCGGGGGCGATGCCCTCGAGCCAGTTGAGAAAGCTGCCATCGACCGGGCGATCGCCAACGGGGTGATCGTGGTCGCTTCGGCCGGCAATGAGGGCGAGGCGGGCATGGGTTATCCTGGGGCGTATGCCCCAGTGATCTCGGCCGGCGCCAGTGGCTGGACCAGGGAATGGTTGAATCCGAACGGTACTTTGCCTCCCCCGCGTTATCGCCTTTGGTGGCTGCAGTCAGGGTTCTATCCTTTTACAGACATTCCCGAGTCTACGCCGGTCGATCAAGTCTATGTGACTGATTTCAGCAGCCGGCAGTTGGCCGGTCAGCAGCTTGACGTTCTCGCCCCCGGCTCCTGGGTGCGCGGCCCCTTCCCAGGGGTTCCCGGTTTTTCCCACCTGCCCTGGTGGTCGAAGGGGATCGGAGACCTGGTCGGCGGGAATCCTGGTAATTTCTACTATGTCGGTGGGACGTCCATGTCCGCTCCGCACGTCACCTCCGCCGCGGCTTTGTTACTTGAAGAGAATCCTCTTCTGACCCAGGCACAGGTCGAAAGTATACTCAAGGGCACAGCCCTGCCTATCCCTCCTGGGAACGCTACGGTCTATGACCTTTCCCCTGTTCCAGGTTTCTACACATATACCTGGGGAACAAACGCGACTGGTGCTGGATTGCTCCAGGTCGGCGCTGCCCTAGCACTTCCATAACCATTAAGCGTTTTAACTCTCTAACCCGCTCTCCCTTGTTTCTGGGAGGGCGGGTTTTTTATTCTTTTCAATTTCGTTAGGAATCCGGCCAAAATTCTCAAATCCGATTGACATTGTCCCCCGATTGTGCTATAGTACTATAGTACTCCTAATCGAAGCAATCGACCGCAGATTTGTCTGCCGGACCTCAACCGGAGGGGAGTCCGCGAGGAGCCGATTGCACAAACG
>DATDRM010000121.1:0-11605 GCA_035291705.1 Anaerolineales bacterium
TCGCCTGGAGATCCCTGGATTGAAACAAGCTTTGTCCGTGTTTTCCATCATAAATGAACTACAAGGAAGCTGAAAGCGATGCCAACTGGCCGATCCGATTCTCTCATCCGCCGAATTTTCGAGGAGGCTTTCAACCAGGGCGACCTGGCTGTTGCAGACGAAGTGCTAACTCCCGATCATTTCGCCCATACCGCCTTCGGCGGTGCTCCGAATGGCCCACAAGGACTGAAGTGGCTGATCGCCATGTTCCGCACCGCCTTCCCCGATCTGCACTGTACCGTCGAGGATGAAATCCAAGAGGGTGGTCAGTTTGCGGCGCACTGGACGCTACGCGGTACGCACAAGGGATCGTTCCTGGGCAACCCGCCCACCGGCAGGTCGGTTGTGGTGCAGGGGATCATCTTCGTCCGCACCGAAAACGGCCGGATGGTCGAGGACTGGACCTTGATCGACCACCTGGGCATCCTGCAGCAGCTCGGATTGGTTCCGCCACCGGCAGGACATTAAATGATGAGCTTAACCACAACGACAGGCCTTGTTCTAATTCTGAGCACGCTCATATATCATGGCGGTCTTGCCTTTCTCTTCACCCGAGCGCAATTTGGGGAGGTGTTGAATCTTCCCCGCAGGGAGAAGATCTTAATCATTGCCAGGCATACCGATGAATATCGATGGGGATGCCGCATCATACTGATTGGATGGGTTGTGGCGGCTATGGGATCTGTAATGCTTGCCGCCCTTCTTCGTGATGCAGGAGATCTGATAACCTCCACACTTTCCGCGGTGTTATTTCTAATCGGGATTGGCGCGGCAGTCGTTTTTTGGGCGTTTCATGTATCGCCTACGCTATTGGCTGCGGAAGAAACGGCCCGCACCTCAAATGTACCAGCGTACTACGAGATCCTTCAAGTGTCGGCGGAATCTTCTTTGGGGGTTTATCAACTGCTCGGATTAATGGCTACGGCAGGATTTGGATGCGCTCTGCTCCAGACCGGTATGCTACCGAGTTGGGTTGGATGGGTTACCCTTGGATGGGGCCTGCTCTGGGCAGGATTATTCTTGAAGACTTCCGAGGGAATTCCATTACTTCCAATGGTGATGCAAATTGTGATTGGTATATCCCTGCTACTTAGATAAATGAACAACTTAAGGAGACACTCGCATGAAGATTCTTTTCGCCACCTTGCCATTCGATGGCCACTTCAACCCACTCACTGGCTTCTGATGGGAAAGACCGAAACGTTATTCGTGCGTCACGGCTGGAAAATATTGATAGCCGTGAGCTTTATCCTGGGCATTTTCGGAGTAAGCGATATGGTGGGCGGCGCTTCGGACCTTCAGAACGGCGAAACGGTTTTTATGCACAGCATTACGGGCATGAGTTGGAACGAGCTAAAGGCTGTAAGCCCAAAGGTCGCCAACTTGATTGATGTGAAGTTCAGAATGGACGGCGCCGCAATTACCACAATTGCCCTCTTGAGCATTGTGGTTTGCCTGACTGGCTTTCGACGAGGGGAGCGTTGGGCTTGGGTTGCCCAGTGGGCAATCCCGTTATGGATGATGTTGAGCGCTATTTTCCTTCTGACCGTTAATAAGCTGCCGGGCTCAGGTACTCCCGTACCGGTCATTTCAGGATCCATCTTATCCGTGATATGTGTGTCCATGCTGGGGCTGTCCTATCGCAGGTTCTTTCGTTCCAAACCCGAGCTAATCGAGGAGAAAATGTTATGAGAAAAATATTCAAATGGACGGGAATTGTGCTGGGCGGCCTAGTAGGGCTGTTGGCGCTGGCCCTTGTGGTACTTTATATTGTCGGTGGAGCGAAGGCCATCAAGAAATACAATGTGCCCGTCGAGGCCAATACCATTCCTACGGATGCGGAGGCCGTTCAACGCGGCGAGCACATTGCGACCATCTACATCTGCACGCGCTGCCACACCGAGAATCTCAGCGGTGAGATCTCCTTTATTGTTCCAGGCATGGTGAGCATCCCTACACCCAACCTGACCTCCGGCGCAGGGGGCATCGGTGGTTTCTATACCGAGGAAGACTGGGTGCGCGCCATCCGGCACGGTGTGGGCCATGACGGCAGAGCGTTATTTATCATGCCGTCGAATACATTCTACTATTTAGGCGACGAGGACCTGGGCGCGCTGATCGCTTACCTGAAAAGCGTTCCGCCGGTAGATAACGAGCTGCCAGAAAGGCGCATCGAGCTGCTTGGCCGGCTGATGATGGCGGCAGGAATGTTCCCGCCCCTGGCTGTCGATCGGATCGACCACACCAGCCCACCGCCGGATGTACCCGAGGCGGGAGTAACGATTGCCTACGGCCAATACCTGACGCGCACTTGCACGGAGTGCCACGGGGCTAACCTGAACGGGGCGCCGTTTGGTCCTCCCGGCCAAGAAGTCCCGACGCCGAATCTGACGCCGGGAGGTGAGTTGGCATCCTGGTCTGAGCAGGACTTCTTCACGGCCATACGCAGAGGTGTGACGCCCGGCGGCCGCCAACTGAATGAGGAAATGCCGTGGAAGTATTACGGCCAGATGAGCGATGAAGAACTGATGGCGATATGGCTGTACCTGCAATCGCTGCTCGCTATAGAGCAGGGCGGATAAGGTTGACAGATTGGCAACGTTGGCGGTGTAGAACTTGTCCTCGTTAAGGCAGCTACGTTGTCCCGCACCCGCATGGTCTGGTGCCAGTCTTAGTGCGTGGTGCGGAGGGGGAGTATATCGAGATGGATATTTGGGTTTTACATGAGCTGCGATGACTAATACAGTACCAGCAAGTTCCGTTATATTCACCCACTGGCTCTGCTCAAGATTCGCCGCAAAGAAGCGCGGATAGCAGTCCAGGTGACGTTGTAAGCGCCTGGCTCTGTGGCCGTCTATTTTTTCGGTGGAAGGTGCATTTTCTTTTTGTATTTGTTCCGCCGCGCTGGTCAAGGCACCTGCGGAACAAGTTTCGCACGACATCTGCATCACGATTTCGACACCGGTATTCACTTGTCCGATGTCTACCTCTAAGCCACAATTGTCCTCTTGAACATGCAAACTCTCTATCCAATAGCGCCGTTTTCCATCCGGACGCAGCCCGTCCAGGATTGAAAACAGTGGTTCGTAGTCCGGGCGGGCTTTTACCGATAAAATAAGCTCGCTCCCGCCACACAAGGTATTGGCAATCATGCCTACACCGGTGAGGAGCAAAAAATAGCCAGTGGTTCGGATACGAGGGAAGGAATGCGGGAGACGCTTAGCCCATGACGATATGCACGGTAACTATGCCGCCATCCTGCGAGAGAGGGATCAACCTGTCCGGGAGCGCCCGGCCATTCAAGGAAACTTGCTGCACTCCCTGGTTGACGTGGCCCGGATTCTGCACCTGAAACTCATAGGTTGTCGGTCCAAACCGGTAAGTGAAGCGAAAGCCAGGCCAGTCCCGAGGAATGCGTGGGTCCACTTCAAGCCGATGATCTCCTCTTTTCTTCAAACCCAGAAACCCCTCCACGCCCAGGCGGTACATCCAACTGCTAGACCCGGTATACCACGTCCAGCCGCCCTGCCCGGTGAAAGGCGGAGCGCCGTAAACGTCCGCCGCAACCACATACGGTTCCACCCGGTAGTGGGCGGCTTTTTCAGACGCGTCGGCGTGCAGGATCGGGTTCAGAAGCTGGAATAATTCAAAACCTTCCTCGATCCGTCCCAACTCGAGAAAAGCCCAGACAGACCACAGGGCAGCATGTGTGTACTGTCCGCCGTTCTCACGCACACCGGGAGGATAGCCTTTGATGTAACCAGGATCGCGCAGCGTCTTGTCGAAGGGAGGCGAAAATAGCAGGACCAGCCGCTGATCGCGTCGCACCAAGCGCTCGGAGACTGACTGCATGGCCTGAGCGACGCGCTGCGGGTCCCCGCCGCCGGAAAGGACCCCCCAGGATTGGGCGATTGAATCGATCTGGCATTCCTGGTTCTCTGAGGAGCCAAGGAGCGAGCCGTCATCATAAAAAGCGCGCAGATACCATTCGCCGTCCCAGGCGCTGAGTTCGATAGCCTGGGCCAGATCAGAGGCGCGCTGGCGATAGCCGGCGGCTGGCTCGTCCTGGCCACGCCGCTCACACAGGTCGGCAAAGCGGTTGAGGGTGCTATAAAGAAACCAACCCAGCCAGGTGCTCTCGCCGCGGCCTTCAATCCCCACCCGGTTCATACCATCATTCCAATCTCCGCTACCCATCAAGGGCAGGTTGTGCAGCCCGGAAGTCATCCCCTTTTCCAGCGCACGGCGGCAATGCTCGAATAAGGTATAAGTTGCGCTGGTTTCCGGGTACTGCCCGTAGCGCTCGTCTTGCCCCGGTTCCAGCAGGGGTGCACGCCGGAAGGTAACCTTCTCGGTCAAGACCGTATCATCGCCGGTGAGGCTTACATATTCGGCGGTCACATAAGGCAGCCAGAGCATATCGTCGCTGTTCCGGGTGCGCACACCGCGCCCAGAAGGCGAGTGCCACCAATGCAGCACGTCCCCGGCCTCGAACTGGTGCCGGGCGGCGCGCAACAGGTGCTCGCGGGCCAGTTGCGGAGCGACGTGTAGCAGCGCCATTACGTCCTGGAGCTGATCGCGAAAACCATATGCTCCGCCGGATTGGTAGAAGGCGGTACGCCCCCAGATGCGGCAGGCCAGAGTCTGGTATAGCAGCCAGCGGTTGATCAGCAGGTCAAAAGCGGGTTCGGGGGTGTGAACCTGCACCACTCCCAGCAGGTCATTCCAAAACCGGTTGTTGGACTCCCAGGCAGTCTGCACTTGCTGCGGATCCTGGTAGCGGCGTACCAAAGCCAGGGCTGCATCCCGGTCCTCGGCCTGGCCCAGCACGAAGTAAATTTGTTCCGTAGCGCCGGGTTGGAGGTCGATGTGGAGTTGCAAGGCGGCGCAGGGGTCCAGCCCCACCTCCACTGTCCCCGCCAGGCCAATCCGCTTGAGGGCGGCCGGCCCCTCCAGGCTGCCCAGCCGGCCGAGGAACTCCGTCCGGTCGGCGGTCAGGCCATGCAGGGGGTTGCTGGCTGAAACGAAGGCCACGCGTTCTGAGAACTCGATATTATACGGGTTGCGTACCAGCAAAGCCTGAGGGTCGCTATTGAATTCCGGGATCAAATACTGCTGAGAGCTTTCTCGGCTTACCCCCAACACCCATTCGACGTAATAGGTGGCGGTGATGCGCCGCGCCCGGTCCCAGGTGTTTTCCAAATGGAGCTGCAGGATTTTAAGTGGAGCATCCGGCGGGGTGAACACCCGTAGCCGCTGGCGCAGGCCGTGACTGTGGTGCTCGAAGATTGTGTATCCGGCGCCATGGCGCGCCAGGTAGGGGGCCGGGGCAGGAGCCGGCTGTGGGGTGGGCGACCAGACAATGGCCGTTTCTTCATCCCGCAAATACAACGCTTCGCGTGGCTCATTGGAGACCGGGTCGTTTCCCCAAGGACTCAGCCGGTTTTCGCCGCTATTTTCGGCCCAGGAAACGCCCAGCCCGGACTCGGATGCCAGGAAACCGAAGTGCGGGTTTGCGATCACGTTGACCCAGGGGGCAGGAGTAACCTGTCCGGGCGCCAGGTAGATGCAATACTCGCCGCCATCCGGGCTGAAACCGCCCAGGCCATTGTCATAAAGCAGGTCTTGGGGACGGGGCAGGGGCACAGTCGGCTGCGGGTCTACCCCGTCGGGCAGCGCCGGAGATAAGGGTGGCAGCCGGGACGGCTTATGGTCGAGTGCCGGAGTGTGCTGAAGATGTTCGGCCAATGTACCCCGGGCTCCGTCCAGCACCACCCGCGCTGCTGTTTCCAAGAGGATCCGGTCCGCCTCCCCCATCTGGTCTGCATGGAGCAAGAAAATGCCCCCGCGGCGGTTAAGCCATCCGTCGCTCTCCGTGCTCGCGACCAGGCGGTAGAGCTGCGAGCTGAGCTCCTGGTTATAGCTGGTACCTTGCTTGTCCAAGAACACCAGATCGATCATGAGTTGGCGCCTGCGCCAGTAGGTGTGGGCCTGGAGCAGCTCCCGGGCCAGGGTAAGCTCCTGCTCGGCCCCAATCTCGGCCAGCAGGATGGGGTAATCCCCGGAAATTGCAAAAGGCCACAGTCCTGGCTGACCTTTCTGATTGGCAGCCAACCGCTCGGGGCTGGCCCGCAGAGCAGAAGATGGAAAAACCAACAAAGACAATAGGGTTTGAAAATCTTTCAGCTGGGCGTTGGAGATCTCCAGTTCGTTCATTTCTGCTTCAGCGAGCGCCCTGGCCCGTTCTAGAGCTGCCTGGATTGCACCCAACGACGAATAGCGGTCTATTATGGCCTGGCAGCTCTCTGCCGAGCGCGCTGCGGCCGTCAGGAAAGCCAAGCGGGAGGTGCCATGCGGCGGCAAATAGACTACCTGGCTGATCGAAAAGATCGGGTCCAGAGAAGGTCCGGTCCCAGGCAGCGAGCCGGCTTCCAAAGCAGCCGGACGTCGAGCGGTGCGGCCGCGCCCCAGGAACCGGCCGCGATCAGTTTCCAGCCTGGGCCGCACAACGGTTATCTCGCCTGGGCTGGTCACCACTGTATGGGCCAGATAAGTCCCTTCTTCCGACTTGGAACGCGGCCGGCGGCGGAACAGCAAACCATTGCCCCTTGGCAGCGGCTCGCTTTCGATGAACAGCTTGTTGTACGCCGGATGGCGGGCGTCGGCGACCTGGGGAGCGAGGACGACCTCTCCATAGCTGACCAGCCGCAGACGCCGCGGCTGGTCTCCATTGTTCGTCAGGGTCACCAGGCGAACTTCCACATCGTCTTCCGGGGCGACGAAGACCTCAGTCACCTGAGCCAGGGAGCCATCTTGGCGGCGGAACTCGGCAAAGTGACTGCTAAAGAAGACCTCATGCTCATCGCCAATCGCTAAAGTAGGGTGGAGGCCTGACGACCAGGCCGCGCCACTCTCCTGGTCCTGGATGTAGATCCAGGACCCCCAGTTATCCAGGGTGGTATCGGGCCGCCAACGGGTCAGATCAATGTCCTCCCAGGCGCTGTACCCGCCGCCCGCGGCGGTAATCAGGATGCTATAGTGACCATTCGAGAGGTAATGCGCCCTGGGCTGCTGCGCCTGCGGATCCACTTGCCAGGAGCTGGCAAGGTTGCGGGGACGGATGGCGCGCAATCCCGGCGAGCCTTCGGTATTCGGCCGTTCGATAGGGGCATCTCTTGGAATCTGCTCCAATAACAGCAGTTCTACACTTTGGATACGCGGATCGCGCTGGAAGCGCCGGACCATCGCATCCCCCTGCAAATAATTGACCAGTGAGAGCATGATCATCCCCTGGTGGTGGGCCATATAGGACCGCACGATAGCCAGCTCCTGGCCCAAGGCAAGGCGTGCCGGGGTGAAGTCGGCTGCTTCATAAAAACCGTACATCCCCAGCATGCCCAGCCGCCTGAAGCGCTCCATATTCTGGAGGACCGCGTGCGGACGCAACGGCAGCGCGAGCAGCGAGGCGTGGGGGGTGATGACCAGGTCATCGGCCAAACCGCGCTTGTAGCCCAACCCAGGCACCCCAAAGGCGCGATATTGATAGAATTGGTTAGCGTCAAAGCGGTAGTACCCCGATTCCGAAATTCCCCAAGGGACGTTTTTCTCACGCCCATATTCGATCTGGCGGTCGGCTACCACTTCCAGGGTCTGGCCAAGCAGGGTGCCAGGTTCGCTGCGCACCATCAGGCGCGGCATCAGGTACTCGAACATGGTGGCGCTCCACGAGATGAGAGCCTGCCGCCCGTCTACACGCGTAAAGGGGCGGCCGAGGTGCAGCCAATGACTCTGCGGGACCTCGCCCTTGGCGATGGCCACCAGGCTGGCGAGACGCGCTTCCGATGCCAGCAGGTCGTAATAATTCAAATCTAGGCCGCCAGTGGTGACGTTGTAGCCGATATGGAAGACCTGGCGCTGAGGATCAAACAGGAAGGTAAAATCCATCGCCTGGAAGAGCGCATCGCTGCGACGCGCCAGGTCGTTAAAATCGTTCACAAGGACCTCGGCCTTCATCTCGCCAGTATCCAGCGTGTCCTCGAGGCTTTGCACCCAGCGGCGCGCATCTTCCCAATCTGCACCGTCCTGAGTATTCATGGAATCCTTGAACTGTCTCAATGCCAGGCGGCCTGTGCGACAGGCTGCAGGGATCTCGGAAAGAGACAGCTGCTCGGGAAAAGCCACCGTCAGCGCATGCCACGCCTCCGCCAAGCCGGGCGGTAAACCGCCATCGCGGAAAGGAGCCGGCAAATTCTGGAAAGAGGCGAGCCAGGGTAGGAGCAGATCAATACAGCGCTGGATACTTTTGAGCTGCTGCCGCACTCCCCGGTTATAAAATCGCAGGCGGCGCAGGTTCTCGACACCCAAATCCTGGGCGTAGTTTTCCACCAGCCCTACAATGAGCCGGTCGAGTTCGGACCAGCTCGGCGGGGAAACCTGGCTGTTCCCACTGCTGCCCAGATCGGAGAGCAAACCCACCCACTGTGCGGGCTCTTCTTTCACGGATTGGATGGTTTGAACTATAGAGCTGAGAGCACCCCTCAACTCATAGATCGCCGGCCGCAGAGATGGGGCGTCCAGGTCACGGAATACTGCATCCAGCAGATCAATGGCGTCCAGCAGCCCTTCGAAGGAATCCCAGCGCAAGACCGGGTTGCCAGGGACTTCCAGGCAGCCCTGGCGCAGCGCTAGCAGGCAGGCTGCCAAGTTGCCGCTGTCCACGGTGGAAACATAGCGAGGATGCAATGGGTCCAGACTGCGTGTGTCATACCAGTTAATAAAGTGACCCCGATAGCGCTCCAGCTTCTCGAGTGTGTCAAGGGAGGATATCAGACGCGTGGACAGGGTCAGCGCCTCAAGATAACCAAGGTCGTACGCCCCCAGGGCGGAAAGCAGTGCCAGGCCAATATTGGTCGGTGAGGTGCGGTGGGCGACGATCCCCAGGGGTGCCTCCTGAAAATGGTCGGGGGGCAGCCACTGGTCCTCAGGGCTGATGAACTGTTCAAAGAACAACCAGGTCCGCCGGGCCAGCCGGCGCAGCTCTCGCACCTGGCTGCCGCCCAGCTTTACCTCACGCCGCGGCAGAGGCTGGCTGACCCACACGGCTATGCCGGGTGCCAGGAACCAGGCCGCCAACAGAGGGGCTGCCCAGGCCAGGGCAGCTGGGCGGAGCAGGGCGACCAGGATAACCAGAACGATCGCCAGGATGGAAGAAAGGGCCATCTGCTGCCAAGTCGCGCGCGCATCCCCGTCTCCCAGACGGCGGGCAACCTGGTCGCTGGTAGTCCAGCGTAGCAGGCCGCGATGGGTGATCCCCAGCCGCACCAACGTCCGCACAATTGCGTCTGCGGCAATCTGCACCTCGTAAGGTAGAAAAGCCAAGGCCAGCAGCCAGCGGAAGAAACTGTTCTTTAATGACGCCTCAGTCTGGCGCACCGGCTGGCCGCTCAATCGCCGGCGTAACGCTCCGAAGAATCCAGTTAACACAGGAATGGCCAGGACGAGCGCTCCAGCAATTGTCCAATATCCGGGAGAGGAGGGTTGGACCAGCCAACCGAACAGGAACCACAGCAGAAGAGAACAGGCCACCAGGCTACGTCTCAGGTTATCCAGAATCTTCCAACGGCTGATTGCCGACAGGCGGCGCGAGAACAACCACGGCAGGAGCTGCCAATCGCCACGCATCCAGCGGTGCTGCCGGCGGGCATACACCACATAGTTCGGCGGCATGTCTTCGATCAAGACGGTACTGGTCACCAAAGCAGTCCGACCGTGAATGCCCTCTAGCAGGTCATGGCTGAGCAGGGAATTTTCGGGGATACAGTTCTTCAAGCTGTGCTCGAAGCTGTCGACCTCGTAGGCGCCCTTGCCGACATAGATGCCTTCTTCGAAGAGGTCCTGGTAGACATCGGATACAGCCCGGGTGTAAAGGTCAAGGCCGGCATCCCCTGAGAAGATACGAGTGAAGTAAGAGGCTCCGCTGCTGAGCGGATTGATATCGGTGCGCGGCTGGAGAATGGTATATCCCGAAACGACTTCGTCGCTGCATTCACCCGCACCTACAGGTTTGAGGCGGGCGCGGTTCAGGGGATGCGCCAGGACTGCGATCAATTCCCGGGCAGCGTCGCGCGGCAGGATCGTGTCAGCATCCAGGGTGATGACGTAGCGCACGTGCTGAAGGAAAGATAGATCCCCCTCGCAGATTGGGAATGAGGACATAAGATCAAGAGAGCGGTTGTCCAGGGAAACGCCTCGCGCCCCCAGGATTAAGCGATTTAGCTCGTGCAGCTTGCCGCGCTTGCGCTCCCAGCCCATCCAAACACCTTCGGAGGGGTTCCAGCGGCGCCCCCGGTGAAGGAGGGCAAAGCGCCTTTCAGTGAAACGACCCGGCCCTGCCCGCTGATATTTTTCATTCAAACCGCGAATCCCCTGCCGCGCCCCTTCGACAAGGTCGGTATCACCGGGTTGGTTTTCCGTAGGGGAATCCATGTAATCGGTCACCAGGGCAAAGAAAAGCCCTGGGTCGGGGTTGCGCAGATAGTGCTGCTCCAACTGCCCCACCAGCGAATCGACCTCATCCGGTCCGGAGAGCAAGGCCGGGATGACAACCATGGCCGCGCACTCCTCTGGTAATCCACGGCTGAAATCCATACGCGGTTGGTCCTCAGGTTTGACGACCTGGGTGACTGCCCAGTTGAGCAGTTCCACAGCGATCGTTAGCGCTGGGACAAGGGCGAGAATGAAAACCAACAGGAGTCCGGCCGCCGGCGCCCTGACCATGGCGGCAAAGACCAGAGCGATAATAATCAATCCCAGCGAGAGGCATGCAATCGACCCCAGGTAAAGTGGGGTAGGGTGGTCACGGGTGAAGCGCTCCAACCGCCGCCAGCCTTTCGGATTGTACCCGGCAGCCTGTTCCAGCGCCGGGCGGCCCTGACCCAAGAGATAATACCCGATATGCGCGCCGGTCTGCGAGCGGAATCCGTCCCAGCCGTCCGGATGACCTTCCAGGTCTTTATGACCGCCAGGATTTGGCGAATCTTGCGAGGCTGGCGCAGGATGCGGGGTAAGCTGGTCTACCGCATCGCGTGCCAGGCTTACGGCACCACGGGCGACTGCCAGTTCATCACCCCGCCCAGAATTGGCAATATCTTCTACTGCCTTCCGGTAACGGTCGCGTGTCTCGAAGTCCATCCCCGCATACAGCCGCGCCGGGTCCTGGCGCAGGGTAAAATCGACCAGACTTAAGGTTTCAAAGAAGCGCTTCCAATCATAAACTGCCAATGCTCGCAAGCTGCGGATACAGTTTTCCACCATGAGCTGGTCGTCAAGTTGCCCAGGGGACTTAGAACCGGGTACAATCTCGGTAATCACCACCTCCGTGAGCTCTGTGAGCCGGGCAACCGCCGCCAAAAGGTACCCCAGAATCCCCAGGCGCAGCATGGTCGGCAGTGCCCACAGCTCACCCATAGTGAGCGGGAGCACTTCCTGGTAGGCCTCTACGAAGCGCTCGACACGCCCCAGGTCGAGCAGGGCATTCTCGGTTTGGATAATCTTTGTGGATAGGTCG
>DATDRM010000122.1:0-18421 GCA_035291705.1 Anaerolineales bacterium
ACGCAACACCCCTGGGAGTTCAAGCGAGTCTGGTATCTTGAACCCACGCTGACCGATCCGGACAAGGTCTACGCCGGCGCCGAAGACGCTGCCCTGTTCCGCTCGAGCGATGGTGGGCAGACGTGGCAGGAGCTTCCCGGACTGCGGAGCGTTAAAGGAGACCTCTGGCAGCCAGGTGCCGGTGGGATGTGCCTGCACACCATCCTTCTGGACCCGAACGATCCCAACCGGATCTTCACCGCCATCTCGGCGGCGGGGGCGTTCCGCTCCGATGACGGCGGGCAGACCTGGCGGCCGGTGAACAACGGTCTGAAGTCCGCGTACGAGCTCCCCGATCCGAATGCCGAGGTCGGCCACTGTGTGCATGGCCTCGCCATGCACCGCTCACGTCCGGGCGTGCTGTTCATGCAGAAGCACTGGGACGTCATGCGCAGCGACGACGCCGGCGAGTCGTGGCACGAGATCAGCGGCAACTTGCCGACCGATTTCGGGTTCCCAATCGCCGTTCACGCCCACGAGCCAGACACCATCTACGTCGTCCCGATCAAGAGCGACTCGGAACATTATCCACCCGATGGCAAGCTGCGCGTATACCGCAGCCGGACGGGCGGAAACGAGTGGGAGGCGCTGACGAAAGGGTTGCCGCAAAAGGACTGCTACGTCAACGTATTGCGCAGCGCGCTGGCGGTCGACTCGCTCGATCCCTGCGGCGTGTACTTCGGCACCACCGGTGGGCAGGTGTACGCCTCGGCCGACTCTGGCGATAGCTGGGCGCCCATCGTCCGGGATCTTCCCGCCGTGCTGTCGGTAGAAGTCCAGGCACTGCCATGATCCGAGTCGTACTCCCCACACATCTGCGGGGGCTGGCAAACCTCAACCGCGAGATAGAGATTCAGGTTGAAGGTTCCCCGACGCTGGGCGCGGTGTTGGACGCGCTGGAAGACAAGTATCCGATGTTGCGTGGCACCATCCGCGACCACGTCTCGAAAGAACGCCGGCCCTTCATCCGGTTCTTCGCCTGCGGAGAGGACTTATCTCACGAATCGCAGAAGGCCCCATTGCCCGAGGCGGTCGCCACGGGCGCGGAGCCTCTGCGGGTAGTGGGTGCCATGGCTGGCGGGTAGGTTTCAACAGGTGGAAACGAGCCAGCGATCAATTCCTGTGATTCGGATAATTATTGTCGATTTTGTGAGGTCTCAATCGACGTATATATAGAGCGAGGTTTCATACCGGGTCAGAACCGCTCGGAAGCCTGGCTCCAAACTCAGAACAAGAAGGAGATAAGACTATGCGAGTAATGGTTATCATCAAAGCTGACAAGGACACCGAGGCAGGCATATTGCCGAGCGAGCAGCTGCTGGCTGAAATGGGGAAGTACAACGAAGAGTTGGTGAAAGCCGGTGTGATGCTGGCAGGCGAGGGGCTGCACCCCAGCTCGAAGGGGGCGCGCGTCAAGTTCTCAGGCGGAAAGACGACCGTGATTGACGGGCCATTCACCGAGGCCAAGGAACTGATCGCCGGCTTCTGGCTGTGGCAGGTGAAGTCCATGGAAGAGGCGGTCGAATGGGTCAAGCGCATCCCCAATCCCGACGGCGTGGAGGAGGCTGAGATCGAAATTCGCCAGGTCTTCGAGGCGGAGGATTTTGGCGCCGAGTTCACACCCGAACTCAGGGAGCAAGAGGAGCGCCTGCGCGCACAGATCGAGGCAAATACGAAGGGATAGTTCGGCGATTCTACCCATTGTCTGACTGGACTTACACCGTTGGAATGATGGGTATGAGCGCCGTAATGAACTCTATAAGGAGGCAGCATGCCAAAAATCACTCCATTCCTAATGTTCAACAATCAAGCAGGGGAGGCTGTGAATTTCTATGTTTCCATTATTAGAAATTCAAAGATCTTGAGTGTTAGCCGCTATGGTGAAGGAGGGCCTGGACCGCAAGGGTCGGTCATGTCAGCAACATTCCAGCTTGAGGGGCAGGAGTTTATGGCGTTTAACGGTGGTCCGCATTTTACCTTTGCTGAAGGTTTTTCGCTCTTCGTAAACTGCGAGACGCAGGAAGAAGTAGACGAGCTGTGGGAGAAGCTCTCAGAAGGCGGCGAAAAAGGGCAATGCGGCTGGCTGAAAGATAATTATGGCTTGTCATGGCAGATCATCCCCTCGGCTTTGGGCGAGCTCTTAAACGATCCTGATCCTGTAAAATCGAAACGGGTCATGGAGGCAATGCTTCAAATGGGCAAGATTGACATAGCGAGTCTAAGGCGAGCCCATGAACAACCGACCCCCACGATAGGATGAACCGAAGGTGAGGAAGCTCGTCGAAACGATGCCGCTCCTGAGCGGCATCGTCGTCCTCAGCTACGCACCGGAGCCTTTTGGTCTGTTTATGCGTCTGAGGAGCAGGCAAGTATACAAATCAGTCGATCGCTATTTTGACACGATAGAAAATGTACTCAACCACCACACATCGCACCATTGAGGCCGTCTGGCGAATCGAGTCAGCAAAGCTCATCGCCAGTCTCGCACGGATCGTGGGCGACATTAACCTGGCCGAAGACCTTGCTCAGGACGCGCTGGTAATCGCGCTGGAGCGGTGGCCGGAGACAGGTGTCCCGAACAAACCGGGCGCCTGGCTCATGGCCACTGCCAAGCATCGTGCGATTGACCAGCTGCGGCGAAACATTTTGCTGGAACGCAAGCACGAGGCGCTGGGTCGCGAACTCGAGATCCAACAGGCGATGACCGAGGCGGATTTCGACGCCGCACTCGACGATGATGTCGGCGACGATCTGCTGCGCCTCATCTTCACAGCCTGCCATCCAGTGCTCTCAACCGAGGCGCGCGTTGCGCTTACGCTGCGCTTACTCGGCGGTCTGACCACCGAGGAGATCGCGCGTGCCTTCCTGGCATCGGAGGCGACCGTCGCCCAGCGAATCGTGCGGGCCAAGCGGGTACTCGCCGAGGCGCACGTACCCTTCGAGGTCCCGCGTGGAGCCGAACGCGCCGCCCGCCTGTCATCGGTGCTGGAGGTCATCTACCTCATCTTCAACGAAGGCTATGCCGCGACCACCGGCGACGACTGGGTGCGACCGGCGCTGTGCGAGGATGCGCTCCGGCTCGGTCGGATCCTGGCCGAGCTCGTTCCAAACGAACCTGAGGTCCACGGCCTTGTCGCGCTGATGGAGATCCAGGCGTCGCGCATGCGGGCGCGGGTCGGTCCATCGGGTGAGCCTATTCTGCTCCTCGATCAAAATCGCGCCCGCTGGGATCAACTGCTCATCCGGCGCGGTCTCGCAGCGCTCGCGCGCGCCGAGGCGCTCGGCAGCGCGCTCGGGCCCTACGCGTTGCAAGCCGCAATCGCAGCCTGTCACGCGCGGGCGCGCACCCCAGAGGACACAGACTGGGCGCGCATCGCGGCCCTATATGATGCGCTCGCCCAGCTGGCGCCATCCCCCATCGTGGAGCTGAACCGGGCAGTTGCGCTCTCGATGGCATATGGTCCGGAGGCGGGGCTTGAGCTCGTTGATGCGCTGACCTCGGAGCCATCGCTGAAGAACTACCACCTCCTGCCAAGCGTGCGCGGCAATTTGCTCGCCAAGCTTGGCCGCCTCGACGAAGCCTGCGCGGAGTTCGAGCGCGCCGCAACGCTCACGCGCAACGCCCGCGAACGCGAACTGCTCATCGAGCGCGCCCGTGCGGCTGAGCTACACCGGTAAATTTATTTTTAACCCAGTTGCCATCGGTCAAAAAATTCCCTCTTGACATTAACGTAACGTCATAGTTTATACTACCTTCCGGAGGCAAGGAAGATGAGATACACGGTCAAGCAACTCGCGGACCTGGCGGGAGTCACCAACCGCACGCTGCACTATTACGATGAGATCGGTCTGCTGCGCCCAGCATCGTATGGCGATAACGGCTATCGCTACTACGGTGAGCAGGCCGTTCTCCGGCTGCAACAGATCCTTTTCTACCGCGAGCTGGATTTCAGCCTGGACCAGATCAAAACCATCCTCGACCGGCCGGATTTCGACCTGCTTCAGGCTCTGGAAGGCCATAAGCGCGCCCTGCTGGAGCGGGTTGAGCGGATCAATTGCCTGATCGATACGGTCGACAAGACCATCCTGCATCTGCGAGGAAAGATCGAGATGAGTAAAAATGACTTCTACAAAGGCTTTGACGAAGAGAAACAAAAACAGTACGAACAGCAGGTCCGCGAGAGATTCGGCGATGAAGCGATGGCAAGAACCAAGGACTGGAACGCTTATACGCCCAAGGAAAAGAACGATATCCTGGCCGAAGGCCATGAGATCCACATGGGCATTGTGGCTACAATGGAAAAGGGCTACGACAGCCCCGAGGTCCAATATTGGATTGGCCGCTGGCACAATGCTATCAATACCCATTTCTATGAATGCTCGCTGGAGATATTCCAAGCCCTGGGTCACGGGTATAACCAGGACCCGGAATTTACCGCATTCTACGAGAAGATCCACCCCGGGATGGCGTCTTTCATGGAAAAGGCGATGACGTATTACTGCAAGCTGATGGCTGCGCAGCAAGCATCAGGTCAATAATCTATCATTTGGAGCCGTCCAGGAAGAAGGTAAGAACGACTCCAAAGTCCCGATACCTCTTATGGCTCAGAGGACTGGTAGATGATCGCCTCGCTGTCACGATAGACTTGTTTTAACCCCGGGTCATCGTCAGCGCGAGAGATGAAGTCTCGATGATCGAGATCGGTCAAAACGTACTCGGCGCCGAAGCGTGGAGAGATGAATTCAGATGGCCGGTCTAGCTTGCCTTCCGTGATTTCCACCCACTGATCATACAAACCCGCATTATATAACTGCATATACGTGGGATCAAGCCCGATTAAATAAGTGTTGTACGTATTGTAGTAGAACAGGCGGGGAAAGTCGTCCCAATCGGTTTGAAAGATGCGCGCCCCAGGCGGAGCATTTTTCCTTAGCCACTCAGAAGCCTGCGCATACCGCTGGTAAGAACTGGTATCCTGGAGGCTGGCTTGGGCACGGCGCAGGGTGAGCAGCATGCCAGGCACCAGGATGAGGGCCAGCAATATAGCAGGGGACCAGAAATTATAAGCTAAGGCTAATCCCTTCCTTCTCGACAAAAGACCAATTGGCGGGGTTAAGTCGTCCCTTGCACTTGTCCCCGGACCCCGGTCAGAAACCAGCGGAGCCCAGGCCAGGGCAGCGAAGATCAAGGCAAAGGCCGGGAAATATTCCACGAAGCGGCGCGATTGAAACAGCAGCAATCCAAAGATAACCGCCAGGGTAAAACCGGTCGCCGTGCGGGTATCCATGCGCCTGTCTTGCAAGCCGAGGGCAAGGACGCCGCTCAAGAAAGCCACCAAGGCCAGTGGGGAGTTTTCCAACAGCGTAGTGGTGCGGTAAGGGAACCACTCGTTACCAACACTGACCGCAGTCCTTTCGGTCAATTTGGGCACCAGATGGCGATAGATGAAGACGACGTTATCCGGGAAGTATGGGTTGATCAGCAAACCAAGCCCAATGCCAATGCCGACATAAACCAGGGGACGCAGGTCCAGGCGGCGTTCGATCAACCAGGCCGAAAGGACATAGGCTGCGGCTAAAATGAGAATCAGGGGGAAAGCGTCATATAACCAGACATAGAGAAATGCCAGGGGGATCAGGCGCTTGTGTTTGCCTGTCAGCAGGAAATGCAGCCCGAGAACCAGGAACGTCAGGGAGAGCGATTGCACGCGGGTCATGCTCATGCGGAAAATGAAGGCTTCGGACACCGCCAGGAGCCCCAGCGCCCAGAGGGCGGCGTACGGGATGCGTTGGTTACGCAGCAGCCACCAGATGCTCAGGAAAGCCAGGCTGGCGAAGACCACGCTCGCCCACTTCGCTCCCAGGCGCAGATCTCCAAACGTGAACGGGATCAGACCCACATGGAAGAGAAAATGATGGTCGTAGAATTCACGCGCGTTGAGGATGGTCAACGGCAACCAGGGGAAAGCCGGTTTGAGGCCTTCGCTTCGCATCAGGGAGGCGAACTTGATGTGGTAGTAGTCATCGGTGCTGGCCAGGTTCGGGGTAGAGAATTGGACTTGCGCAAGGAGCGCGATGAAGACGACGAACAACACCAGCCCAACGATCAGGGTGCGCCCGGAGGTATTCACCGCCAGTCGTTGCCTCCAGGCAGCATACCGGATACGGTTGGTCTGGAGACGTGAAGCCTTCGCAGCCAAAGACAATCCTCCGCTATCAGCAGGATACAGACGGCCGGGATTCCGACCGCCTGTATCCTGGAGTTTCTATACCGGGTAACCTGGCTTTCAGATAATCCCCTAACTCGCTAAAATCGGAGGCGTCAGGATCAAGCTATTGTCATTGCCGGTGTCGTCGCCATTGTCATTGCCGTTGTCGTCGCCATTGTCGTTGGCGTTGTCATTGCCGTTTTCGTTGTCATTGGCATTGTCGTTGCCGTTGTCGTTTCCGTTATCGTTGGCATTGTCATTGCCGTTATCGTCGCCATTGTCATTGCCGTTATCGTTAGCATTGTCATTGCCGTTATCGTTGGCATTGTCATTGCCGTTATCATCGTCGTTGTCGTTGGAATTATCGTTGCCGTTATCATTGCCGTTATCGTTGGCGTTGTCATTGCCATTGTCGTTGGCATTGTCGTTGTCGTTGTCGTTGCCGTTATCATTGGCATTGCCGTTGTCGTTGCCGTTTTCGTTGTCATTGGCATTATCGTTGCCGTTGTCGTTTCCGTTATCGTTGGCATTGTCATTGCCGAAGCCATTCTCATGGCCGTTGTCATTGGCATTGTCGTTGGCATTATCATCACCGCTCAAGGGGAAGCCCTCATTGTTTTGAGAAGCAGATATGGCTTTCTCGACTGCGGGCTTGACCGTCTCCGGTACACTCACCCAGACCCCCTTCAGAGCTTGAGCATACCCAACCAGGGCGGCCGATACCTGCTGAGATAACATGGCAGCCCGGTCTGGGTCGCCTGCCATGACGACCTGTAAAGCTGCAATGGCTTTGTTGGTATAAGCTTCAAATTCTTGGGCGGCGGTGGCGATGTCGTCAAAGCGCCCCTCCTGGATCAAGGCATTGATCTCATCCAGGCGGCGCTGGGCAAATTGCAGGTACAACTGCGCCTCGCTGTAAGCGTCACGCGCCAGAGCTACCCGGGTCTGCTCCAGGCCCGTCTTGACTGGATAGAGAGCATCCCCTGGGAGCGCAGATTGGGCCGCAAGAGCTGTGGCGCTCACTCCTCCGAAGAGGAACACCAGGATGACGATGGCAGCCATCAAGGCCGAAAAGGCCAATCGTTTTGTCCCGTTGCTCACCGGATTATCCTCCTTTGATATTTGATTTGATTTAAACCAGCGCGTCAGCCAGGCAAACCGCGGACTGGCTTTAAACTCCGGCATAGAATCCAATTCGGAAAGAAACCTTTCTCGCCCGCGAGCGATCGCCTTAAGGTCCCGCGGTGGGGTTGGTCGCAAGAGTGCGAGCTTTTCTTGCAGGCGAGGGTCGAGAGGATGATCGTGCTGTTCATTCATGGGTATTCACTTTCTCCTGATCATCGAGCATACGACGTAGAGTTGCCAGGGCCCGGTGCTGTAGGGCACGGGTGGCCTCATTAGACTTGCCAATCGTCATGGCGACCTCTTCGTGGGATAATTCCTCCAGGAACCTCAAATAGATCACCTGTTGTTGTTCGTGAGTTAAGTTGAGCAGTGCCATGCGAATCTGCTCACGGTCTTGCTGCTGTGCTATCAAGTGCGCTGGATTTAACCAGGGATCTGCCCGATCTTCAATTTCCAATGGTCCTGCCCGCTCATCCCGGCGACGGTAGTAATCGATAATCCAGTTGTGTGCCATGCGGTAAAGATAAGCCTTGGCGTTCTCGGTCGGTCCGCCACCATTTCGCATGGCGTGTAGCAGACGGCTGAAGGTTTCGGCGACACAATCTTCGGCTGTCTCCTGGTCGCCGATCAGGCGCACTGCGTAACGATACAAGCCAGGACTGTGTTGTTCATAAATCCTAACCAGGTCTTGCTTTTCGAGCGACTCTGTCTGTGCATCGGCTGTAGTGTTTGCGCGCATTATTTTCACCCTTTATGACGGGTTATCCGAAAGAACGTGACGATCTTGGTAAAAGAGGCAGAATTTCATTTATGAGCGTTAAAAGGTACGGCTTAACCCGGAAAGTAGATTTTATCAAAAATTCTCCCGTGGGGGAGTTTATGATAAACTCAAAAAAATAATTAAAGGAGGAGCAAGATGGATGAAATCGTGCTCTCGATCAAAGACTTCCGCAAAACCTATGGGGACTTCGTCGCCGTCTCAGGGATCGGCTTCGAGGTGCAGCGCGGCGAAATTTTCGGTTTGCTTGGACCCAACGGAGCTGGCAAGACGACTACCCTGGAGTGCCTGGAAGGCATCCGCAGGCCGGATGCCGGCGCATTGCGCGTCCTGGGCGTCGACCCCAGCCGGGAACCACGCAAATTGCGCAACCTGATCGGCGTCCAGCTGCAAACTTCCGGGCTGCCAGCCAACATGACCGTGGAAGAAGCACTGAAGTTCTTCTCAGCCTACCATGCCGTCACACCCCAGTTCGACCTGCTGGGACGCCTGGGGCTGGAAGAAAAACGCCGGGCGCAATACAGCCAGCTCTCCACGGGGCAGCAGCGCCGGTTAGCCCTGGCTTTGGCCATTGCCCATAATCCCCCAGTGATCATCCTCGACGAGCCTACCGCCGGGTTAGACGTCGCCACCCGCGCCGAGCTACACAGCTTAATGGAGGAGCTCAAGGGAAAGGGCACCACGATCATCCTGGCGACGCACGACATGGCCGAAGCGGAGAAAATGAGCGACCGGGTAGCCATCCTGCTGCGCGGCCAGATCGTCACCACCGGAACCCCGCGCGAGATCACCGCTACCGGATCCGGCCTGACCAAGATATCCGTGCGCAGCGAAGGCTCCTCGCTGCAGAAGAATGGCATGACCTTCCCCGCCGTCGCCCAACAGTCTATCCAGGAAGAGTACGCCATTTACTTTAGCACCGATCCCGGCCCGACCGTCGCCGCCCTGCTAGATTATCTCAACGAGCAAGGCGACAAATTGATCGACCTGCGCGTGGAACGGCCATCCCTGGAAGAGAGATTCCTGGAAATTACGAACCGGGGAGCTGCCCAATGACTGCATTCGTCTACCACTTCTTGTTCGAGTTCAAGACCGGGCTGCGCAATTCAACTGCGCTGCTCATGAATTACCTGTTCCCGCTGGTGTTTTACGCCATGATGGGTTTAATCATGGTGAAAATCAACCCGGTGTTCGCCAATGTATTGCTCCCGGCAATGGTCATTTTCGTCAGCCTGGTGAGCAACCTGCTCGGATTGCCCGGGCCATTGGTCGAATCGCGCGAGGCGGGCATCTATCGCAGCTTCAAGATCAACGGCGTACCAGCTTTATCCATCCTGGCGACTCCCACCCTTTCGACGATATTTCACGCCTTAATCGTGTCAATCCTGATCGCCCTGACCGCCAAACCGCTCTTCGATGGCGCCAACCCCACCAGCTGGGGCGCTTTCGTCTGGATCACCTTGCTGGTGGTATTCACCTCTGGCGCGTTCGGCGCGTTGATCGGCGTGATCGCCACCAGTTCCCGCTCAACCGTCCTGCTCTCGCAGCTGATCTTCCTACCTTCGATGCTGATCGGCGGATTGATGATCCCGCTGGACCTGCTCCCCGCCTCGGTGCGACCCGTATCGATGCTGCTGCCATCGACCCACGCCATGCAGGCTTATCTGGGACTGGCTTACGGGCAGGCAACGGTGCTGAACCCGTGGGTCTCAGTAGCGATCCTGCTGGCGAGCGGGCTGCTGGCCTTTGGGCTGGCGATTTACCTGTTCAACTGGGACAGCCGCAACCGAGTGCGCCGCGGCCACCCGGCGTTGGCCCTCTTGGTCCTGGTGCCATATCTGATTGGAATCCTGTTGAGGTAAATCTTAAAACTGGTCTTGATAAACTGGAAATTGCTTATCCAAAGGGTCATCCTTTGGGGAATGATCGGCGCGATCAGCCTTTATATCACCTGGCCCTGGCTGCCCGGGACACGGGGAGCGACCCCGCGTACCATCATCGTGTATGGTTTTAGCATCCTTGGCGAAACGATGAATGAGGCGATTTTCCCAGAATTTCAAGCCCAATGGCAGGCTCGTACCGGCGAGCGAGTCGAATTTATCTCTTCCTTTGCTGGATCGGGAACCATCACCAACCAGATCATCCTGGGTGTGCCCGCAGAAGTCGCCATCCTTTCCCTTGAACTCGATGCGTTGCGCCTGGTGGAAGAGAAGGTGCTACCTGGTCCAACCTGGCACGATCTGCCGCATGGCGGCGTGCTTAACCGCACCCCGTTCATCATCCTCGTCCGGCCTGGGAATCCAAAAAACATCACCGATTTTGCAGATCTTACGCAGCCTGGGGTTGGCGTGGTCCATCCAGACCCACTGACCTCTGGCGGAGCGCAATGGGCGATTCTGGCCGAGTACGGTTCCGTTTTGCAAACTTCAGGAGATGAGCTCCTCGCCTATGAACAATTACTCGGCATCTGGCAGAACGTCGTGGCGCAAGCCGCCTCAGCCCGGGCGGCAAGAACCCAATTCGAAAACGGATTTGGGGATGCACTCATCACTTACGAACAAGAAGCCCTGCGAGATCAAATTCTTGGTAGACTCAACGCCCAGATCGTATACCCGCACAGCACCATTTTGAGCGAACATACGGTCGTAGTGATTGAGAAGAATATCAAACCTCAACAGCGCCAGCTAATCGAGGCTTTTGTCGAGTTTCTTTGGAGCGAGGCTGCCCAAAAGATTTTTGCAGAATATGGTTTCCGCAGCATGGATGAAAGGATCAACGTCACCAATCCCAATTTCGGGGTAATCTCCGCACCCTTTACTGTGGACGATCTAGGCGGCTGGCCGCAAGCCAAGCGTGAAATCATCGAAACTATCTGGAAGCAACGCGTGCTTCAGGAGATTGGCCAATGAATGGGACCGAAAATAGCATTCAAAAGGTAAACAAGAAGCGCCCCCGTTCTACAGGGTTAGTGCCCCTCATCCTTTTGTTGGGAGTGCTGTTTCCATTATTATTGATGCCCCTGATCGCCATCTTCATCTTCGCCAGCCGCAGCGGCCTGGATGGCTTCCTCAGCGCACTCAGCCAGGCGGACGCTCAATTCGCGCTGCGTTTCTCTTTTATTATCGCTTCCGTGGCCGCATTAATAAACGGCGTACTGGGCACCTTCACTGCATACGTTCTATCCAAATATCGTTTCCGTGGCAACCAGGCTCTTAGTGTGATCGTCAATCTACCTGTGGCAATCCCCACTGTAGTCGTGGGTACATCCCTGCTCCTGCTGTGGGGACCGATCGGCCTGTTGGGCAAATACCTCGATCCGTTGGGCATTCAGCCTATGTTCACCCCGGTGGGTGTGTTATTGGCCCACCTGTTCGTCACTTTCCCTTATATGTATGGCGCTGTCAGACCAGTGCTCGACGAATTAGAAACCACCTATGAGGAAGCCGCGTACACAATTGGAGCCAGCCGCTGGCAAACCTTCCGTTTTGTGCTCCTGCCGGCTTTGACTGGCGGTCTTTTCTCTGGATCGCTGCTTACCTTCGCTCACTCGCTCGGTGAATTTGGAGCGACGATCATGGTGAGTGGCAATCTCCGGCTGCGGACGCAAACCGCACCATTATATATTTTCGCCCAATTCGAAGCTGGCAACATCGAAGCCGCCAACGCGGTGGCAGCTGTCCTGGCGATCACCTCCTTCATCCTTTTCTTCGTCTTGTTGCGGATCACTCAGCGCAAAACAGTGCAGGTGACCTGATGTCAATTATTCTATCCGAATTGACAAAGCGCTTTGGGGAAAACCTGGTCGTCAATAAGGTCTCGCTAGAGATCCAGAACGGGGAACTGTTTGTGCTCCTTGGCAGCAGCGGCAGCGGAAAGAGCACGATTTTACGCATGATCGCGGGTTTGACCGAAGTTGACGCCGGCCGGATTGAGCTCGACGGGCGCGACGTGACTTTCCTGCCGCCGCAAACGCGTGGCACCGGTTTTGTTTTCCAAAACTATTCCATCTTCCGGCACATGACGGTACTGGAAAACATCGAATTCGGGCTGCGCATCAGAAAGACCCCTTTGGAAGAGCGCCGGCAGCGGAGTGAAGAGTTGTTGGAATTAGTCGGTCTATCTGGATTGGGCTCACGTTTTGCGGATCAGATCTCCGGCGGGCAGCGACAACGCGTGGCGTTAGCAAGGGCGTTGGCTTACCAACCGGCAGTGCTCCTGCTGGATGAGCCATTCGGCGCGCTGGACGTCAAGATCCGGGCGCAACTCCGTGAAAGGCTGATTGACATCCAACGCCAGCTTAATGTGACAACCATCCTGGTAACACATGATCAAGAAGAGGCTTTCGAGCTGGGAGATCGCATCGGGGTGATCGAACGCGGAGACCTGATCGAAGTTGGAAATCCGGAAGAACTTTATCACCGTCCTAAGACGGAATTTGTGGCTACTTTTATCGGTAATGGGAATGTATTGGTTGGCCGGGCCGAGGGCGGCCAGGTCAAACTTGGATCGACGATCCTACCTTTTCCCAAGAATGCCCCCTTCCATGATGAAGGCGCGCCAGTCCGCATTCTATTCCGACCTGAAACGGTTGTCCTGCAGGATCAACCTGTTTTACAGAAGAGTGATATCCACATGCTTGCCCAAGGGCTGGTGATCCAACGTGTTTTCGTTGGCTCGCAACAACGAATCCGCCTGGAAGTAGATGGCCTGCAAGGCGTGCGTCCCATCGCTCCGCCCCCGGCTTATGGGCAGCGAATGACCCACATCGTGGCACTGCAACAGTCTCTATCTTCGGGTGATCGCTTTCGGACGGGTGAATCGTTTTGGATCGGGGTACGGGACTATCATATCCTGGCTCCGACCGGCTTGAAGATCCTGACCTGCTACGACGAGTCGCCAGGGGGTGAAGCAGCGTTCGAATTCGGAGCTCGTTTAGCTGAAGCATCGCGCGGTCCCACGACTCTGCTAACTGTGATAGAGCACAACCAGGCACTGGCCGCTGCGAAAGAGAAATTAGAATTGCTGCGCCCAAAGCATTACCCTCACCCCTCCCATTTTGAGACTCGGGTTCGCCAAGGTGCCAGCGCGGCGGAGATCTTGCTGGAAGCCCAGGATGGCCATTACGAAGTGGTGGTTATTGGACAGCGCGGGAGAACGGTGAATCCAAACCTGGCAGGGATGGGGTCGACCGCCTGGCAGGTGTTGAATCAGGCAGCAGTGCCAGTGTTGATCGTGCAGAGTCCCCGCCCAAATATCCAGCGCATCCTGATCTGCACCGCGGCTGGTGAGCCGGGTAAGAGTGATGTGCGCTTCGGTGGGCGGCTGGCCAGGACCACCGGAGCTCAGGCGACGGTCTTCCATATCCGGCGTCCACGTTCGACAGGTGCAGAGAAAAAGCGTACTGATCGCCATCTCCGACAGGCTCAAAGTACACTTGAATCCTTGAAGGTCAACTGCGAAATCAAGGTAATCGATGAAGCGCCGCTCCCGGAAGGTATTTTAAGCGAAGCGGAGCAAGGTGATTATGATCTAATCGTGGTCGGAGCGCCAGCCCCCCGCAGTCCACAACAATTCCGCTGGAAAGATTTGGACTCCCAAATCGTAAATGGAACCACCCGTCCAGTGCTGATTGTCCCAATGGTGGAGTAAAGCGCAGTCAAATGGAACATTCGTTCAATGCTACACACTTATTTCGCCGGCAGGTCGCTCTGCCCTCCGAGCATGGGGCGTGGGTGTTCCTGTTCAGCCCGCTGCTGATCGGTCTTTTCGCCGGAGGTAGCTGGTCAGTCGCTTCCCTGTACCTGATCGTCGCTGCGTTGGCGACATTCCTGATTCGCCAGCCGGCGACCACAGCGGTCAAGGTCTACAGCGGGCGGCGTGCCCGGCGTGAGCTGCCGGCAGCCTGGTTCTGGCTCGGGATTTATGGCCTGGTCGCCAGCCTGGCGATGATTGGACTGGCGTGGCAAGGGTTTGGCTACCTGTTTATCCTGGCCCTGCCGGGCATCCCGGTCTTCGCCTGGCACCTGTGGTTGGTCAGCCGGCGCGCCGAGCGCCGCCAGCTGGGCGTGGAGCTGGTTGGCAGCGGCGTGCTGGCCCTGGCTGCCCCAGCCGGGTACTGGATCGGCGTGGGGGAAGCAGAGCCGTTGGGCTGGCTGTTGCTGGCGCTGTCCTGGCTGCAATCGGCGGCCTCGATCGTGTATGCCCACCTGCGCCTGGAACAGCGCGAGTTAAAGAAGATACCAGACACGGCTATGCGCATCCGTATGGGCTGGCGCGCCCTGCTGTACGCCAGCTTCAACCTGCTCCTGGTGATCGGTCTCTCCATGGGGAGGATCACCCCTCCCCTGCTGCCCCTGCCCTATGCCCTGCAATGGGCCGAATCTCTCTATGGCACCCTGCGCCCGGCAGCCGGTTACCGGCCAACCGCCATCGGCGTACGCCAGCTGATCGTCAGCAGCCTGTTCACTTTGCTATTTATCCTCGCCTGGCGGGTTGTTTTATAAGTCATTCGCACTCCATTGGCCAGGTTCAAAAATGCAACCACAGATAAACACAGATTGCCGCTGATCAGGAATCTGTGTGCATCTGTGGTTTCAATGAATGAAGTGATCACTTTTATGCCTTCAACGGAGGGTTGACAACCAACGACAGCCCTGCCGAAAAGATAAAAAATCAAGATCCCTCGCCGGGATCCGATACTTCGAGGTTAATACCCCGGCTTGACCAACATTCTGAGTTAGAGAAAACTTATAGTAAAATAAGCCCAGGAAACAACTGAAAGCCCATATTAATCGTAATCTTCAACAAACTACATCTCAAGGAGGAAACCAAATGTCCGAGCAACCCGAACCCATGATGTCCGCCGAGGTCACCAGCGACGACAAGCTGTGGGCTTTGCTGGCCTACATCTTCTCGCCTATCGTGCCCATCATTTTGATGCTGATGGAAGATAAAAAGAACCGCCCCTTTATCCGCGCCCACAACGCCCAGGCCCTGGTCTTAGGAATTGTGGAGTTCATCCTGTACGCCGTGATCGGTTGGACGCTGGTAGGCCTGTGCGTCCCACTTCTGCTGTGGGCGGTGATGATTTACTGGGGTTTCCAGGCATACCAGGGCAAAGAGGTCAATGTGCCTGTGATCACCAACTTCGTTCGCAATCAAGGCTGGGCCTAATATTTAGCTAAAGAACTTCCAGCCTCCCAGTCCCCTGGGAGGCATTTTTTCCTTCCGAAAGAGACAACAAAGATGGAAACAACCCCACAGCCTCCCGCACTTGCCCAACCGCTCTCGCTCTCCGATGAGCGCACCTGGGCCATGTTAGCTCACTTGAGCGTCCTGTTAAACCTGGTCACCGGTTTCTTGGGGCCAATCGCCGCCCTGATCATCTACTTCGTTTACAAGGACCGCTCGCGTTACGTGGCTTATCAATCCATGCAGGCCTTCGTCTTCCAATTAATCTGGTGGGTGGGGGGTGGCCTGCTGATCGCTGGCATCTGGGGGGCAACTGCCTTACTCTCGGTTGTGATCATCGGGTTGCTCTGCATTCCCTTTGCGCTGATCGGCACCTTTATCCTGGTGATCATGCCGCTGGTGTCGCTGGTGTACGGCGTGGTTGGCGGGATCCAGACCAGCCAGGGACAGGATTTCCGCTACTGGCTGGTCGGCGACTGGGTGCGCGACACGTTGTCGGGATAAATGAGGACATTCTTCACTTGACTTTTCCCCCACTCCTTCGTAGAATGAAAGAGACAATTCGACGGGAACGGGGAAGAGACCCGGCCGCCGGCCGGGCACCGAAGGGGCAAGCCTGGTTGCGCTCCAGGCCAGGCGAAACTCTCAGGTAAAAGGACCCCGCTCTCGCTCACCTCTGGAAAGTTGGGCGTTAAGCTGTCGCAGGCGACAAATACCGTCGCTGGCAACATCCAGCGCCCATACCGACGGGGCAAGCGCCTGCCAGGTCCTGGCGCGAATCTCTCAGGTCTCCAACAGAGGGCGCACGCCTCCTACACGTGCGCCTTTTTTAATTTTTTTGCCTGCGATCACTTCTCACGTTTCACTTTTCACGCTTCACGGAAAATTTCCAACTCTTAGAAGGAGACCCAGCCATGAACATCCCCCCCGAATTGAAATATACCCAAAACGACGAATGGATGCGAGTCGAAGGCAATATCGGTACGGTCGGCATCACCGACTTCGCCCAGGAGCAGCTCTCCGATATTGTGTTCGTCGAGATCATCGCTGCCGAAGGGGAAACCCTGAAGCAGGGCGATTCTTGCGCCACGGTTGAATCGGTCAAAGCCGCGGCAGACGTTTACATGCCCGCCGGCGGAAAAATCGTCGCCGTTAACGATGAGCTGCCAGATAAACCCGAACTGATCAACACCGATCCCTATGGTGTGGCCTGGTTGGTCAAGCTAGAAATCGGTGAGGCAAGCGAATTGAACAAATTATTGGACGCCGCGGCTTACATCGAGCATTGCGCCGCGCGCCAGGGGTAACGGAGAAAATATGATGTACACCCCCCATACAGATGCTGATCGGGAGGCGATGCTGCGTACGATCGGCGTCAAAAACATCGCCGACCTCTTCCAGGATGTCCCCGCCGCGCACCGCTTCCCCGAGCTGGCGCTCCCATCCGCCATGACCGAGATGGAGATCCTGGCTGAATTACAGGCGCTGGCCTGGGCTAACGATACTGCCCGCGAGCTGATTTGCTTCCTCGGCGCCGGCGCGTACAACCATTACATCCCCGCAGCAGTCGACGCTATCCTGCGGCGAGGTGAATTCTACACCGCTTATACCCCCTACCAACCTGAGATCTCCCAGGGTACATTGCAAGCCATCTTCGAGTACCAGAGCCTGATCGCCGGCCTGACCGGGATGGAGGTGTGCAACGCCTCGCATTACGACGGGGCCACGGCGGTCGCCGAAGCAGTGAACATGTCTCATCACCACTTCCGAGGCAAACGCCCCAAGGTCGTGCTCTCCCCGGCAGTGCACCCGCAATACCGGGATACGGTGCGCACCTACACCCAAGACTCGGATGTGGTCCTGGTCGGAGACCAGGGCGAAGTCGATCCCACCGCCAACCCGCAGGCCCTGCTCCCGCTGCTGGACGACACCACTAGCCTGGTGGTCGTGCAATATCCCGACTTTTTCGGGCGCGTATTCGACTACACCGACCTGGCGAAGGCCGTGCACCAGGCGGGAGGGCTGCTCTGCGTGGCAGTCAACCCACTTGCGTTGGGCTTGTTGAAACCGCCGGGTGAATTTGGAGCCGACATCGTCACCGGTGAAGGCCAACCGCTGGGCATTCCCCTCTCCTATGGCGGCCCCTACCTGGGCCTGTTCGCCACCCGCCAGGAATACGTGCGGCGGATGGCCGGCCGGCTGGTAGGCGAGACTGTCGACAACCGTGGCCAGCGCGCCTATGTGCTCACCCTGACCGCCCGTGAGCAGCATATCCGCCGCGAGCGTGCCACCTCCAACATCTGCACCAACCAGGGATTGATGGTCCTGGCGGCAACGGTCTATCTCAGCCTGCTTGGCAAACACGGCCTGCGCCAGGTAGCAGAGCTGTGCTACCACAAGGCTCATTACGCCGCCCTGCGCATCGCCTCCCTGCGAGGTTACAGCCTGTGGTCCAATGAGCCTTTCTTCAACGAATTTGCCCTTCGCTGCCCGCGGCCGATAGATGAGGTCAATGACTTCCTGCTCGATCAGGGCATCCTTGGGGGTTATGCCTTGGGGCGGGACTATCCTGACTTCGAGAAGGTGATGCTGCTGGCCGTGACCGAGATGAATTCCAAAGAAGACATCGACGCCCTGGTCGATGTCCTGCGGGAGGTGTCCCATGCCTGAACATCTGATGTGCGAGCTTTCCGTCCCTGGCCGGGTGGGCTTCCGTTTCCCCAAACCTGACGTGCCTCTGGCGCCCCTGCCAGAAGGCCTGACCCGAGAGCAACTGCCGCTGCCGGAGATGGCCGAGGTAGACGTTGTGCGCTACTTTACACGCCTCTCGCAGCTCAATCATAGCGTCGATACGGGCTTCTACCCCTTGGGTTCGTGCACCATGAAATACAACCCCAAGATCAACGAAGAAGCTGCCCGCCTAGCAGGCTTTGCCCAACTGCACCCTTTACAACAGGTCGAAACGACCCAGGGCGCGCTGGCGATGATGTACACGTTGCAGGAGTGGCTGAAAGAGATCGGCGGCTTTGCCGGGGTGAGCCTGCAACCGGCGGCTGGCGCCCACGGTGAATTAACCGGC
>DATDRM010000123.1:0-3460 GCA_035291705.1 Anaerolineales bacterium
GGACTATACCATTAATATTTGGGACGTATCCTCCGGCAACGCGCTGTTCACCCTCGCCGGTCACACCGGGAAAATCTCCAGCCTGGCCTTCAGTCCGGATGGGATCAGCCTGGCCACCGCCAGCCTGGATAAATCGGCCAGGCTGTGGGATATCTCTCCGGCTGGGAGCAGGGAAGTGCTCACCATGGCGGGCTTGGGAGGGGTGTCCACGGCTGCATTCAGCCTGGATGGGAGGCACCTGGCTACAAGCCGCGAGGATGGGACGGTGAAAGTGTGGGATACGGCGACCGGTAAAGAACTGCTCACTCTCTCTGGGCAGTCCGGCAAGCCGCTCAGCGCTGTGTTCAGCCCCGACGGGGACCGCCTGGCTACGTTCAGCGTGAACGAGGCGGTGCGAATTTGGGAGGTCTCTACCGGCAAGCAGCTGTTTGTACTCCCAGATTTTGAACGGGTTTATGGCGCGGCTTTCAGCCCGGATGGGGACCGCCTGGCTATGGCTGTTCCCGATCAGCAGGTGAAAGTCTGGGATATAGCTACTGCCCGGGAGTTACTCACCCTGAGGGAGCCACTACCTGATGGGGAGGAGTTATTGGCTTTCAGCCCGGATGGAGCACGCCTAGCTACTTTTAAATACAATACCACGACTGTGATGATTTGGGATGCATCCACCGGCGACAAGCTACTTACCCTGCTTCCCTGGATGGTTAGTGGTGACTTATCTTTCAGCCCGGATTGGAGGTTTCTGGCCACCTCCAATAATCAAGGGATAGTTTCGGTGCATGATCTGAATTCCGGCGAGTTCATCCTCGAGCTAGGTATTCTTTCTCCCCAAGTCAATGATCTGGCTTTCAGCCCGGACGGGAAGCGCCTGGCGACCGCCGATATCGACGGTACGGTGAAAATCTGGGACACGATTGCCTGGCGGGAGCTACTCACCCTGAGCAGCCACACCGGTCCTATCCTGCGAGTCACTTTCAGCCCGGACAGCAGGCGCCTGGCCAGCGTCGACGAGGATGGGACGCTGCGCGTCTACGCCATGCAGATCGACGACCTGTTGGCACTGGCCAGGTCGCGCCTGACCCGCTCCTTGACGACCGAGGAATGCCAGCAGTATCTTCACACGGACCCATGCCCTCCCCTGCCGTAATAATTATGTTTTCCTTCATACACAGCGTGGATTTAAAATTCCTTCGCCATGGCGATGCGCTTGCTCAGCGCCGGGTGCGAATAGAGCAGGAACTCCACCCAGGGTTCCGGGTCGGCCTCGGCCAGGTTCTGGTTCGCCAGGCGAGTCAGGGCGGAGGCATAGGCCGCGCCGTTGCCGGTGGCTTTCAGGGCATATTCGTCGGCGCGGCGCTCGCGCCAGCGCGAGAAGGCGTTGCCCAGCGGCATAATCACCAGCCCGAACGTCCCCATCACCAAGCCCAGCAGCGGTAACGCGGCGACATCGGAGACGCCCGCGAAACCAAAAGCCTTTACCCCCCATCGCAACCCCAGCGAAGCCAGGAAGAGGCCGGCCAGTGTGACCACACTCTCGACAATGATGCCGATCGGGATGTCGCGGTGAACGTGGTGGCCCAGCTCGTGCGCCAGGACAGTCTCGATCTCAGCGGTAGTAAATTCCGCCAGCAGCGTGTCTCCCAGCAGGATCCGGCGGGTATTGCCTAACCCGGTGAGCGCCGCGTTGGCGGCCCTGGTGCGGCGGCTCATGTCGAACTGATAGACACCGCGCACGCGCGTCCCTGCCCGCTCCGCCAGGCGCACCAGCCGCCCGGCCAGATCGGCGTGTTCTGCTTCCAGAGGTTTGAACTTATAAAAGATCGGGAAAAGCAGCACGGGCGCTAAGTTCGCCAGAATTACGTTGAAGGATAACAGAATCCCGCCCGCCCACAGCCACCAGGTCTCTGGGGCGGCGCGCAACACGGCATAAATTACTTCCAACACCAGCAACCCCAAGATTCCGCCAACCAGGATACCCTTTACCTGGTCGCTGATCCAGCCCAGAAGGGTTTGAGTCGCTAATCCATAAAGGTGCGGCAGCACGAAGCCCGAATAATAGGAGAGGGGCAGGTCGATCAGGAAGTAAATCCCGCCGAAAACAGCCCCAAAAGCCGCCACGCGCAGCCAGTCATTCTCCGTCAGGCTGAGCAGAGCCTGGTTCACAATTATCGACCAGCCGAAAACCAGCCAGGCCAGGGCATACATCCCTCCCAGGGCCAGGTCCACCACCATCAGCCGCCGCCGGAGGCGGGCGTATTCCCTGGCTTGTTTTTGTCGTTCAGGATCGAGTGAAATTTCTGTCGCCATATATTAGACCAATTATACCGTTATTGACACCCTCCCTCTAACCGGATAAACTACATCCAGATAGCTGCTCGCACTGCGTGAGCCACCAAAATGGCTGTCAAAGGGATAATCAGTGCAATCTGTGTAATCCGTGTCCCAATCAAAACAGTAGACAAGATGCCAGCTTATCCTCCCCGTGGTGGTCTGGCGATGAAGATCACCTTAATAGCCGGAACCGATCGACCCCAAGCGGTGTATACAGAATGAAATGACCTCTCCGGAGAGGCACCCTTGAACGAGGCCGAGCTGATCGACCGCGCCCGCCAGGGCGACGGAACAGCCTGGGAAACCCTGGTGCAGGCACATCAAGAGGCCGCTTATCGCCTGGCATACCTGCTGCTTGGCGACACCACCCAGGCGGAAGATGTGGCCCAGGAAGCCTTCATGCGCGCCTACCAGGCGCTGCAGCGCTTCGACACCGCCCGCCCGTTCCGCCCCTGGCTGTTGAGCATTGCCGCCAACCTGGCGCGCAATCAGCGCCGGGCGTTCGGTCGCTACCTGACTGCCCTTCGCCGCCTGGTACAAGCTGAGGTCAGTCACGTGGAAAGTGTAGAGGGGCGCGCCGCCCAGAGCTGGGAGGCCCAAACCCTGTGGCAGGCGGTGCGTCAACTGGACTACGCTGACCAACAGGTGATCTACTACCGCTATTTCCTCGATCTGCCGGTAGAGGAGACTGCCCAAGCGATGAACGTGGCCGAAGGCACAGTGAAATCACGCCTGCACCGCGCCATGAACCGCCTGCGCACCGTGATTAAACGGCATTATCCCTCATTACAAGAAGGACGGGAGGCATGACCGAGCAGCCCAGGAACGATTTAGAGAGACGTCTGATCGCCGCAGGACGCGCCTTCTCTTACCCTTCCACCCCCGATATCGCCCGCGCCGTCATCCTGCGCATGGAGTCTCTTCCGGCGCGCCGGCCAGTCAGGTCCCCTGCCCGGCGTCTGGCCTGGGCGCTGGTAGTCGTAATCGTCCTCCTGGCTGGCTTGCTGGCTGTCCCACCCGTGCGCGCCCAGATCCTGGAGTTCCTGCAGATCGGCGTGATCCGCATTTTCCTGACCCAACCCACCCCGACTGCGACTTTCCCTCCTGCTTCAACACCGGAGCCGGTTGT
>DATDRM010000124.1:0-4661 GCA_035291705.1 Anaerolineales bacterium
CAGACAGTTGTCGAAACCGTGGAAGTGATCAAGACCGTTGAGGTGCCAGGAGAGGTACAAGTCACGGAAGTAACCGTCATTGAAACGGTGGTTGTCACGCCACCCCCACCTGAAGAAGTGAGCAAGCTCGAAATCTTCCACTGGTGGACTGCTCCTGGCGAGCGCGAGGCTGCGGATGCGATGTTTGCCGCGCTGAACGCAGCCTATCCCGATATCGAAGTGGTTGAGAACCCGGTGCCTGGCGGCGGTGGTACCGAACACCGCATTGTTCTCAAAGCCCGGATCACAGCCGGCATCCCGCCAGACACGTTCCAGACCCTGGGCGGCGCCGAGTTGAAGGACTACGTGGACAGCAATGTCCTTGAACCCCTGGATGATTTCTATGCGGCAAATGATTACGCCAGCAAGATCCCCAAGCCGCTGCTCAACGCGGTGAGTATCGACGGGCACCCATATTCGGTCCCGTTGAACATGCACCTGGAGAACATTCTTTACTACAACTTGAAACTGTTCGAAGAGCTGGGGCTCAGCGCGCCTGCAGGCTACGATGACTTGGTCGCAGCCTGTCAGGCCATCGAGCAAGCTAAACCTGACATGTCCTGCCTGGCTGTCGGCTCGAAGGACAATTGGTCGGACGTTTTCGTGCTTGACACCATCATGATGGAGCTGGGCGGCCCGGAGTATTACGTCAAGTTCTTCAAGGGCGAGGTCGACGTCGCCACCGATCCCATCTTCAAGGAATCGTTGGAGAAATTCGCCGCGCTGCAGCAGTATTCCAACATGAGTGATCACTCCAGCCTGACCTGGGACCAGGCAGTCGGCGCGGTTGGTGCTGGACAGGCTGCCATGACCATGATGGGTACCTGGGCGATCGGCGCTTTCACCAAAGGCTCCAACTGGACACCGGGCGTAGATTTCGGCGCGGTCAACTACCCCACGATACCTGAGCGCATCCTGCTCTTCCACCCCGACACCTACGGCTGCACGGTTGGCGCTCCAGATCCACAAGAGTGCCAGGACTGGCTGTCGGTTGTGGCTTCGCCTGAGTTGCAGATCCCGACCGATGTCACCCAGGGTGGCATGTTCGCACGCACCGATATCGATCCGATGGAGTTTCCCGATCCCATCCGCCAGGAGATGCAGCAGTTCTTGAGCGAAAACCCTGACAAGCTGATCCTGGACCAGCACGGCAGCATCCTGCCCAACCCGGCTCAGGTACAATACCGGGTCATCATCTCAACCTTCTTCGCTGATTCGTCCCCGGATGTCGCCGGGACGATCCAGGAAGTTGCCACCATGATGACGACTTTCAATGTCAAAGAGGGTGCAGCTTGGTACCAATGGCCGTAAAAGGCCAGCAGAAATCGGCTGCCTGGTGAGTTAAAGCTCCATCATCAAGGTCTAGCCGGCTTAATATCATCAGCAGGTAGGGATACATGATCCCCATGTGTCCCTACCTGACTTTGACTGGCGAAGGGGAATATTTTCATATTTGTTCGTGCAATTGCGATCGCGAACCTCGTTGGATCGCAAAATGATCCATGAAAACGCTATGCTGAAAGCTGGTGGCTGATAGCTCAATAAAGAGGTGACTAAAGTGATCTCAGAGGCGACTAAAGCGATCTCCACAAAGGCGCAAAAGTGGCGCACTGGAAGGGCTGCTGTTGGAGAATTCCTGGTTTTTACATTACCCCTGCTGGTTTTCTTGCTCATCCTGTATGGGACGCTGTTCTGGAACTTCTATGTTTCCATGGCGAACTGGGTCAGCACAGCAGCCGACTATACCTTTACCGGGTTGAAATGGTATAACTACTTGATATCCCAGAGCCGTTTCTGGATCGATGTTCAGAATAATTTGAAATGGCTAACCCTGGGGGTAGTCCCAACCATCGTCGTGGCAATTTTATTGGCTTACCTTTTAGAGCTGGCGCCCTTCCGGGGAGTTGAATCGTACGTCCGGACGCTCATCCTTTACCCGGTGGCCATGTCCTTCGTAGTGACCGGGACGATCTGGTCGTGGTTGTACCAACCGGATCGGGGCGTGTTCAATACCCTGCTCGGCAGCCTGGGTATCCACTCTACGTTGAGGTATACCAGTGATCCGACCTCGGCCACCTACTGGCTGATCTTGATTTTTATCTGGCAATATCTTGGATTTTCAGTCATTATTATCCAATCCTCTCTCCGCACCTCGGAGCTGCAAGAGATGGTCGAGGCTGCCACCGTCGATGGCGCTTCCAAGCTCAGGATCCTGGTCTCGGTGATCGTACCTAATATCCGCTCGGGTATTCTGGTCTTGGTGTCGCTCTTGCTGATCTCAACCTTGAAAGTGTTTGACATTGTTTGGATCGTTACCAGGACCGGTCCGGGCGTTGCGACCGATGTGCTGGCGACGAATATGATCGTCACCGCTTATGATCAGCGCCTGGCCTCAGCCGGCGCGGCGATTGGTGTGATCATCTTTCTCATGGCGTTTATTATTATCATCCCGTATACAATCTACGCCCTCAAGAAGTGGTTTGAATGAAAAGCAAAAGCACAACCCTCAAAATCACTGTTATTGTGGTCCTTGTTGCGCTGACCGTCGCGTATCTTCTACCGATCTACGTAATGATCGACAACTCCCTGAAAACGCTGCCGGAGATCCAACAGCGCACCTATATGGCATTCCCTCTCCGGCCGCAATTTCAAAATTACATGAGCGCGTTGTTCGGCAGCCGTGATTTCCTGATCCCAATGCAGCGCCCGATCATCAACTCGACCATCATTACAGTCTCTGTAACCTTGCTGACTGCCTTTTTCGGCGGCCTGGGGGGATTTTATCTAAGCCGTTCCAGATCGACCTTCTCCAGGGTGATCTTCGTCCTGGTAGGCATCGCTCTTTACCTGCCGTACCAGGCGGTGATCATCCCCCTGACGACGATCACGGCCAGAAGCGGGCTGGCGAATTCGCATCTCGGTTTAATTCTCAGCTACATGATCATCAACCTGCCTCTGGCTTCTGTATTGATGGGCACATTCTTCCTGAGCTTCCCCAGGGAGCTGGAGGAGGCCGCGCAAGTGGATGGCGCCTCCAAAATACAGATTTTCTTCCGGATCGTTCTTCCAATCTCGTTGCCGGCTTACGCCTCCGTTGCGATCCTCATTTTTACCCAGGTGTGGAATGAGTTCTTCATCGCCCTGACGTTGAGCACCCCGAAAACGCAGACCGTGCAGGTGGCGATGGCGATGACTCAGGGGAGCACAATCTCTCCCTACAATTTACAAATGGCCGCTTCTTTGTTGACCGTTGCGGTACCGCTGTTGTTCTTCCTGTTCTTGGGTAGGTACTTCGTGCGCGGCATCCTGGCGGGTGCACTCAAGGGGTAATGCGAGGAAACGAATAATCTACGTGGAGCTAGCCTTGGATTTTTCTGTTCTGGCGGTTGGCGATGCCAATGTTGATATTGTATTGACCGGACTCAAAGCAATCCCTAAAGCGGAGCAGGATACGCTTGCCCAAGGTTTCGAAATTCTGATCGGGGGTCAGGCATGCACGTTTGCCCGGGCTCTCTCCAGGTTAGGGGTGCGGGTGGCATTTGTCGGTAAAGTCGGTCAGGATGCCTATGGTCAAAAGGTACTCGCCCAGCTTGACCAGGACGGTGTCGACACTTCGGGGGTAATTCGCGATCCCGGATTGCAGACCGGAGTCACCGTTGTCCTATCGACCGGCTCTGAACGGGCTTCTGCCACTTACCTTGGCTCCATCTGTGAGCTGCGTCGAACAGACATTCGCAGCTCACAAATGCAAAATGCAAACCATATCCACGTAGGTTCATACTTCCTTCAAACGAACCTACAAACTGAATTAGCCAATCTCTTTAGAGAGGCGCATGAATTAGGACTGAGCACTTCCCTTGACCCGGGCTGGAATTCATTTGGAAGATGGGAAAAGGATATTTTCAAGGTACTCAACTTTGTAGATGTGTTCCTACCGAATGAGGTCGAAGCCGCATACATCACCCAAACCGCTACGCCTGAGGAGGCGCTCGATGTTTTAGGTGAGCGTGCGAACACAGTAGTGATCAAGCGTGGCAGCAAAGGTTGCCTGGCGAAGGGCAAAAAGAGGGTGGTCTCCAGCCCGGCATTTGATGTGCCTGTCGTAGATACCACCAGCGCAGGTGACATTTTCAACGCCGGGTTCATTTATGCGTTCTTAAACGGTTGGGAACTTGACTCGGCAGCCAGATTCGCGAATGCCTGCGGCGCAATTGCAGTTACGAAAGTAGGTAGTTCGGGTATCCTATCGAGCGTCCAGGAAGTTGAAGAATTCCTGGCATCCAAAACAAGTGAGAGGAAAAAGAATTGACCGAGATAACTCGAGGTAAAAATGCACTGTTTGAAATAATCAACCAGACAAACGCCTGGGAGGGGACGATTCGACTCGTCACCGAGAAAGCAGGCAGTCTTAATACGCTCAGCGATGGGATTGAGGAGGTTGTGTTCGCTGGCTGTGGTTCGGCGCTGAATGTAGCCTGGGTCATTGCGCCTATATTCCAATACTCTACTGGCATCAAAGCGCGGGCAGTCCCCTCGGCGGATTGTGTCTTTTTTCCTGACACAATCTTCACCAGAGGCAACCCTACATTGTTCGTAGCAATTTCGCGATCGGGAGATACAAC
>DATDRM010000125.1:0-6520 GCA_035291705.1 Anaerolineales bacterium
GGGATGATCGCCTATCGCCTAGGCGATAACATTCTAGCGCGTGAGTTCCTACGAGAAGCCCTGGCCATTAACCCTTATTTTTCCATGCGCTACTCACCGGAGGCGCAACGCATTCTGTCGATGTTACGAGATGGTTCCAGCAAGAATTAAAGCTCTGTAGAGGTCATAATGCGCACAACTCGTCGTTTATCGATCGTTGCACTAACCGTAGTCATCACATTGGTTTGCGTACCGGTGGTCTCTGCGCACCCGTTAGGCAACTTCACGATCAACCAGTACGCCGGTTTGGACGTGAGCCCACAGGGAATCCAAATCGACTACATCCTCGATATGGCCGAGATCCCGGCCTTCCTCGAGATATCAAGTATCGACAAGAACCAAAATGACCAGCCTGATGCAGACGAGTTGGTTGGATACCCCGTCTCCCGCTGTGAGGCGATCCGTCCAAACCTGGATTTAGGCATCGATGGCCGGCGGCTTCCATTAAGCTTACAGGCTTCAACGATCAGCTTCCCTCCCGGGCAAGCCGGGTTGCTCACATTAAGGTTAAATTGTATTTTTACCGCTGAGTTTGCCACAGTCAATAGACCGGTTCGAGCGGTCTTTGAAAATCATGCATACGAAGATCGTATCGGCTGGCGGGAGATTGTGGTGAATGGAGCGGGCGTTTCCTTGGAGGGAGATTTTGCCAATACGAGCATCAGCGACCGGCTGGTTTCTTATCCCCAAGACCTTCTCTCGAGCCCACTAGACCAGCGGGAGTTATCTTTGCTCGTGGGGCCGGGTGGGAACGGAACGGAACCGACAGCCAGTGCAGGTTTGCCGGTGAGCAACCAGCTGCCGGGAAGCCGCAATGACGCCTTCACACGCTTGATCCTGATGGAGAAGTTCACGTTGCCAACCATACTTCTGGCGTTGGCTATCTCCTTTGGATGGGGAGCGATGCATGCCATGACTCCTGGTCACGGCAAGACTATCGTGGGGGCTTATTTAGTGGGGTCCAGGGGAACAGCGTTGCATGCACTGTACCTCGGATTGACAACAACGATCACGCACACGGCAGGCGTGTTTGCCCTGGGGGCTGTGACGATTTTCGCGTCACGCTTCATCTTTCCGGAGCGGTTGTTCCCCTGGTTGAGCTTTATCAGCGGCATATTGGTGGTCGGAATTGGTGTGAATTTATTCCTTCGGCGCCTGCGGAGCGCCCGGCAGATAAACCAGCCCACCTTGGAACCGGCTAACCATAATGATCATTCTCTTGTGTATAGCCTCAAAATTAAGCACGGGCACCAGCATTACCAAGAACATCCTGATGGACATGATCACGAACATGACCATGAATACGAACACCGCCATATGCATCCTCACGATCAGGACCATAACCACTCGCCTGGGGGTCACCCTCATCTTCCGCCGGGCGCAGATGGTGCTCCTGTAACGTGGCGCAGCCTACTGGCTTTGGGGATTACAGGTGGTCTATTACCCTGCCCCTCGGCGTTGGTAGTTTTGTTGAGCGCTATTGCCCTGGGACGTGTGGGCTTTGGACTGGTGCTGGTCGTAGCCTTCAGCCTGGGGTTGGCGAGCGTACTGTCCGGCATGGGTCTAATATTCGTCTACGCGGGGAAGTTTTTCAACCGCTTACCGGTGCAGGGGAGAATGTTGGGGTTGCTGCCAACAGTCAGCGCGCTGTTCATCGCCCTGGTCGGATTGGGGATCACCGCTCGGGCGCTGATGGAAATCGGAGTGATTTAATTTAGTCAGGTTCGATATCCGACATGTAACCACTTTCCGAAAGATCGTAGCTTTCGGGAAGTTGATTATGACATATGTCATTTACTTTACATGACCGATGCTAGATGAGAAATCTGGTCGATTGTGCTTTAATGAACATAGTTGATCGCTGATTTCCAATCCATTGAAAGGATAAGATCATGTCAAAGACCACTGAAGATTTGAAAGCTGCCTTCGCGGGAGAATCACAGGCCAGCCGGAAGTACTGGATATGGGCCAAGAAAGCCGATGATGAGGGTTATCCTCAAATCGCCAAGCTATTCCGGGCTGCAGCGACCGCCGAAACCACTCATGCTTTTAATCACCTGCGCGCCCTCGGCCAAATCCTGTCCACGGCTGAAAACCTACGGGCTGCTATCGCTGGGGAGAATTACGAAGTCGATAATATGTACCCCGAATTCATCAAGGACGCCGAGGAAGAGCAAGTAAAGAAGGCAGTGACTTCTTTCCGCTGGGCCTGGGAAGCAGAGAAGGTGCACGCGCAGGCTTACACTGCCGCCCTGGAAACCCTGGGGTCGGATCTTTCGCTTGAAGACTATTATGTCTGCCCGGTGTGTGGATTCCTGCATCGGGGTTCTGCACCGGACAAGTGCCCGATATGTGGTACGCCCGGTAGCCGCTTCGAGCGCATCAGCTAAGAGTCTGATTTGACAAAACCTCAGCGGCTTCTATATCGGCAGCCTGCAGCGTGAGAACCGTTGTTAACACAACAATCGGAGCAAGAGCATGACCCATCCACTTGTCGAACAATTTCGCTTCACGCGCAGAGAATGGCTGCGCGGGCTGGAAGGCATATCAGAAGACGAGGCAACTTATCATTTTGGCCAGATGAATTGCATCAGTTGGATCATCGGACATCTTGCCTGGCACGAACAGCGCTACTGGCTTGAGCTGGCGCAGGGTAAAATGCTGTTCCCCAATTTGAATAAGGTATACGCCTACGGGGCGCCGATGAGCAGCCCATCCTTAAACGAAATGCTGGAGATCTGGAATAGCGTGACGCGTGCAGCAGACCCATTCCTCGACACCCTGACCAATGAGATATTACAGAGTGACTTGTTGCGAAATGGGAAATCCGTCGGTCAAAGTATCGGTTCGGCGCTACGGCGTATGACTTACCATTATTGGTTTCACCTCGGTGAAATTCAAGCTATCCGGCAAATGCTTGGGCAGGCGAATCTTCCTGAATACGTGGGCGACATAGAGACGGAAGCCCCTTATCGACCTGAATAGCGAGTGATGGAGGAAAAAAATGAAAGGCAATGAAAAGTTGTTGACGGTGTTGAACCAACTCCTGGCGGATGAGTTGACCGCCATCAGCCAATACATGGTGCATTCGGAAATGTGCGACAATTGGGGCTACGATAAGCTCCACAAGGCGATCGAGAATCAAGCCAAGGACGAGATGCACCACGCCGAGTGGCTTATCCAACGCATTATCTTTCTTGAAGGTATGCCGATCGTTTCAAAGCTCAATCCCATGAAAATTGGCGCAAGTGTCCTTGAAATGATCACCAACGATCAAGAAGCAGAACTCGGAGCCGTGCGTGCCTACAATGCGGCCATCGCTCTGGCGCACGAAGTGAGCGACCAGGCCAGCGTCGATTTGTTGATCCGCATCCTCAAGATGGAAGAGGGGCATGAGGATTGGGCAGAAATCCAGCGCGACCAGATCGAGCAGATGGGTCTGCAGAATTACCTGACCAACCAGACCGAAGGTGCAGCTTCAGGTTAGCTTCCGCCGGACGGGCAGGAAAGGAATAATCAATCCTTAAGCTTGTGCACCCAGGCATTCGTCACGCAGCACACGTAGGTGCAAGGCGCGACACTGCTGGGCGGCGCTCTCGCCGGCTTCCTCCTGCCGTTGGTCGGATTGCCTGGTCTGGCCGGGCTGCGGGTCACCGAGCTGCTCGAAGCGGGGGAAATTAAGTAAGGATTTTTTGAGCGCCAGATTTGAATGAAATGCGGCTCTCAGGCTTGGCATAATCAGGCCGGAAGCTGCATTATTTTTTATTTCTATTCAGATCCAGAGACTGTTTGGGGCGTGATAATAGCTACCAACTCAGTCGATGTTACTCATCGGAGGTAGCTACCTAAGCAACAGGTTCATTGAATGGTAGTAGAATTATTCACATTGAGGGTATATCCCTAATCGCTCAGGAAAGAGCTTCATCGGAGAGAGGCGAATAATGGATTCTAAGGAATTCCTCACCAAGCATGTCGAGCCGGGTCAAGAGTTCCTTGCCGGTTTAATTTCAATCGATATGGTCGGGCACTCTAAACTGGCTGGGGCAGACAGAGAGAAGTCAGAGACGAAAGCAGCCCTTGAAAGTTTGCTGAAACATGAGCTCAAGAACGAATTTGCCATAATATTGACATGGCAAGGCGACGGGGGGATTGTATTATTCGATATCTCCAGAGGGTGCGATGAGTTGATTCTATTCGCAGACCGCATCAGGCATCTCGTCCCTTTATTCAATCGTACCAAATCGATCTTGAACAAGTTACCTCATCGCCAGGAGATCATTTTGAGAATCGTGTGCCATGCCGGCAGCCTGGTTAATCAAAATGGCGAGCCAGGCGAACTGGCGGGGGATACATTGAATTTACTGGGAAAGCGCGACAAGGAGATCGGTCAGCCTGGTTACGTTGTCCTTACTTCGGAGATCTATCGCCGTCTTTTGCCCGAATTCCAGGAGCGTTGCCTTTTCACAAATGAACATCCTGCCTTCGGGAAAATCTACACTCTTGACGGGAAGACGGCGTTATGCTCGCTCCATTCTAACGACCGCAGCTCGAATAACCTGAAGGAATGGATAACCGCTACTCGCCAGCAACGCAAATTCGACCGGCTGCTCTATTTTGCATATACCAATGAGCTGCTTTATGATTTTTTGGCTTATGATCTGGAAGGTCTTGAGGTGAAGATTATCGTTCGAAATTGGGTGGTTGAACACAGAGATGAAGAATCGTTTAATAAAATTTTATTGCAGAAAGGATCCGAGATCGATATTAAGCAGCGACAGTGGTTTAAGTCCGATGTGATCAAGGTGAGGGCCAAAGAAATTTATGAGAAGGCGATCAAAATGGGCATGCCAATTGACATGCGTTTCTATGACATACCTCCTTTATTTAATGGCGCAGTATTAGAAAGCCATTCAGACTCATCCGCGGCTTTTATTGGAATAATCAAATGGGAAGAATTTCCAGAGGGGGGAGGATCTCCTTATAAACTTGAAGAATGGCCAGCGATGGTATTGGATGGTAGAGATCGAATCCACGCCCACCTGCTTCAGTATCTTAGCAGTCGATTCTGGGAAAGCTGGAATCGAGGGCTTACCTACGAGCAAGTTTGTAAAGAGGAAGAGAAGTATGAGCTCATGAAGCCTGCTATCGTTGGAAAAATTTGGAGGTTCGATGATCTCCCCTATCTGCTCGTTTATCCTTGCCGGCGGATCTCAAACCGGTCATTTCCGGTGGTGGCATTTGAGGACTTGATGGCTGTCAGATTGGTTGAGAGGTTCTTGAATGAATATCGGGTCGAAGTGAAGCACCTTAATTTTGAACTGCCGGATGTACTACAAGGAAATTGGTTCCCTGGGGAGGCGATAGCGAAAATCAACGACTGGCCTGGACATGTTGTCTATATTTGCACCAAATCCGTACCTCCTTCCTTGATGGCTTCTTTGCTGGAACAGGGTTTTGAGTATGACATTTGCAGCGTAGGCACGGATTCTCCTTACTTACAACATCGGCGCAGAAAAGAACAGGTCCTCTCGTCTCCAACCGACCAGGTGCCCCCTGAGCCGAGAGATTACTCGCTGATCGCAAGGCTTAAGCGAGGAGGTCAAGAAGGATATGGATATATCTTAGCCGGTATTCGTGCGATGGGTACCTGGGGAGCTGCAGAATACCTTACTGATAGGAGTAACCTCCAGGCGTTGACACACTTAGTAAGGGAAGAACAGTTCGCAGCAATCATAGAAACAATATTTAATCCTGATGAACATCGCATCGCGGAGACAAGACTCCATCTGGCTCCCGAATATTTTGGTAAATAATTGGCCACCCTGGATATTGCCGTTAACAAATTGAGGCGTAAGGAGGGGGTAAATTGAATGGAAGCATGATCTGAATGCTGCTAATCAGAGGAGGAAAAAGGGGCATCTATGCGCCTTGAAGACTCGAACTGGTTCGACGTTGAAAGTTATTTACAGCATGATGACCGGTTGATCTTGGTGCTGGGAGCGTGCGAACAGCACGGCTACCTGAGCCTGTTGACCGATGTGAAGATCCCTCTCGCCCTGGCGGATGCCGCCAGCCAACAGAGCGGAGTGCTGGTCGCCCCTCCGCTCAATTTCGGCGCCTCCCCGTATTTCATGAAGTACCCGGGCACGCTCAGTCTGCGCGTCAGCACGCTGCTCGACCTGCTCGACCTGGTCGAGGACCTGGTGCGCTCGGCTTATGGGCAGGGCTACCGGCGCTTCCTGGTGCTCAATGGACATAGCGGCAACGACCCGGCGCGGCTGCGCCTGTATGAATTGGCCAACCAGTTGCCCGGCCTACGCCTGGCCTGGTATGCCTGGTGGCAGGCGCACAGCGTCGAAATTATCGCCCAAAGCCACGACTTGCGACCCACCCACGCCAATTGGTTGGAAGCCTTCCCATTCACCCGCGTCGCCGATCTGCCGCCCGGAGAAAAGCTCCCGCCGCGCGTGCCTGGCCTGAT
>DATDRM010000126.1:0-5289 GCA_035291705.1 Anaerolineales bacterium
GACAACCGCAACAGTTCGTCGGACTCGCGCGCCTGGGGGATGGTGCCGTTCGAGAATGTGATCGGCAAGGCGCTGGTGGTGTACTGGCCCCCAGGAAAATGGGGGCTACTGAGTTTCCCCTCGGCAGCGGCCGCCGGGCCTTAGTTTAAGTTCATCGACGTAAAGTTTCCCCTCGGCGGGGCCGCCGGGCCCTAGTTAAAGTTCATTGACGTAAAGTTTCCCCTCGGAGGGGATGCCGGGCCTTAGTTTAAGTTCATCGACGTAAAGCTTCCCCTCGGCGGGGACGCTGGGCCTTAGCAATGCAAGACGTGGCGAGCGATGACCAGGCGCTGGACTTCGCTGGTGCCTTCGCCGATGGTCATCAAGCGTGCGTCGCGGTAAATGCGCTCGACCGGGTATTCGCGGCTGTAGCCGTAGCCGCCGAAGACCTGGATGGCATCCCGGCAAACGCGCTCGGCCATTTCGGTGGCGAAGAGCTTGGCCATGCTCGCCTCGGCGTTGAAGGGGCGCCCCTGGCTCTTGAGCCAGGCGGCGTAATACACCATCAGGCGGGCGGTCTGGATGCCGGTGGCCGCGTCGGCCAGCATCCACTGGATCGCCTGGTGCTCGGCGAGCGGCACACCGAAGGTCTGGCGCTCTTTGGCATAGCGAACGGCCTCCTCGAATGCGGCTTGCGCCAGGCCAACTGCCAGGGCGGCGATGCCGATCCGCCCCCCATCCAGGACGGCCAGGGTCTGAGGCAGCCCCTGGCCGGGGGCGCCGACCAAATATTCGGCCGGCACACGCACGTTTTCATAGGTCACGGGATGGGTAGGGGAACCCTTCACGCCCATTTTCTTTTCTGGCGGGCCGATATGCAGACCAGGGCTGTCGGTCGGCACAACGATCAGGCTCAGCGAGCGCGATCCACCTTTGGGGTCGGTGCGAACCAGGGTGACGATGAAGTCGGCCAGGCTGGCATTGGTGACCCACATCTTAGGCCCATCGATGACCCATTGATCTCCAACCAGTCCGGCGCGGGTGCGCACCCCGTCTTTGAGATCCGATCCTGCGCCCGGTTCGGTGAGCGCCAGGGCGGCCAGCTGTCCCGCGCCGCTGGCGACGCGCGGCAGGAAACGTCCTTTCAATTCGGCGCTGCCGAACAAGGCGATGGGCGCGCAGCCCAGGCCGTTGTGTGCGGCGATGGCCAGCGCAGTGCTGCCGCAACCCCAGCCCAGCTCCTCGATGGCGATCGCCGCGCTGACCGCGTCCACCCCTGCCCCGCCATACTCCTCCGGGACGTTCAGTCCTAACAAGCCGAGAGGGCCCATCTTGTGCACTGCCTGCCAGTTAAAGGCCCCCTCCTCATCCACCTGGTGTGCCTTGGGCTTCACTTCGCGGGCGACGAAATCGTGCACGGTGCTGCGCCACAGGCGTTGTTCTTCGTTGAGGTCAAAATCCATAGTGTCCCTTCTTTTATTGGTTGGTACCCGGATTACACAGGTTTTGCTGATTTACCCTTTGACAATCTTTTATCCGTGGCTCTCGAAGGGCGAGCAAGATACTGTTTAACGTCCGATGAATACCAGCATGCAAAGCAAAATCACTACCACCCCGACAGCGATCAAGAGCAGGGCGATGCCGATCGTATAGGCGCTGTACCACACGATCGCCGAACGGCTGATCTGCTCTTCGCTTTGGGGTTTAGCGGCGGCCAGGTTTTCCCCGCAACGTGGGCATGCCTCCAAGCCTTCCGGCAACATGGCATGACAATGCGGACACCATATGGCCATTGCATACCCCTTAAGAGATATTAATAATTATGCCACACATCGGTTTTATGAGCCCTTGCTTTTTCGTCAACTGAGCGGATGAAACTGGTTTTCCCCTCGACGTAGCTGTTGATGTCCTGCGGAAATTGTTGGGCTAACTCTGCTTTAAGCCGGCTGTACGCCTGGGCTTCAGCCGGATGGGCGATCAGGTAATTGCGGAAGTTGATATGCCGGGCAATTTCTGAGTTTCCTGTCTGGTAGATATGCACATGGTAGGTACGCAGCCCATTGATCTCTTTGATAAAGTAACGCCGGCCGGGGATGCCGTATTCGCCGCGCGGCTGGTAGCCCAACCCGATCAGCTGGTCGTTATAGCTGTCTATCCTTTGGATATCTTTCACTTCTAGCAGAATATCGACAATCGGCTTGGCGAGGATACCAGGGATGGCGGTGCTGCCAATATGATGGCAGGCGACGATTTCGGTTGACAGAATCCCTGCCAAGCGCGCGGATTCTTGCGTGAACATACCAGCCCAGACAGGATTGTAAGGAACAACCTCGACTCTTCTAACCATGCGTTCACTGAGCTTTACGAATCTCTTCGACTGCCTGTGGGTTGACCAGCGAGGAGATGTCGCCGGGGTCCTGCCCAAGGTAAGCGGCCCGGATCACGCGGCGCATAACCTTGGCGTTGCGCGTCTTGGGCAGATCGCCGACGAACAGGACAGCACGCGGGGCAAACGGTTTACCAAGGGAGGCCGCCATTAGTCCCATTAGCTCTGCCCGCAGCTCGGTGGACGGCGGATATCCTGGGCCAAGCACGCAGAATACCACCAGGGAGCTGCCTTTGATCTCGTCGGGGATGCCGATGGCGGCGGCTTCGACCACCGCCGGGTGACTTACCAGGATCGATTCGACCTCCGCTGGCCCCAGGCGCTTGCCGGCGATTTTGATCGTGTCGTCCGAACGGCCCAGGATATACCACATGCCATCGGCGTCAATGGCGGCGAAGTCGCCGTGCACCCAGACTCCTGGCCAGCGCGACCAGTAAGTCTCTTCGTAGCGTTGTGGATCGCGCCAGAAGCCGCGCGTCATGCCGATCCAGGGGGCCTTGATGACCAGCTCGCCGACCTGCTCCCGCACGGGACGGCCGTCCTCAGCGAAGACGTCGGCGGCGATGCCAGGACAGGGGCCAGAGAAGGCGGTCGGTTTGAGCGGCAGGAGCGGGTTGCCCATGACGATGCCACCGGAGATCTCGGTGCCGCCAGAGTAGTTGATGATCGGGAGTTTGCCCTGGCCGACTTTTTCAAACAGCCAGAGCCATGGGTCCGGGTTCCACGGTTCACCAGTGGAGGCGAAGAAGCGCAACGAGGACAGGTCGTGGGCGCGGAAGGGCGCTTCACCATGGGGGATCAGGGTGCGGATCAAGGTCGGGGAGAGGCCCAGGGTGGTGATGCGATGGCGGGATACCATCGCCCACAGCCGGTCTGGCGTGGGGTAATCGGGAACGCTATCGAACAGGAAGAAGGTGCTGCCCAGGATCAGCGCGCCAAAGACCAGCCAGGGACCCATCATCCAGCCCATGTCCGTGAGCCAATAGAGGAGCTGGCCGGGATGCAGGTCTGTACCAAAGGCCATATCTTGGGCGGCCTTGATCGGGAATCCGGCGTGGGTGTGGACTGCGCCTTTGGGGCGGCCTGTCGTGCCGGAAGTGTAGATGATCATCAAGACTTGCTCGGCGTCCGTGACCTCTGTCTCTGCCTGCTCAGATTGCTTATTGACCAGGTCGTGCCACCAGAGATCGCGGCCAGGGGTCATTTCCACCTGCAGGCCGGTGCGCTTCAGCACAATGAGATGCTCAAGGGTGGATACCTGGATCGCAGCCACGTCGGCAGTCGGCTTCATCGCAACGGCCTGGCCGCGGCGGAAGAAGCCGTCGGCGGTGAAAAGAGCCCTGGCGTCGGCGTCGGCCAGGCGGGAGGCCACCGCGCCAACGCCGTAGCCGGAGAAGAGCGGCAGGATAATCCCGCCGATCTTGGCGATGGCCAGCATGGCCACCACGATCTCGCAGGTCATGGGCATGTACAGCCCGATGGCATCGCCGGCCCCCAGACCAAGTCCCCGCAGGGCGTTGGCGGCCTGGTTCACGCGGCGCCACAGTTCGCCGTAGGATAAAGTGCAGACCTCGCCCTGCTCGCTTTCCGCGATCAAGGCCGGGCGGTTTTCGAGCGGGGTGCCGATGTATTTATCCAGGCAGTTATGGACGATGTTCATCTTGCCGCCGACGACCCAGCGCGGCCAGGCGATACCTTGGGACAAATCGATAACCTGGGTATAGGGTTGGTAAAACTGGATGTTCAGGTACTTGAGCAGGGCGTCGGTGAACCAGGCTACGTCATCGGTCGAGCGGCGCAGCAGCTCGGCGAAGTCAGCGATGTGATGCTGCCGCATGAAGTGAGTGAGGTGAGCTTGCTCGATATAATCTGGCGTTGGGCGCCAGACGATCTCCCCGCCGAATTGAAACGGATCCGCCATCGGATTTCCTCCAGAGTGGGGGTTGGTTAATAATTATAACATTGGCGATCATTCCCCCATTTCGAAGGTATTTTCGACGAAACGTTTTATCTGACGACGATAATCTTCAAAGGCATTGCGACCTGTTTCGGTCAACTGGCAGACGGTTAGTGGGATTTTTCCGCGGTAAGTCTTTACGATCCTCAGGTACCCCGCCTCTTCGAGTTTAGACAGGTGCGCGGAAAGGTTTCCCCTGGATAGCCCGGTTTCCCGCTGCAAGTAAAGAAAGTCGGCGCTTTCAACTGCGGACAGGATGGCAATGATCATCAGGCGGGCTGGCTCATGGACCAGCCGATTGACCCCAGCCAGGCTTTGAATGTCATGACTCATCAGGTTCCTCCCGAGGGGCTGGGGCTTGTTTTAAGTAGCTGCGAAGCGTTAGCCCACCGGACAGGAGTAACGTAAGACCCATCAAGGCGTAGTAGATGGCCAGGCCAAGGATGTCGCCAAGCCCAGTTAATGAGAGGCCTATCCCAAACGCCAGGGAGACGATCGCCAGCAGGAAGAAACGTGGCAACCCTAGCCGAGAGGCAAAGATAAGCCAGGCTCCACCTACGATCAGGCCGGTGATGGCGGGCAACCATGCAAAAGAGGCTGGGGATCTCGCTATAAGCGCAACGACTAAAGCTGCCATGATGAAAGCCAGACCGGCACTGATCCAACGCGACCGATTCGTGGGGGGTCGGTAAGCAACAAAACCGGTGCGGGGAAAGGTCAAGCGCGCCTTAAACGCAGTGACGAGACGCTTGCCCAACAGCAGGCTGCCAATGAAGATCAACGCAAAGCCTGCCTGGAGAAGGGTATTGAGCAGAGAGTTGGGAGGAAGAGCGGACAGGGCGAAAAAATAGGCACCCAGGAAGAGGAAAATGCCTCCAGCCACCAATTCAGCCAGGCCGTCGATGTGCCAGTATTGTCTGGTCTTTTGCACATGGTAGTTGATATTGTCTTTCATAGTTGAAATCCT
>DATDRM010000127.1:0-5137 GCA_035291705.1 Anaerolineales bacterium
CCGTGGGGATTTGGTTTCTGGAAATTCGCTGAGGCGGCAAGCAATGGCGGAATAGTTTAATTTACCCCTCTTGACCGAACTGCCTTCCCCTGGTAAACTCAGGCCTGGTTGGATCAAACAAAACTTTTATCTGAAAGGAGGCGGAACAACTTATGCAAGTCATCCTGCGTACAAGCAAACGATACTTGAGCGCGCCTCCTGGCAGTGAGGCGGGTTAAACCCTTACGTTTATTAATTCCTGATCAACCTAGCCACAGGCGCGCTCTCCCCCTGTGGCTTTTTTCATGCTCCAGGTAGTCTGGTCTCCGGCCGGCGCGAATACGCAAGGCGGTGCTGACCAGGCGAAAAGCCCTGGACGTCTGCGTTTACCGGCCTGAAAAATAGCGCTTAGCGTGTATGGGCGCCACCCAGCCACAGGAACGAGGTTCTCCTGTGGCATTCTTGCTTAAGCTCGGCGTTGATCGGCGCAGAAACGAAGCGATATCAGCGTCCAAATTAATGAGGAATCTAACGATGTTTTACCCGGACGATAATAATTACGAAGAATTCGACGGCTTACCGCCGATTAAAAACATGCCCCGGCAAAGAGGGGACCAACAGAAGAAATATCATCCCAACCACAAGCCGAAGCGCTCCCCGGAAGAGGTGCTGGCCAGTCTGGCCGAGCAGGTCGACGACCAACGCAGCTTCGCCTTCACCTACCAGGCTACCCGCCATGAGCGGGCATGGATCACTGACTCCCTGGGCACCTTCTTTGAAATGCAGTGGTTCTCGGATGTGCTGCGCCTGATCAAGGGCGGCAAGGAAGCTTCTGTTTACCAGTGTGCCGTCGGCCCGGCCTCTCCCAGCCAGGGGCGCTATCTGGCTGCCAAGATCTACCGCCCGCGCCGCTTCCGCCAGCTGAAGAACGATTTCCTCTACCGGGAAGGGCGTCCGGACCTGGACGACGATGGCAACGTGATCATCGACCACGGCATGTTGAATGCCATGCAGAAACGCTCCGAATATGGCCAGCAGTTGTCGCATGCCTCTTGGATAGAGCACGAATATCAGGCTCTCCGGCTCATGGATACCGCCGGAGCTGACGTCCCGGTTCCCTATACGTGCGGCGACAACGCCATCCTCATGGAGTACATCGGTGGGGAGGATATGCCCGCGCCGACCCTCAACACGATCGACCTGACCCCAGGCGAGGCGCGCCTGCTTTTCGAGCGCGTGCTGCACAATGTCGAGCTGATGCTGGCCCACGGTCGCGTGCATGCTGACCTGTCGGCTTATAATATCCTCTACTGGCAGGGGGAGATCACCCTGATTGATTTCCCCCAATCCATCTCGCCGGGCGAGAATCGCAGCGCTTACCAGATCTTCGAGCGCGACCTGACCCGGGTGTGTGAATACTTCGCCCGCCAGGGAGTGCTGGCTGAACCGCGCCGCCTCGCTGCCCGCTTGTGGACGGCGCACAAGTATCGCCTCAAGCCCGAGGTCCACCCCAGCTTGTTGGACGCAGAGGATCCGGATGACCGGGAGTATTGGCAGAAGCTTATAAAGGAATAGGGGAAGCTTTAGTTCCTCCAGCCATTCAACTGCCGGAGGAACGAGTATTGAGAGGGTGTTTTATGACGGAATCATTCACATCGATAATATTGACCTGTGCATTTTCCGGAATCAGATCCCAGATTTTCTCGATTGGGATTCCCTGATGATAGACCAGGATGACTGCCAATGCGAACCCATGCGAGATGATCGCTACCGTATCCCCGGCATGAGTCTGGACGATATCATTAACCGCAGCCAGGACGCGTTCACGAACCTGTGAGGCAGTCTCACCACCGGGGGGCGCCACCTGGAGTGGATTTTCTTGCCGTGATCGGAAAGCTTCTGTGTATCTGGTCTGAATTTCAGCAAGGTGTAACCCTTGCCACTCACCCTGATGGATTTCGCGCAGGCGTGGATCAATACGCACGCCTAATTGTCTCGTCCGTGCCAATACCTCCGCCGTCTCCCGGGCGCGGGTCAAATCGCTGGTATATATAGCAGCCAATCCTACATCTTTCAACAATAGAGCGATTTGGCCAGCCTGCTTACGACCCCTGGCATTAAGTGGCACGTCCACCTGCCCTAACCAGCGACCTTCAATATTCCAATCCGTTTCGCCGTGCCGGATCAGGACCAACCGGGTTGTCATGAATGTCTCTCGTTATACTCTACTAGCTCGATCATCGGTGGCCGTTCTAGCTCAGCAATTTCCTCTACATCGAGAAAGAAGCGGCCTGGCTCGTAACGGATTAGTTTCATGGTCCTGTTTACCTCTTCCAGGATGCCTCTCCCGTATCGCCCTTCCAGCTTGTGAATGACCGCCTGGATGATAGCAAACGACATCTTGCTGAGCGACTCGAGTGGCTGGTTGTGGTGGATGCGTTCCTCCAAGTCCACCTGGGCTATGGCGCTCAAGCCGAACTTCTCGAAGAAATCGATCAAAAGCCCGATTTCGACGCCATAACCGGAGAAGAAAGGCAATTGCTCCAGGGCTGAGCGCCGGCCGCCATATTCACCGGAAAGCGGCTGAACGATCCCGGAAAGTTCTGGATAAAACAGGTTGATCAGCGGGCGAGCGGTGAGTTCGGTCACCCTTCCCCCGCCTCCTGCCTGAACTTTGTTGCCCACTTTGATCGGGCGCCGGTAGAACCCCTTGACAAACCGGACGCGCGGAGTAGTCAGTAGAGGCCCAAGCAACCCATAAACAAATCGCGGGTGGATGTTGACGATGTCAGTATCGATCCATAAGATGATGTCACCCCGGGTGACGATAAGGCTCTTCCATAAGGCCTCGCCTTTGCCAGACCTGACGCCATGTTGGGGTAAGATTTGTTGGTGGATGACCACTGGGATGCCGAGGCTCTCCGCTATCTCCCGGGTCGTGTCAGTTGAGTTCGAATCCATTAGCACGATTTCGTCCAGTAGCTGAACCTTCTCCATTAATGCACTCTTCAAGGTTAGAATGACATTTGCAACGGTCTCTTCTTCGTTCAGCGCGGGCATTGCCAGGCTGATGGTCAGGTCCTGCTTGTGTTTGAGGTGAACTAGGTGATCCAGGTCGGTGAATTCATTAGAGTGGTAAGTGTTTTCGGCGAACCACTTGTCCACCAGCACAGAAATGGCGCTTTGTCCGACGGCTGGGCTATGCAAGTCAGCTGGCATGGGTCGCATGGTCTTGACGACGATTACTCCTGCCGGGCTTTCCTGCAAAACGCGATGCGCAACCCTGCCTAGGGCGACCTCCGAATCCAATGGCCGGGCGCTTGCCCCCATCACAACCAGGTCATATTGTCTGGATTGAGATAGGATAGTATCCACCGGGTCATCTGTCTGCATTTCTATTTGGTCAACTTCTGGTAGATTTGCCAGAACGTTGGCAAGTCCCTTGAAAGGAGCGTCCTGGAGGAGCCTTTTGTCGTCCGGTAGCAGGTGCAAAGACGTTACCTCCGCCGACGCCTCCTGCGCGATGGATAAGGAGAGGCGCAAAGCGAGTTCGGCGAACGGGCCACCGCGGATGGGCAGGAGCACGCGCTTTGGGCAAGCAGAGATCGGTGAGCGCACCACGGCAATATCGCAGGGTGGGTAGGCGAGGACTTCCGCCAGGGTAGTGTGCAGGGCATCGAAATGGCAAGGCCACTCGAGGATCAACAAATCCGGACTTTCCTCATCTATCGCGCGCACCACCTCATCCCACAACTTGTGCGAGACATATACCCTGGACCGGTTGCGCACATTTTCCCACTTTGACAAAGATTTCAGCGTTTCCCGGATTTTCCGAGCGGGTTGCGTGGCTACACTGAGCGAGTCCTCTGGATTAACATGCACGAAACCGGTGAGCAATACGTTTTCCTTACCAGCGATGGCGCAGGCAGCAGTAATGGCGGTCGTCGGATCGCACTCATAGACGACCGGTACAAGGACTTTCCGAAAAATTGAGGTTGAATATACTGGTTTCATTTTGCGCCTCCGGTTAGTCTTTCAGCAGGGGCGCGATGTGATCGGCATACACCTGCTCCCAGGTGTACTGGGTTCGCACTCTCAATCGCAATCGATATATCGGGTCGTTTGAAAGCCTGTGAAAGATCAGATCGGCAACCTGGGCTGGGTCGGCATCGGGTGAGAAATAAATCCCCAGTTCGCCAGCCAGATCGCGCAGAGGCGGAATATCGGCGCAAAAGACCGGTAAACCTGCCAGGCCAGCTTCCAGAACGGGGATGCCAAAGCCCTCCTCCCGGCTGGGCAGAAGTAAGGCATCCGCCAGGTGATAAAAATCGGCGATTACCGGGTCGGGCAGGTATTTCGAGCTTAATTCGGCCAGGAAGTGGGCAGAAGCCATCAGACCTAAAGCTTTTCGCAGGCCAATCAGATGTTCGAAGTAATCCCGGTTAGCGGGGTTGTGAGGGCCAAGCGGGCCGGTGACGACCAGCCCCGCGGCGGGGTATCTCTCCCGCAAGACCGCCAGGATGCGCAAGGCCAGCTCGATGTTCTTGCGCGGCGTGATGCGCACTGGCAATAAAAGCAACGGCGCTGCAGCCAGTAAGTTCAACTGCTTGATGAACAAACGCGTTTGTGCTTCCAGCTTTAGGAACTGGCTGGCAGCCACGCCATTGGGAATGACCAGGATGCGTTCGAGCGGGATGTCGAACAGTTCAGCCAGCTCACGCCGCCGTGACTCCGAGACGACAACCTGGGTTGTACCAGGCCAGTTCGTTCGCAATAAATCCCAGGGGTATCCAGGGTGCAGTTCAGCGCGGTAACGGGGTGTGCTCCAGGCCAGATCGTGGTGCCAGAGCACCAGCCTTGGCATAGCGGGTTGCCCGACCAATTTCTTCACGGCAGCCGTCAGAGGCAAGTTCTTGTGCAACGAGCACACATTGTGGGCGATGAGCACGTCCACCCCAATCAGAATTTGGGCGAGGTCGCTTTCCAGGTTGGAAGCCAGTTCGGAGAATTTGTCCGGCAGGCGTTCGGTATCCAGGACGGCTTTCGCAGCCAGGATATCCGGGTGGCGAGAATCAGCCAGGGGGAGAAGGTCGAACGGAATGCGTGGGTCAGTCTGCGCGCCGCGCCCGGCCAGGATGCGGACAGCGTGACCATCTTC
>DATDRM010000128.1:0-4637 GCA_035291705.1 Anaerolineales bacterium
CTCATCAACCATCTGGTGGAGCTGGGCGCTCCTCCGGTCGCCTGCCTGCACCGCACCCGAGACGGGGACACCTATGTCCGCCAGTTTGCGGGGGCAGATGACCGGGAAGGTGTCTTTTTTTCAATCTTTGATTTCCTGTCCGGCGAAGACCGCTATACCTGGGTGAACCCACGCTGCAGCCCCGAGGAGCTGCAGAACTCAGCTGTTGTCCTGGCCCAGTTTCACAACGCGGTCAGCGGCTTCCAGCCCCAGGGGCAACGCGCCGAAGCGAAGATCTTCGATCTCCTCCCGCTGATCGCCGCAGGCGTCGCCGCTTGCCCTGCCAGGGCAAAGAACACCGTCTTCGATGCCTCCCTGCTGGAACGCCTGCCCCTGGTCTTGCAGAATATCGCCGCCACGCGGGCCGTGCTGAGCGAGCCAGAAGCGTTGGCGCTGCCCCAGCTGATCGTCCACTGCGATTACCACCCGGGGAACCTCAAGTTCCGCGGCTCGCAGGTGACCGGGCTGTTCGATTTTGATTGGTCCAAGATCGACGCCCGCTGTTTTGACGTCGCCCTGGCGCTGTGGTACTTCTGCACGAACTGGGAAGCCCCACAGGATAGCGCGCCATCCGGAGCTCCGGATGGCGCGCTCCGTCTCGCCGATGTCCAGACCTTCCTGGGCGCTTACCAGTCAACCTTGCACACCCAACCCGGGGCCGGGCCTCTAAGTCCGATGGAGGGCAAGTACCTGCCCTATATGATCAATGCCAGTAACCTGTATATTTTAAATTGGACAATCGAAGATTATTACCGCAAGGACGTCGACCCTCAAGAGTACCTGGTCTACCTGCGCCACGGCCTGAACTTCATGGACTGGTTTGAAGCGGACGGTCACCTGGATGAGCTGAAAGCCATCCTTTCCCCCTTAATAGAACCGGAAAGTTGAGAGGCGCTGACCAGCCTGACCAGGCTCGTTGGTGCGCTGCAGAACGGCTGAATTTCTACGCCATCACCACCAGGGCTTCTTTGGCCTTCTTACTCTGCTTGCCGCGTTCTTCGGTATCCAGCATCCGTTTGCGGATGCGGTAGCTGAGCGGAGTAACTTCCAATAGTTCGTCTTCAGCCAGGTACTCGATCGCCTCGTCCAGGCTCATCTGGCGCGGCGGGCTGAGGCGCACTTCAATGTCCCGGTTGGATGAGCGCATGTTGGTCAGGTGCTTCTTCTTGCACACATTCACCGCCAGGTCGCCCGGGCGCTGGTGCTCGCCGATCACCATCCCCTCGTACACTTCCACCCCAGGCCCGTAGAAGAGCGCACCGCGCTCCTCGGCGTTCTTCAAGCCGTATGCGGTGGTTTCACCGGACTCCCACGAAACAAGCGAACCGGTGGAGCGGCCGCTCATCGTCCCTGCCATGGGCAGATAGCTGTGAAACAGGGCGTGCATCACGCCCATGCCGCGCGTGGCAGTCAGGAACTGGTAGCGAAAGCCCAGCAGGCCGCGCGTCGGCACCAGGTAGGCCAGGCGCACGCTTCCGTCGCCCGTGTCGTGCATATCCATCATTTGCCCGCGCCGGCTGCCAAGCATCTCGACCACTACGCCGACTGTGTCGGCGACGGTATCGATATGCACCTCCTCGAACGGCTCCAGCGTCTCGCCGTCCTCGCCCTGGCGGAAGATGACTTCCGGCCGCGAGACCTGGAATTCATAGCCCTCGCGGCGCATGGTCTCGATCAGGATCGCCAGGTGCAGCTCGCCTCGTCCGGAGACCAGGAAGGCGTCGGCACTATCCGTTTCGGCCACCCGTAGGGCCACGTTGTGGCGCAGCTCTTCGAACAGGCGCTCGCGCAGCTTGCGCGAGGTGCCCCAACGGCCCTCCCGCCCGGCCATGGCCGAGGTGTTCACCCCAAAGGTCATGCGCACGGTCGGTTCTTCGACCCGGATCGGTTCCAGGGCAACCGGGTTCTCCGGATCGGCCAGCGTCTCACCGATGGCGATGCCCTCCAGCCCCGCCACCGCCACGATCTCACCCGCCGCAGCCTGCTCGACCTCGACTCGATCCAGCCCCTGGTGGACATAGAGGTAGCGCGCCCGCTCAGGTAGGATCTCCCCGCTCAATGTCATGCGCGCCAGTGGGGCGCCAGCCAGTAGCTGCCCGGCGAAGATGCGCCCCACCGCCGTCACGCCACGGTAGTCGTCATAGCCCAGGGTGGTGACCAATAGCTGCAGCGGGGCGCTGGTGTCCACTCTCGGCGCCGGGATGCGGCGCAGGATGGCCTGGAAGAGCGGCTGCAGGTCAGGCCCCAGCTGCGGCGTGAACCCGGCCCTACCAGTGACCGCGTTGGCATAGATCACCGGGAAATCGGCCTGCTCGTCGCTGGCCCCTAATTCAATGAACAGGTCGAAGGTCTGGTTGAGCGCCGCGCTCGGGTCGGCGTCCTTGCGGTCGACTTTGTTGATCACCACGATGGCCTGATGGCCGCGCTCGAGGGCCTTCTTCAGGACAAAGCGGGTCTGCGGCATGGGGCCTTCGGCGGCGTCCACCAGCAGCAGCACCCCGTCCACCATATTCATCACCCGCTCCACTTCACCGCCAAAATCGGCGTGGCCGGGGGTATCCACGATATTGATCTTGACCTGCTGGGCGCTGGCCGGGTCCCAGATCTGGATGGCGGTATTCTTGGACAGGATCGTGATGCCGCGCTCGCGCTCCAGGGCGTTCGAATCGAGCACGCGCTCGGCTACCTGCTGGTTCTCGCGGAAGATATGCGCTTGCTTGAGCAGCCCGTCCACCAGGGTGGTCTTGCCGTGGTCGACATGGGCGATGATAGCAATATTGCGTAGATCGGTACGTTCTTGGATCATTAATTTTCCATTCGCGAAACCGGCCGCGTGCAGCGGCCGAAGTTGCTGACTTGCCCTGATTTAACTAGGGAAAGAATTATACCTCAAAAATACGCCCCACGCCGCGGCTGCGACGACTTATAACCAACAACAAAAACTCCCGAGAATTATTCCTCGGGAGCTGTCAATCGCTGGGGATGGGATTATTTACGCTCGCTCGAGAAACCGGATTTCGGGTTGGCCCATCACCCCCGCTTCCTTCATCACTTCCCGCAACGCTGGGTCTTGCGCAAACCGGCGGGCATTGTCCAGGCTATCCCACTCTAAAATAACGGTGATTTCATTCGGGTTACCACTATCGCGAAAGAGGTGGTAGACCCCCGTTGAGCCTGCCGCCCGGCGGGCCGGTTCATTTGCGTCGAAACCAGGGCGCCATTTGGCATAGTCTTCAACGGTATGACGAACATAGACGTATTGCACGATATATTCTCCTTTATGCGAATTTTTATCTATTATATCTTAATAAACCTTATGAAGATAGGCTGCCGCGCACTTTTTCGGGAGAGATAATCTGCTTTACAAACCCTCATATATTATATATAATCCATTGCACTTAGATCATGCTGGAATCCCTAGGTTTGCTTCATAGAGAAGGAGTGAGTGTCCATTGACCGGGCATGGGCTTGATCCAGCCATTGAGCTTGAGCGCCTCCAGAAAAAATCCCTCAAAGATGAAGTCTTCGAATACCTTCACCGCAGGATCGTCGCCGGGAAATATTCCCCGGGAGAATGGCTGCGACAGGAGGAGTTATCCACCCTGCTCGGCGTCAGCCAGACACCGGTCAGGGAAGCCCTCGATCGCCTCGTCTCCGTTGGTTTAGCGGAGCGCGTCCCTTACCGGGGAGTGCGCGTGCCAGAATTAAACCAGGACGAGATATTGGATGCCTATGTGCTACGTACGATCCTGGAGAGCGCGGCCGTGCGCATAGCTGCCGAAAACATTTCCGATGATCAGATCAAAGCCCTGTTCGAGATCGTCGCCCAGACCAGGCCCTTGGTCAGCTTGGACGACATGTCCAGGCACAGGCAGTTAAACAAAGCCTTCCACATTTCCATTGTGCAGGCCAGTGGGAATTCCCTGTTGAGCAAGTTGTACGAGATGACCTCCAACCTGTTCCCTGATTGGATGCTTTACGAATACATGTTTCGGCATCCCGAACTCCTGCAAGTCAGCCTGGACAGGGAATACCAGGAGCACCGCGCCATCGTGGATGCCATCGCTGCCCATGAACCAGAGCAGGCGGCAGTGGCCACGCTCCAGCATATCAAGCACCTGGGCACACAGCTGGTGGACTTTCTGGGGATCCCAGCCAACCGCCTGCAAGAAAAAGAAAGACTGATAGGTCTGAATCCCGATTCCTCCCCCGAAGGGTAGAGAAAGGGAAATCAGCGAAATCTGTGTAATCCGTGTCCCAATCAAAAAAAGGAGACTTATGAACACCGATTTATTCCAGGCCATGGCCCAAAGCATCATCGATGGCGATACCGAGCTTGCAGAAGGATTAGCGCGGCAGGCTATCGCGCAGGGGATGGACCCGCTCGAAGCGATTGAGAAAGGCTTCGTCGTCGGCGTCAACCAGGTTGGCGAGCAGTTCAGCTGTGGCGAAGCTTACCTTCCAGAGCTGGTGATGGCTGGCGAGGCTATGAAGAGGGCCGTGAGCACCCTCGAACCAGAGATGGCCAAGCGCGGCACCCAGCGCCAGGTGTACGGCAAGGTGGTCCTGGCGACGGTCCACGGCGACATTCACGACAT
>DATDRM010000129.1:0-5066 GCA_035291705.1 Anaerolineales bacterium
ACTTCAGGGAGCTCTGTTACGATGGCAGGTAGCGCTTCTAGGAGGATCTCGATCCCATACTCGGGCGCATAATGCCCTGGGTAAAGCAACACAGGTTGTTCAGATAATCCCAGGCGAGACTTCAATAAATCCGTTTTGAAACGCAAATCTGCCCAGCTTGCCACGTCGATCCCGATGGGAATATAGGTTACGTTCCTTAAACCCAATTTCAGCAGGACCTGCTGAGTGTGTTTTGACAGTACCACCAGACGGTCAGCGAAGAATAGATTTGGATGAGGGGGATTCTCTGCGGAAACAGCCGGTATGGTATGTAATGTCGGGCGACGTTTGAATTCCGGGAGTATCCGGCTAAACAAGGACGACAGGGAGGTGGGCCGATAAACCAGATGATAGAGGTCTGGTTGTTGATAGGGGTAGGTGGCAACTCCGTTGTCTGCTGGGAAGGAAAGAAAATTCCAAAATACCGATGCTTTTTGAACCATGGATGGATGGCGACTCCGGTATACTGGCAGCGGATCAAGGTTATCTCCGGCGGGTGGCTCACCACCGTGCATGGTGAGCACCCGAAAGCGATGCATGGCTAAGGCTTGAGTAAGGGTATAGGCCAGATTCTTATCCCCCTGATCCCAAGGTGGGATAAGAGGAACAGATGTCAACATAAAAATGTTCACTTCAGCGCCTCTTCGAATAACTTCAGCGCCATACCAGCTGCATGGTCCCAGGTAAATTGAGCCGCCCGCTTTCGGCCGGCGTGGGTCAATTCCTGGCGCAGACTCTCATCACATAGAATCAGTCGGAGCCCCTCGGTTATAGCATGTTGGTCGCTCGGATCGACCAACAGTGCCGCGTCAGCTACGACTTCTGGTAATGAGAACGAATTGGCGGCTAACACAGGTGTGCCACAGGCCATTGCTTCGAGCGCGGCTAGACCAAAACCTTCTACCAGTGAGGGGATCACGAATACAGAAGCCAGTGAGTACAGGCCAGGTAAATCTGCTTCAGGGACCCAACCCAGAAAACGCGTTCGCCCGCCAATCTGGCGTTGGTTTACAGCAATTCGCGCCTCGTCCGGAAAGCGCGGATCCGTGGTACCGATGAAAACCAGCTGATGGGGGATGCTTGTTGCCAGGTCAGCAAATGCATGAACCAGCCTTACCAGGTTCTTATGCGGCCGGCGAACGCCAACTGACAGTATAAATGGTCCGGCAAGACCATATTTTTCTTTGAGGTGCCGGCGGACCTGCTCATCTTCTAATGGGCCAAAGTTGGCATCTACCCCTCCAGGAATGACAGCGATCTTTTCCTTAGGTATTTTATAAAAAAGAGACAGGTCAAGCGCGGTCGCCCGGGAAAGAGTCAGAATGCGGGTGGCGCGATGGGTGCTCAAGGTCATCATTAATCGATAGTAAGGACGCGCCCATCCCCAGGGCATATAAGCCGGGTAACGCTCGAAGATCAGATCGTGAACTGTGATGACAAGCGGGAGGCTTACCAAAAGTGGGGACGGGAAATAAGGCGAAAAGAAAATGTCGGCGCGGCTGCGGCGTAGAATTTTGTACCATTCGAATTGTTCTTGAGGCCGGTATAATGGCCAAGGACCATTATGCATTTCGACATTAGGCCGCTCGCTAAGTTGACGCCAGTCAAATCGACTGTCTGGTTCCTTGCCGCGAAATACGATGAAATTGCTTTCTGGAGCGACGTTGGTGAGGGCTTCGAGCAAGTGGAATGCAAAGCGGCCAATACCGTGGTAGCGATCGTTGGTGTATCGAGCATCAAACGCGATCCGGTCAGCTACCTTCACGGCTAACCTCCACTTTTGGCTGGATTTCAGCTTGCCAGCGCGGTGAGTCCATTGAAGGTTGCGTGGGCCGAGGTGGGTAGTATAGACGAATCAAGTAACTTGCAGCTGCAAATCCGACAGCAACTATACCCCAAAAGACTATCCATAGGGTAAGACCAACTTGCAAAGCACCGACGAATCCAGCCCTTGCCTGTCCAAAGGAGCGCCAGTGAGCGCGATTGGTCGAAGTTAGTTGAGGGAGGGTTGAGACGGAGCCTGGGTAATCGACCCGGTAAAGGATGATGGAACCATAACTATCACCTTTGGTCACATAAATCAGTTCTCCTTTTTCCATGATCCAATTGGCTAACTCTGGTTGGATACGCCCATAATGAGAGAGTACGTCCTTAGGAGCCAGGACAAAATAATGAACGCCCATTGCCTGGGCTTCCCCCGGGGTGGAAGCATCTGTGATAACTCGATCCGGGAAAAAATAATGAAACTTGACAGCATCGCCGCTCGCATTTAGGGGCTTATCTTCGGGGAGCAATCGTTGCACTTGGTTCGTGAGCTGAAGGTAACCATTATCGATGCCGATCGCATATGCTCGGATCCAATTAACCAAGTTGTATGGCAAGATTATTAACAGAAGTATGGAAGTAATTAACACGCGGATGTAATCGATCTTTTGCCACCGCTTTGGGGTTTTAATCTCGTTGACGTTTTCAAACTGCATAGTGATCGCACATCCAACCAGGAGGGTCGCCGGCACTAGTAACAGGTAGAAGAACTGATCATTACCACTACCAAATAACGTGATAAATCCGTAGAATGGATACAGTGCCAAGCCTAAAACGCCAAGCAACCGGCCGGTGCGAGTGTTCCTCCCTCTTAATAATATCCATATCGTCGCGACGCCTCCCAGGGCAAGGATGAGATAGCTGCTCCCATAGTCTGCCAGCCGTTGAACCAATAAATCGGTCAAGGAGATGCCAGGTCGGTTCCAGCCTGTCAGTTGGACCAGCCCAACCAGCCGTTTTATGGCAAGCATTTTTTCGTCCATAAACCTTGCCCAGTATCCAGTGGTCAATACCCAAATCGGGTAAATCGCATAAGTCAGCCCTGCTAAGACGATAGTAACAAAGGGTGCCAGATTTCTGAGGGACATTCGCCGATGAATCCAAATTGCCCGCCAGATTTCCCACAATCCAAAAAGTGTAACCGCTACCAATGTGACAAAGGTGATCTCTTTGGCAAGCAAGGCCAGACCTAGCAAAAGCCCTGCAAGAATCGCCCGGGGTAGCGTCGTGGTTGATCGTCTCCCCTCACCGGTCAATAAGATGGCTATCCCAACCAAAGCCAACAATGCAGCGATAGTTTCTAGCATCGCCCGCCGATTAATCCTTAGTCCGAAGGGATCGAGGATAAATAAAGCTACAAGCAGCAACCCCAAATAGCTCCCCCTCAGTCGTCTCCCTAACAGGTACAAGGCGAGTGCAGTCATCCCCGCGAGAAATGCGTTAAGAAATCGCGCCTGGTAGACCGTATTAAAGATGTCGCCCGCGCTATATAGCGGAGTGGTTGGATCGCCCGTGATAGAGAAATAACTCCCTTCTGTTAGAAAGTATAGCGGTGGGTGGACGAGGAAAGGATCGCCGCTATCCCATACTAACGCCCCTTCACCACTTACACGGATACCAATTCGAGTGTAGATGATTTCATCGGTGAAAATGTCTGGTGCCTTGTCTAATCGCCAAGCGGTGGCGCTATACGATAATATAAATACCAGGAAACCAATCACCCATGGGGAGATGGTTTTGAAAAGTCGAATATAATCTCGCGATTCATTAAATCCGAATCGGTTCATGTCATTTGAATGGATAATCATCCCGCCATCCCCAGGCATAACCCCAGGCGACAGCATAGGTGCTAATTGCCTTGAGAGGGCGAAAACCAAGTTCCCAGCGCGGATAACTCAAAGAATACAAGACGAAAATATTAGGAAGCAACCATATGGACGCAATCATCAGGAACGCTAAGCGGTGCCATCTAGTGGGCAATTTAGGCCCGATCCGCTGTTCAGGGCGGCGCTGGGCTTCTTGCCCATAACCCTTTCCATACCAATAGAACTTGTTAATTAGTGTGCCCAGGTTATCTGGAGCTGGATGTTCGACATATACCTGGGGTACCATCATAAAACGATAGCCACGTTTGCGTATGCGGTAAAATAAGTCTGTATCCTCACCGCTGGTCAGGTCTTCCCGAAAACCTCCAGCTTCAACAAATAAAGATCGGTGCATAGCACAACAGGTGGTGGTTATCAAAGAATGGCCATAGCCGCGCAATGGTGGGTTCGTCTCTAAGGGTGCCAGCGGAATCGGATTGACGGTGCGTGGGATCTCCGTGGCAACCCGGCGTTGAAACCAGCGGGCGTCCTGTGGCAAAGTACGCGCTACACCGGTTACGCCAATCGCTTGATCTGCCAAAAGGGGTTTTAAGAGGTGTTCCACCAAGTGTGTTCCGCCAAGTAAGGCATCGTCATCGATAAAGACCAATATTTCACCGTTGGTCGCAGATACACCTTGATTCCTGGCGCGACCGCTCGGTTGCACTCCCTTTACCACGTAGATTTCATCTGGAGGCCAGCTCTGCGCAGCCAATGAATTTTCCAATTGACTGGCATTTCCATTAAGGCTTGGAATAACGGCAGCAATCCGAGGGCGGTCTTGAATCATACCTCTCTCAGCCTCCCAATAAGACGTTCACAAATTGCACAATCTGCTGCCGAATAGGGAAATTCGAATCCACTGGACGCCGCCAATATGTGCTCAGCAGTGCAAGGCAATAACCGATACCAGCCAGACCTAATTTCACTGCGGCAGCGGTCCTTTCCCCTTCAGGTAATTTGAACAGGAGTATCCCCAGGAAGGATAAAGGCAATCCCATTCGATAGAAGCGCCGGAGGATCAAATCTCGGAGTTTATGGAACGAGAAATCGTATTGCGCGAATATGGCTGGGGATAGGCCGATCAATGTCACCAATCCAGCGGCAAGGAGTGACAGGGCTGCCCCGATTGTGCCCCAGCGCGGGAGCAGCATCACAAGGACAACGATCTGGACGATGACTGCAATACCTGTGATCAAGGCTGGTCGCTGGCGGTCTCCACCGGCCTGGATAACGCCGATGAGTAACGTTGCCAGTGACAACAAAGCGGCACCTGCCGCTGCGATGCGCAATGTGGATGCCACCTGGAGGTATTGATCTGGAAAAAAGAGCGTGAGA
>DATDRM010000130.1:0-9684 GCA_035291705.1 Anaerolineales bacterium
CCGGCGGGTTGCTCGAACACCTGGAATGCCGGTGTCGGGAGGTCATATTCGATCAGCCTTCGCTTGGCGTTGGCCTTATTCGTGCACAGGGCGTAGACTGCGGCGCTCGACCCCGTGTATTTGAAGCCGAGTTCTTCTATCTCTTTGATCACATGCACCGCACCATTGCTCTTGCCTTGGAAGCCGTCACAGATGTTGAAAATAAAAGTGGCCTCGGTGGAGAGCGGTTGTAGTTGTTGCCTCAATTCATCCAGGGAATTGTGAATAGGGATTTTGATCGCCGGATATCCAAGCGATGTGATTGCGCCATACAGATGTTGAGCTATGTTGACGGTATCTTGCAGGGCGATCAGATCGTGTGGTTCTCCGACCGTGAGCTTATCTTCTGAGTTATAGACGAGTGCTATCTGGACATCTCGATTACCGGTTTTATGCCTGGAGTTCACGCCTTCATTATCGCATTATTTGGCTTTTTTGTCACATGCCATTTTTCACCGGGAGATGAAGTACAAATGATCGGATAATAATCGTTTACCAGGCTTGTATGGTAAGATTTGCCAAGTTGATCCATGAAAGCTAATCCAACTCGGCCATCCTTTTTCCATCACCTGCACCCACCCACCATCCCAGCCCCTCAGGCGCGCTTCCGCTACACGCTGGGGGCGGGGGGTTTATCGGTGTATCTTGTGTTGTTGCTGGTCATCACCGGCATCCTGGAGATGTTCTTTTACGTGCCCTCTCCAGGCGAGGCGGCCGAGTCGGTGCAGACTCTGGCTTTTCTCGTTCCTTATGGGTGGTTGGTGCGCAACCTGCACTACTGGGTGGCCCAACTGCTGGTCGTGGTCGCCATCATCCATTTGCTGCGGGTAGTCTTCACCGGCGCCTACGCTCCGCCGCGGCGCTTCAACTACCTGTTGGGGCTGGCCTTGCTCCTGCTCAGCCTGTTGCTGGATTTCACCGGTTACGTGCTGCGCTGGGATGAGGGCGTTCAGTGGGCGCTGGTGGCAGGCACGAATTTGGTGAAATCTATCCCAATCCTTGGTGAAGGTCTATACCGCCTGGTGGTGGGTGGCACCCAGCCCGGCCCAGCTGCGCTGATTCGGTTTTACGCCTGGCATATCTTTGGATTAACGCTGGCCCTGGTGGGGGTGGGAGCCTGGCACCTGTTCCGAGTGCGCCGTGATGGAGGCATCGCTGTGCCGCCGCCGGAAGCGCGCCGGGATGCCAGCCGCATCTCCCGCTTTGAGCTGGTGCGCCGGGAAGCCCTGGCTGCCATCCTGGCAACTGCTGTATTGATCGTAGTCGCTTCTATCCTGCCCGCGCCGATCGCTCCCCCCATCCGAGAGGGGAGTCCCCTGGCAGCAGAGGCGCGCGCCCCCTGGTTCTTCCTGTGGGTGCAGCAGTTGCTCAAGTGGGGAGATCCCTTCATCTTTGGAGTTTTGATTCCGGTGATGGTGATCGTTCTGCTGGCTGGCATCCCCTATTGGCTGCCTAATCCCAGACCTGATGAATTGGGGCGCTGGTTTCCTGCAGGCAATCGAGCTGCCTCGCTTCTCCTGGTTATCCTGGTCATTATCTTGCTGCTGCTGACCATCCTCGCCCTTTCCCCCTTATCCACTTTCCCTTAACCCTTCGGTTTTCTTGTGCAGACTATCCGCCTGTTCCTCGCCTCACTTCTACTTTGCCTTTCGTTATTGGGCGCGGCTTGGTTGCAAAGCCGCCAACCCAGACCGGTTTCCCTGTTGCCTACCCTGACTGGTCAGGTTGAATACTGCCTGACCTGCCACGCCGACTTGCCTGAGATCAGTCCCTCTCATCCGGTGGAGACCTTTGGTTGCGTGTTGTGTCATGGCGGTGAGCGGCTAGCATTGGACGCAGACCTGGCGCACAGCACGATGCGCGGTGGGCGAAACCCTTCCGAGTTTGCCGTGGTGGAAGCCTCTTGCGGGAGCGGTGATTGCCACAGCGGCACAGCTCAAGATCAGCGCGATCATATCCAGCGCGCGGTCACCAGTGTCCAAGGCACTTACGCTGGGGCGATCGCCAGCATTCGTTTTACCTACGGAGCCCAGTCCGATCAAACCGCCCGCCTGGGTGTGTATCCTGTCCAGGATGATCACCTCACCACCGCGACTGGCCTGGCTTCTTTGGGGACTTTTGATCCTTCGCAGGAGTCATCGCCGAGCGTCAAGGCCTTCGCGGATTACTGTCTGGACTGCCATCTCTCTGCAGAGCCGTTGCCTGGCGCGCAATATGCCCGCCTGACGGGCTGCGCCGCCTGCCATACACCGACTGCAAATACCGACCTGGATCAACCTGTCCACCGCTTGACGACCGCCATCCCATACACGCAGTGCAACACCTGCCACAATCGGGGAAACTATGACCTGCGCCAGATGCAGTTCCACCCGCGCACTGACCAGCCGGTTGACCGCCTGCACGATTATTACCAACCCATTGCCCAGTTCGTGCGCTGCGAGTGGACGCTGGATTGCGTGGATTGCCACACTCGTTTCGAGGCGATGGGGGATGGAGACATCCACAGCAATAAAAAGGAAATTCAATACATCCAATGCCGGACATGCCACGGTACACTGGACGAGCTGCCGCTTACCCGGACGATCGCCGGCCAGGACGACCTGGCGCTGCGCATGGCGTTTCTCAATCCCGTGATCGATCTCAAAGTGGGTGATACTGTGCTGGTCACGGAACAAGGAGAGCCGCTGTGGAACACACGCCAGCTGGCGGACGGCGCGTTTGAATTATTCGGCAAAGCTACCGGGCAGCGTTTCACCTTCCGGCCGGTCATGGGCACCGCCTGCGAGCAAAAACTTGATCAACAAGAATCGCGCGACTGCCATGAGTGCCATTCCGTGAAGAGATGATGATCACATGAACAAAAAGCAGGGACCTGTCTCCAAACTCCATCGGCGGGATTTCATCATGGTTGCCCTGAAAGGCACGCTGGGCTTGAGCAGCACGCTTGGGTTAATTGGATTGATCCGTTTTCTGGGCTACCAGTCCGATCCGGCACCGCAAACCGAGTTCGAACTTGGCCCGGCCAGCAATTTTCCCCCCGGCTCGCGCACGCCGGTCCCTGAAGCGCAGGCGGTTCTTTACCACATGCCGGCGGGCTTTATCGCGCTTAGCCTGGTCTGCCCGCATCTGGGTTGCGTGATCAATTCGGTGGAACAGGGATACGCCTGTCCCTGTCATGGCTCACGATTCGATGCCCAGGGTCAGGTATTGAACGGGCCGGCGCGTGAACCAATGCGTGTTTTACGCGTTGAACAGACCCCAGGTGGGCAATTAATTCTCTATACTGGCTGATATATCAGATGTCGCCGTCAGACCGGACGATCAGCAGAGGCCGGTCGATCCGGTGCAGAACGCCGGCTGCCACGCTGCCATAAAACACCCGGGCCAGGCCAGATAAACCATGGCTGGCCATGGCAACCAGATCGACGTTCTCCCGCTCAGCCACCTCGTCAATGACCCTGGCGGGGGAACCTTCTTCGACGACAACGGTATCCACCTGGATACCCTGCTCTTGAAGTCTCCCTTGAAGGCTATGCAGATAATCTTCCGCCTCGTGAATCTCATTCGCTTGAAAGGTGGCTTCCACGATATCTATGGGAGCAGAGGCATAGAGGATATGAACCGGTTCGAGCACATTCAAAAGGATTAATTTAGAGTTGAAGCATTTCGCCAATGTCTCTACATATGGCAAAATCGCTTCTGCCCGCTTCGACCCGTCAAGGGGCACCAGGATAGTGCTGTACATACGAGACTCCTTTCTGCCGGACGTCCGGAATAGCTTTGGATGCAAATTTATTCGACAGATGATGGCTCAGTGTTCGGGAATGTCACCAGCCTATCCAGTTATGTGATGATCCATAAATAGTATGGATCATTTTTCTAGATTTGTCAACTATAGTTCGACAAATTTTAAACGCAAACAATCGCTTGCAGAAGGTGTTATTCATCAGTCTGAAGCGAGATTGTTCTATGGAATCTGAGGGCCTTTAAGGTCGGTTAAAGGCCCTGGAAGTGCTTTTTCTGGTTAGCTGAAACGATTTTCCAATTTAGGATTACATCGACCCCGGAGGTTATGAAGCTGCATGGTTGGACTTGGGATCAAGGCAGGTCTCCACCCTTGAAGATTGAAATATCCTCGATGAAACCTCCGGGGATTGTATGTCGTGACTCGGGTTACTTGCGCTTGAGAACGGGAAGCCCCGTCTTGCTCTCTGACACCATGTAACCCATGGGGACCGCATCCAGTGCCCCCGCCTGTGTGGTCTTCGCAAAAAAGTAGAGGGTTTGTTTCTTGCCGGTCTTGGTGGTACGGGTTGTGGCATGCAGATAGTAGGTCTGTCCCTTAGAGTTTTTGAAGCTAAAAGCCATGGTTGAACTCCTTCCTTTGTTGTCAATATTCATTGGATTTGAAACATCTGAACGCCCAAGCCCAGATAACTGAATAATACAACATTTATCTCAATATCGCAACCACAACTTTAAGCAGATTCGGCTGTGATTCGGGGGAGAGCATTGTGGTATAATTGGATAGAATAAACCATAAATGGCCGATATCAAGAGGAGGAAATACTTTGGCCAGAATCATCTCGGTCCATTCCTTTCGCGGCGGGACAGGAAAATCCAACACCACTGCCAACGTCGCTGCGGTGCTGGCAGCCGAAGGTCAGCGGGTCGGTGTGATCGACACCGACATCCAGTCACCGGGCATCCATATCCTCTTCGGCTTAGAGGGGGAAAATATAACCACCTCGCTCAACGATTACCTCTGGCATGGTCGTGAAATCAAGGATACCGCCATCGACGTGAGCGATAGGGCGGCAGCTGGCATGCGCGGCCGGCTCTATCTGATCCCTTCCAGCACCAAGCCAGGCGAGATCACCCGCGTCTTGCGAGAGGGCTATGACGCTCAACGCCTGACAGGGGGCCTGCGGCGGTTGGTTGACGAGCTGGCCTTGGATGTTTTAATGATCGATACCCATCCGGGTTTGAATGAGGAAACCCTGCTTTCCATTGTCATCTCTCATTCCCTGGCGATCGTCATGCGCCCGGATAAGCAGGATTACGAGGGCACAGGCATCACTGTAAAAGTGGCTCGCCAGCTGGGGGTGCCGCGCATGGTGCTGATCGTCAACAAAACTCCCAGTACTCTCGAACCGGAAGCCGTCAGAATCAAAGTCGAGCAGGCCTATGGTTGCGAGGTGGCGGCTGTCCTGCCTCACTCCGACGAGATGATGAACCTGGCCAGCGAGGGCCTTTTCGTCATGCGCTATCCAGAGCATCCCATGACCGCCATGTACCAGCGTATCGCGGAAAAGCTGCTGGAGTAATCTGTGTAATCCGTGTCCCAATCAAAAAGGAAGAGCGCTTGACATCCGATGACGTCTTTTTCACGCGCGAAGAATTGCTGGGCGGGCTGCCAGCCCGGCAGGCGAGCCTGCTTTTGTTTGCGATCGAGAGCCGCACGGCGCAGCTCATCTCGCAAGCCAAACGGGCCGCGGAGCCTTACCTAACCCCGCAGGCTGCCCAGGAGCGTGAGCGCGTCTTCCTGGAAGCGATCGCGGCGGCACGCCAGCTGCCATTAAAAATTGCTATCCAGGACCTGGAACTTTACGCCCCGCATTGGGCTTCGCTGGTTCCGGAGGACGCCGCTCTCCAGGCGACGATCGCCCATCTGATCGGTGAGAAATACCAATTTACAAAACTGGCAGTTCCGGCGATCCGTTCTGCCCTGGCCCTGGACAGCTTAGCGGTTCAGGAAGCTTACCAGCGCCTGTATCATCAAGCAATCGAGACGATCTATGCGCCGCGCATCACCCCTGGCGATCGTCTCCGCTGGGGATGGGCAGCCTTCTCCAAACGAATCGAGAATTTGCCGCCTTTCTGGACTGCTTTTATGCTGACCCTGCCGGGCGCACCGGGTCTGCTGGCATTGCCAATCGTCCTGGCGCCGCTCGGGATGGGTGCCGGCCTTCTTCTGGTGGTTTTATTCGGGGTTATCAATATGCTGACCGTGGCCGCCCTGGCTGAAGCCGTGGCGCGCAGCGGCACCGCCCGTTTTGGCCTGGGTTTTCTAGGCCAATTGGTGCAAGAGTACCTGGGGAGCGCAGGTTCGCTGCTGTTAACAGTTATTCTGGCCGCTAATTCATTTTTGGTGTTGATCATCTTCTACATCGGCGTATCCGGCACATTGGAAGGCTCGACCCGCCTGCCTGCGGAGCTGTGGATCGTCGTGCTGTTTGGGGTGTGTCTGTATTTTCTCTCGAAGAAATCACTCAACTCGACGGTGACATCGGCCATTCTGATAGTTGTTATCAGCCTCCTGTCCATGCTGATCATCCCGCTGCTGGCCCTGCCCCATTTTCAGGCTGCCAACCTGACTGGCGGTGGTTGGTCACTTGGCAGAGGTGGTGCGCTGGATGCAGCTACCCTGGGACCGATGATCGGTGTGATGCTCTCCACTTTCTTTTCGCATTTCCTGGTGGCTTCTTATGGCCCGGTTGTCCTGCGGCGTGAGCCCAGCGCGCGCTCCTGGATCAGGGGCAGCATCACGGCCATCTTCGCTTTCATGTTGATCGCCTGCCTGTGGATGGTGGCTGCGAATGGTGCCATACCCCAGGAAGTGCTGGCCAGTACGATGGGGACACTGCTGATCCCCCTGGCTGAAATCACCGGCGGGGGGGTGAATTTTCTAGGCTCTGTGCTGGTGATCCTCAGCCTGGGCCTGGCCTCCATCCAGGTCTCGTTGGGCATATACTATCAGGTGCAGGAACGCCTGCCTCTCGCTGCCGCCTCCTCTGTCTTGCGCGGCGAGCGCAGCCGATTTCTGATCTCGATCAGCCCGGTGGTCGTGGTGTTCTTACTCGCTGAGTGGATGGCAGTCAACGGCATTGGGTCTTTTGCCACCTTATTGGGCATCGTTAGCGTATTTTCTCTGCCCTTGTTGGGAGGTATCTTCCCGGTTTTGCTACTGGCAGCCACGCGGCGCAAAGGAGATTTTGTTCCGGGCGTGGTCTACCGTTTGCTGGGCAATCCCCTCTTGCTGGGATTTATTTACCTGTTCTTTCTGGCCATCATTTTTCTGCATGGGATATGGATCTTTCAGGAACCGGTCACCAGGATTCTGGCGATCCTGGTGGGGTTGGTCGTATTCGGCGTGACCATCGCCATGCTGCGCGGCGGGGCGTTAAAAGGGAGGCTGGCGGTCGAGCTACGCCACGACCAGAGCCTGGGAGGGAAAAGCGTCTATCACGCCACTGCTAATGGAGTTCCGGCGAACGGGGAAGCCCATCTGGTCTTTGTGGACGGCCAGCAGGATCATCCAGCCGGAGCGGGTGAGATCAATGTTTTCTCTGCACTTCGGAAAGCACGTTTTAAAATCCCGGCAACTGGCGCCAGTGAATTGAAAGTCTGGATACACCGCATCACACCTGAGTTGAGATCCGAAGGCCTGGCGGCTTTATTAACTTTAGGCAGCAACGGCGAGCAGGGGGAAATTGACCTGGAGAGCTCGGGTGGGCAGGTGATCCTGCCTTACAGCTCGGGAAACGGCGAAATCGAGATCGCACTCGTGGAAGAGAAAAAGGATGATCGATTATAAGACGACAGTAACCGATCTCAATTCACAACTGGAAGCCACCCAGGGTGAACTGGCTGCCTTGCGCCAGAAAATTCTTGAGGCAGAGATCTTACAGGCTGCCAACCTTGCGTTGACCCAGAGCCTGGAACTGGATGCCATTCTCGAGACCTTTCTAGATCTTCTTTACCAGGTGATCCCTTATGACAGTGCTACGATCATGCTGCTCGAGGACACTACGCGGTTGGTCGCTCGGGCGGTGCGCGGCTACGAAAAGTGGTGTGACCCGGCTCTGGCGAGGGCCGTCAGTTTTAGCTTCACAACAACACCGGCTGTTAACGAGGTTGTCAGCCAGCAGACCAGTTTCATAATCCCGGATACCAGGCAATATCCATATTGGGTGAAAGTACCCAGCTCCGAACACGTGTGTAACTGGCTGGCTGTGCCGCTGGTGGTTAACGGTAAAACGATTGGAATATATTCATTAGACAAAGCTGAACCTTCCTTTTTCACCGAGACACACCGCCATCTGGCTGAGGCGCTGGCGATCCAGGCGGCGATTGCGATCCAGAACGCCCGGTTTTATGAGAGTGAGCTGGCGGCGCGCCAGAAGGCGGAAACCCAGGCAAACCAACTGGACGCGCTCAACCGGATGGCTCAGGCGGTGACATCAGTACTGGATTTAAAGACTATCCTGGATATCGCAGCTACCGAGCTTGTCGAGTTGCTGGATGCCCGCAGTTGTGGGGTGGCGTTGTTAAACCCTGACCGGACGCAGATCGAGGTCGTGGCGTATGCAACCAGGGGCAGTGAGCCGAGCGCAGTGGGGCTGGTTATCCCCCTGGCAGAGAATATCGCCACGCAACAAGTCATTGAGAACCGGGAGACCATTGTGCTTGCCGACGCGCAGAATACTCCCTTACAAAACGAGGCGACCCGGGCGATCATGCGTGCCCGTAACACGCATTGTATTCTGCTTATGCCCCTGCTGATGCGGGGAGAAGTGATCGGTACAATAGGTCCTGACACCGATCAGGAGGGACGGGTTTTCACGCTGGAGGAAGTCAGGCTGGCAGAGACGATCGGCAGCCAGATCGCCGGCGCGATCGATAACGCCCGCCTCTTCCGGGAGGCCAGGGAGGCAAGCCAGGCCGCTGAGCTGGCCCGCGCCGCGGCTGAAGCGGCCAATGAATCCAAGAGCGCTTTCCTGGCAAACGTCAGCCACGAGCTGCGCACCCCGCTTACATCCATTTTGGGTTTCACGCGTATCGTGCAGAAGCGGCTCGAGGAGCGCGTTTTCCCTCTGCTGCTCACTGACGACGGGAAAGCCCAAAGGGCGGCAGTCCAGGTGGGTGAGAACCTGGGCATCATCCTGACCGAAGGCCAGCGCCTGACGACCCTGATCAATAATGTCCTCGACCTGGAAAAGATCGAAGCCGGCAAGATGGATTGGAATGTGGAGCCGTTGATGATAGCGGAGGTGATCGCTCAGGCTACGGCCGCCACGGCGTCCTTGTTCGATCAGAAAGGCTTGTCGTTGGTAGAAGAGCTGCCTGCCGGGCTGCCGCAGGTCAGCGGCGACCGGGATAAGCTGGTGCAGGTGGTGATCAATCTGATCTCCAACGCGGTCAAGTTCACCGATCAGGGGAGGGTGAGGGTGCGGGCGCAGGTGGTGGATAGCGAGATCCGGGTCAGCGTGACGGACCAGGGCATCGGCATCGCAGAAGCGGACCAACCGCTGGTGTTCGAGAAGTTCAAGCAGGTGGGCGATACCCTGACCGACAAGCCCAAGGGCACCGGATTGGGACTGCCGATCTGCAGAGAAATCATCGAGCATCACGGCGGGCGCATCTGGGTGGAGAGCGCGCTGGGTCGGGGTAGTACTTTTATGTTTACGTTGCCGATAGTTGATTAAGGAGAACGGATGTCTAAAGTATTGATCGTCGACGACGAAGCTTACATTCGCCTGTTGATCGAACAGACCCTGGAGGATCTGGAAGATCAAGGCGTGGAGATATTCACCGCAGATAATGGGGTGGATGCACTGGCCATCATCCAGGCAGAGCGGCCAG
>DATDRM010000131.1:0-13352 GCA_035291705.1 Anaerolineales bacterium
TGGATGCCTATACTCGCCAGCCTGCGAAATTAATACAAGATAACCCGATCACCTAATCACCCCATAAAACAACGGCAGCGGCTCCACCGGCGTCTCGCTCCAGGCATGGGCTGCCAGCAGGCGCAGGCGCGCTTCGGCGAGGAATGACCGGTCGTTGGCGTGTACAATGAACAAGGCCTCACCGGCCGCGACTCGATCCCCCACCTTGTGTAAAACCTGGAGCCCGACCGCGTGATCGATCGGATCACCCTTCCTGGCCCGCCCGGCCCCCAACAGGACTGCCGTCTCGCCGATGACCTGGGCGTTAACTGCGTCCACGTAACCGTCGTGTGGTGCGGGTGCCCACTCAACCAGGGGAGCCTTGGGCAGGCGCTCAGGGTCTTCTACATAATCCACATCACCACCCTGGGCAGCCACCAAAGCCTTGAAACGCTCCCACGCCTTTCCAGTATCCAGTGCCTCCTGCGCCAGGGAACGCCCGTGCCCTTCGTCAGTTGCCATCTCCCCCAGGACTAACATATGCGCCGCCACTATCAGGCAGTGCTCGCGGAAATCCGGTGGCCCACCCCCGTGCAACGTCTCGATCGCCTCGCGCAGCTCCAGGGCATTGCCCACTGCCTGCCCCAAAGGCTGGTTCATGTCCGAGAGCAGAGCGATTGCCTTCCGTCCAGCCTGTTTCGCAATCGAGACCATTAACTCGCCTAGGGCGCGCCCCTCCTCCAGGGTCTTCATGAACGCCCCCGAGCCGATCTTGACATCCAGCAAAATGGCATCCGCGCCGCCGGCGATCTTCTTACTCATCACCGATGAGGCGATCAAGGGGATCGACTGCACGGTGCCGGTCACGTCGCGCAAGGCATACAGCTTCCCATCCGCCGGGGCCAGGTCGGCGCTCTGCCCGGTCAAAACCAGCCCGACTGTCCGCAACTGTTCGAGAAACTCATCCGTGCTCAGGTCGGAGCGGAAGCCAGGGATGGACTCCATCTTATCCAACGTGCCGCCGCTGAAGCCCAGGCCGTGCCCGGAGATTTTGCCCACCGCCAGTCCACACGCCGCCACCGTCGGTTCCACGACCAGGGTGGTCTTATCGCCTACCCCGCCGGTGGAATGCTTGTCGACGGCGATTGGTACTACATTGTTAAGGCTGAGCATATCGCCGGAATGGGCCAGGGCCAGGGTCAGGTCGGCCGTCTCGCGGGGAGTCATCCCGTTGAGCAGCACCGCCATCGCCCAGGCAGAGACCTGGTAATCTGGGATCTCGCCGCAAGCGAATCCCTGGATGAAGAACTCGATTTCTTGGCGCGTCAGCTCCTGGCGATCGCGTTTCTTGATGATAATGTCGACTGCGCGCACAGAGGACCTCCTATAATTCCAATATTTTATTAATATTAGGAGTTACGCAGATGTGGGGATTGGGGGGGTGTTTGGGCGGGCGTTGCCCGCCCAAACACCCCCCATCCTCATTCCAACTGCGTAAGTCCTAAATATTACAGGATTATAACCCATCTCACATATTCTCTAATCAGCGTCAAACCGCGTCATCCGCCTCTGATAATATCGTCTTCACCTTCTGCCAGATGTCCGCAAACATCACCTCGGTCAATCGTCCGGTTTGCGTGTTCTGGCGGCTGGGATGGTAAGAAGCCACCAGCTGAGGGAGCCCCTCTCCGAGCGGATAAACCGCCCCATGCCGGAAGTCCAGGCGCGGGACAGGGTACCCGCGCTCCCGGTAGATGCGCAGCGTGTTGTCGAAGGCGATCCGGCCAAGCGCCACGATCACAACCAGGCGCTCCAGCAGGACGATCTCCTGCGCCAGATAAGGCTGGCAGCTGGCGATCTCCGCCGGTGCTGGCTTGTTGGCTGGCGGGGCGCAGCGGCAGACAGCGGAGATGAACGCGTCCTGCAACGCCAACCCATCTCCAAGAGCGGTCGCCGTCGGCTGGCTGGCGAAACCAGCCTGGAACAGCGCCCGGTATAGAAATTCTCCCGAGCCGTCGCCGGTAAACATTCGCCCGGTGCGGTTGGCGCCATGCGCCCCTGGTGCCAGGCCGACTACCAGGAGGCGCGCCTGCTGGTCGCCAAAACCTGGTACCGGCTTCCCCCAATACACGTGATCCCGATAAGCTCGCCGGCGAGCGCTGGCAACTTGCTCTCGCCAGGCCACCAGGCGCGGACATTTGCGACAAGAGATAATGGTTTCTTCTAGTTCTTGCCACGATTTTGATCGAAGGGACATAGGCTGTTCAAATCTTCACATTGCAAAAGAGATAGCAACCCTGGTGCAAAGATTAATCCTTGCACAGAATGCGTGGATTATAATTCAGGCTTAATATTGAGGCCGACAAAGATGCAAATCGAGGGGCAGCAATTCATTTCGGCGATCCTGAATACGGACAATTTCCTGGTGGTCGTCCTCGACTCACAGGGGAGAATCCACCATTTCAACCAGGCTTGCGAGCAAACAAGCGGGTACACCTCTAGCGAAGCGGAAGGGAAATTTGTCTGGGATTTCCTCTTACTTCCGCACGAGATAGCACCGGTCAAGGCTGTTTTCGAGGCCTTGCAGTCCGGCCAATTTCCGAACCGCCACGAAAATTATTGGCTCGCCAAAGACGGCAGCCGCCGGTTGATCGCCTGGGCTAACTCCGCCCTGCTCGACGAACAGGGCTTTGTGGCGTATGTGATCGGAATCGGGATTGACATCACAGACGGCCGTCAGGCGGAAGAGAGCCTGCGGAGGAAAGTCGAGGAGCTCAGCGCACTTCACCAAACCGTTCTGGATATCACCTCCCCCCACAAGCTGCCGGACTTGCTCCAGACCATCGTCGAGCGCGCCGCGCGGCTGCTCAACGCTTCCAGCGGGGGGCTTTACCTGTGCGATCCAGATCGAGAAGAAGTCCGCTGCGTGGTGAGCTTCAACACCCGGCGCGATTATAGCGGGACAGTGCTCAAATACGGGGAGGGGGCCGCCGGACACGTGGCTCTAACCGGAAAACCGCAGATCATTCAAGATTACCGGGTCTGGACCGGCCGGGCAGCCGTCTACGAGGGAGATCAATCCTTCACCGCAGTGGCCAGCGCGCCCATGATCTGGCGGGGTCGGGTGACCGGCGTGATTCACGTGCTCCAGACAGAACAAGGACCCAGCTTCACTCAAGACGACCTGGACTTGTTGATGTTATTCGCCAACCAGGCGGCGATCGCTGTCGAGAACGCCAAGCTCTACGAGCTAGCACAATTGCAGGCGCACCAGGCGGAGACTTTACGCCAGGCAGGATCGGTAGTCGCCGCCACGCTGGACCAGGATGAAGCTATCGAACGCATTTTGCAGCAACTTGAATGCGTTGTACCGTACGACAGCGCCTCGGTGCAACTGTTGCGCAACGGCTATCTGGAAATCGTCGGCGGCCGTGGCTGGTCCGATCCGCAGGCCGTCGTCGGACTGCGTTTCCCTGTGCCGGGCGAGAACCCCAATACCGTGGTCATCCAGCAGCGCCGGCCATACATCCTGGGCGACGCCCCTGGCGCTTATTCCCCCTTCCGCGCGGGTCCGCACAACCACATTCGCTCCTGGCTGGGCGTCCCCCTGATCTTGCACGACACCGTGATCGGTATGCTCGCCATCGACAGTGCCCAACCCAATACCTACACCGCCGACCACGCCCAGCTGGTCTCGGCCTTCGCTGATCAAGTGGCGATTGCCCTGGAAAATGCACGCCTGTATACCACGGAAAAGCAGCGTGTTAAGGAATTAGACGCCCTGCGCGCCACGGTTGCAGATATCTCGGCGGAACTGGAACAGACAAAACTGCTCCAGGCCGTTTTAGCGCGAGCGGTGGAATTGCTCAACGCCACCGGAGGTGATCTAGGCCTGTATGACGAGGCTAAACAGGAGGTCGTGATCGTCGTCAGCCACAACCTGGGGAAGGATTATTCCAGCACACGCATGTCTTTAGGCGAGGGCGTTATGGGCCACGTCGCTCAAACACGCCACCCATTAATCATTGACGATTACATGCAATGGTCGGGACGCTCCCCGCAATACGAAGCCGGGCCGTGGCATGCTGTCCTGGCTGCGCCGATGTTGATCGGCAACCGGCTGGTGGGGGTGGTCGGCGTGGTCGCTGCCGACCAATCGCGCCGCTTCACACCTTCCGATGAGCGGCTGCTGATTCTATTCGCGCAACAATCTGCCATCGCCATAGAAAATGCGCGTCTCTACGCAAGCGAGAAAAAACGCGCCGCCGAACTGGCGTTGCTCTTCCAAAGCAGCACCGATATCACCAGGACGATCGACCTGGAATCGGCGCTCAATATCGCCGCCCAGCAGTTAGCCAAAGCGGTCAACGCGACAAGCGCTTATATCCTCTCTTACGACCAGGATAGCGGCTTAGCCATCGTTTTGTCCGAATATTTCGGCCCAGAGGCGAATGAGTTAGAGCGGGTTTCCGACCTCGGCACAACCTATTATTTGAAAACTACCCCGAAGTTATTCCAGGCTCTCCGCAACGGCCAACCGTGGATCTCATTGGTGAACGACCCAAATACCGATCCCGCAACACGCGAGGAATTAAAAGGCCGCAACGTGAAGAGCGCCCTGGCCCTTCCGATGATGATAGCCGGGCAGGTTCGTGGGTACGCAGAGATCTGGGATAACCGCAGTGAGCGCGCCTGGAGCGAGGAGGAAATGAGGTTATGCCAGACTCTGGCCAACCAGGCCGCTATCACCATCGAAAATGTCCGCCTGTTTGAGGAGTCGCAACACCAGGCGGTCACCGACCCGCTCACCGGCCTGTACAACCGGCGCGGTCTATTTCAATTGGGCGAACGCGAAGTGGAACGGGTGCGCCGCTTCGGGCACCCGTTGGCGGCTATCATGCTGGACATCGACCACTTCAAACAGACCAACGACACCTACAGCCACGCCATCGGTGACCAGGTGCTGCGCGCCCTGGCTGACTGCTGCCGCGCCACCATCCGGGATACGGATATCCTGGGGCGCTACGGCGGGGAAGAGTTCGCCCTACTGCTGCCTGAAACCGATGCAAAGGGGGCTTACAACCTGGCCGAACGGTTGCGCGAAAAAGTTGCCATGACGCCGGTGCTGACCGAGCGCGGCGCGATTAATATTACAATCAGCCTGGGGGTGGCTTCCTACACCGAGCAAATCCCCGACCTGGCGGTGCTGCTCGACCACGCCGACACGGCCATGTACGCCGCGAAGCAAAGCGGGCGCAACAGGGTGGTAATCGGCTGATCAGAGAATAATCATAGCATCGCCAAAGGAATAAAAGCGGTACCTCTCCTGCTTGGCGACTTCGTAGGCGCTGAGGATAGTTTCGCGCCCGGCGAAGGCGCTCACCAGCATGATCAGCGTCGATCTTGGCAGGTGGAAGTTTGTGATCAGCGCGTCTACAGCACAGAAAACGTACCCCGGCAGGATAAACAGGCTGGTCGGACCTTCATAAGGTCTGACTACCTCACCAGGAAGCGCGGCGCGCGCGGCGCTCTCCAATACCCGCACGCTGGTCGTGCCGACAGCCACGATCCGGCCACCCGCTCGCCGCTCCTGGTTGATAGCGGCAGCTGCTTCCGGCGTCACCTGGCACGACTCGCTGTGGATGGCGTGCTGGCGGGGGTCTGCCTCGTCCACCGGGGCGAACGTATCCAACCCGACATGCAGGGTCACAGTGGCGAAGTTTATCCCCTGGTTTCGCAGCTCAGCGAGCAGTTCCTGGGTAAAGTGCAGCCCGGCGGTGGGTGCAGCAGCCGAACCAGGTTGGCGGGCAAACACGGTCTGGTAGCGTCCCGGGTCGAGGAGGGGGGTATGGATATAGGGCGGCAGGGGGACGTGGCCGGCTGAAGGTAAAAAAGGTTCGATGGGTTCGGCGAAACGCACCATTCGGCGGGGGCCATCCAGCACGGCGATCACCTCGGCCAGCGGCCCGGAGTCGACCTGCAGGATTTTCCCGGCGGTTAACCCTTTCCCGCCCACCATCGTTTCCCAGGTGTGTTCGTCCTGGCGACGAAGCAAGAGCAATTCAGCGCGGCCGCCGCCGGGGACTTTGCGGACAAACAGCCGCGCCGGGATCACGCGCGTCTCATTGAGCACCAGCAGATCGCCGGCCTTCAAATACCTGCCCATCTCCCGAAAGACGGCGTGTTGGATCGACTCGCTTTTCCGGTCCAGGACGAGCAAGCGCGAGGCATCGCGCGGCTCGATTGGGGTCTGCGCGATGTATTCCGGGGGAAGATCGTAGTCGAAGTCGGAAGTCCTCACGAGCCTGTGGTTAGTGGTTAGCGGTGAGTTGCCAGTGATCAGTATTCAGTATCCAGTGTCCAGTTGATATAGGTCACTTGTTTAAGAAGCGGATCATCAGATTCAAGATCAGCGTCAGCACGATGGATAGCAGGATTGACGTGAGGAGGGGAAAGACGCAGGTGAGGTTCCTGGTCTGGATGCGGATGTCACCCGGCAGGCGGTACGGCTGCACCCCCAGGCGAGCGAAGAGAAAAAACAAGCCAGCTACCACGATGAAAACCAGACCGAGAATGAGGAATAAGCGGGCGAGAGCCATCTTAATCCTTACAAGAGCCGCGGCTGGTCTTCCTTCGGGATGGGGATCTGCAAGTGTTCATAGGCGCGGCGAGTAGCCAGGCGGCCTTGCGAGGTGCGTTCCAGGAAACCCAGCTGCAACAGGTAAGGCTCCACGACGTCCATGATTGTGTCTGCCTCCTCGCTGATCGAGGCGGCGATCGTGTTCAACCCCACCGGCCCGCCGCGATACTTTTCAATAACCGTGCGCAGCACACGCCGGTCCATCTCATCCAAGCCCAGGGGATCGACATTGAGCAGATCGAGAGCCTCTATCGCAATGGGGCGGGTGATCACTCCGTCGCCGCGCACCTGGGCGTAATCGCGCACCCGGCGCAGCAGGCGCAGGGCAACGCGTGGCGTGCCGCGGCCGCGCTGGGCGATCTCATCCACCCCATCCGGATCGATGCCCACCTCCAGGACACCCGCCGCCCGCACGACAATGGCTTGCATGGCGGCGTGGCTGTAGAAGTCCAGGCGGTAAACTGCCCCGAAGCGCGCTCGCAACGGGGCTGTCATCAGAGCCAGGCGGGTAGTAGCCCCGATCACCGTGAAGCGCGGCAATTTCAGGCGGATGGAACGCGCCGAAGGCCCTTTTCCGATGACAATGTCCAGGGCGAAATCCTCCATAGCCGGGTAGAGCACTTCTTCGACCACTCGCCCGAGCCGGTGTACCTCATCAATGAAGAGCACATCCCCAACGCGCAGGTTGGTCAGGATCGCCGCCAAGTCGCCGGGGCGCTCGATGGCCGGGCCGGAGGTGATTTTGATATTGACCCCCATTTCATTGGCCATAATGTGGGCCAGGGTGGTCTTGCCCAGGCCAGGTGGGCCATAGAACAGGACATGATCGACCGGCTCCCCGCGTTGCCTGGCAGCGGCGATCAGAATCCCCAGGTTCTCCTTGACTCTCTCCTGGCCGATCAGGTCAGCCAAAGAACGCGGCCGCAGCGCCTGGTCCAGCCGGTCCTCGGGACGGGATTCAGGGGTGATAAGCCGTTTGGGTGGTGAGTCCATAGAGAAGATTATAACAGAGAGTATATTGACAGTCTCCGCGGGACTGAGGGAGACCTGGCGAGGGTTGATTTACACAGCCGGGCAAGCGCGGCTATAATTAACCCAATCCAACAGGAGGAACCTCATGCCCAATATTTTCCCCTCTTCCCATCCCCTCGTGGCCCATAAAGTCACCCTGCTCCGCGATAAGACCACCAAACCGGAGCGCTTCCGCGCCCTGGTGCGCGAGATCGCCGCCCTAATGACTTATGAAGCCACCGCCGACCTGCTGACCACTTCGAAGTCAGTTGAAACGCCTCTGGCCATGGCCGCCGGCGCAGAGCTGAAGGAGCCGATCGGGCTGGTGCCGATCCTGCGCGCCGGCCTGGGGATGGTGGAAGGCGTGTGGGATCTGATGCCCAACGCCGAGGTCTGGCATATCGGCCTGTACCGCGACGAGCGCACGCTCAAACCGGTCGAATACTACAACAAGCTGCCGATCGAACCGACTGTCTCGGTCTGCCTGATCCTCGACCCAATGCTGGCCACAGGCGGCTCGGCAGTCGCCACGGTGGATGTGCTCAAACGCTGGGGAGTGAGAAAGATCAAGTTTGTGGGCATCATCGGCGCTCCGGAGGGGATCGCCTTGATGGAGAAGCACCACCCGGAAGTACCCATCTACTTGGCGGTGATCGACGAACGCCTGAATGAACACGGCTACATCTTGCCTGGCCTGGGCGACGCCGGAGACCGGCAGTTTGGGACAGGCTAATTTCACCAACCAACAACTTCGTAAAGTCCATAATCCGCGAGTTGGGGTAAGATCATCTCCAGCACAAAGATGCCGATCTTCAAACGATCAAACGTTTGAACGTTTGAACGTAACAACATGATCCAGATTAAAACCCAGATGAGTCCTGACCATATTGGCCGATACGAAGTAAAAAGTGAGATTGGGCGGGGCGGCATGGCGACCGTCTTTCACGCCAATGACCCGCGCTTCGAACGCGACGTGGCGATTAAAGTGCTCCCGCCGGCCTTCATGCACGACCCACAGTTCCGCGTGCGCTTCGAGCGCGAGGCCAAGACGATCGCCCTGCTCGAACACCCGGCCATCGTGCCGGTGTACGATTTCGGGGAGCAGGGCGGCCAACCCTATATCGTCATGCGCTATATGTCTGGCGGATCGCTCGAAGAACGGCTCAAAGAGGGTCCTTTATCCATCGCAGAAACCGTTCACCTGATCAGCCGCCTGGCACCCGCCCTGGACGCGGCGCACACCAAGGGCATTATCCACCGCGACCTTAAACCTGGCAACATCCTGTTCGACCGCTACGGCAACGCCTTCCTGTCTGATTTCGGCATCGCCCGCCTCACCCAGGGCAGCGCAGCGACCCTGACCGGCGACGTGGTATTGGGCACCCCGGCTTATATGAGCCCGGAACAGGTGCAGGGGGACCGGGAATTAGATGGGCGCAGCGACCTTTATTCCTTGGGCATCATCCTCTTTCAGATGTTGACCGGCAAGGTACCGTTTTCCTCGGACACACCAGCCAAGACGATGTTAATGCATATCCTCGAGCCAGTGCCCCAGCTTCTGGATATCAAACCGGGCCTGCCTCCAGCTATCGCGGCGGTGCTCGGGTGCGCCCTGGCCAAAGAACCGGAGGCGCGTTTCGCTACCATCGGAGAGATGGCGTCCGCCCTGGAGGCGACCATCTCTGCTCAGCAGGGGACAGGTGGAGGGCTTCCCTCACAGGCGACCACGATCCTCGTGCCCGGCGAACGGCCTTCACCCCAGCCAGGGCCAATCACCCCCCCATCCCTGGAGCGACCGCTGGTCGCCGAAGGTCAGCGACCAGTAGGCGCTGTACCCCAACGACCCACGCCGCGCCGCAACCTGATCCTCGTGGCTGCGCTGGCACTGGGCGCCCTCGGACTGGTCGCCGCGGGAGGCCTTTTTCTCTTCGCTCGCCAGGCGTCTATTCCAGCTGCTAATCTCCCCTCTTCCACTCCTTCCCTTCCAGCGACGCAACCGGCTTCGTCTAAACCAGTTTCCCTACTCCTGGCCAGCGCCACGCCCGTAAGCGCAGCGACCGCAGCGACCGCGACTGCCACTCCGCCAAACCCAACCACCAGCGCGCCTGTAAGCTCAGCGACGGCGACCCTGGTAAGCACAGCGACCGAAGCGCCCGAAGCGACTGCGACTGATACTCCACTTCCATTGGCGCCCATCATCGGCGGCGCCGATCAGATCGCCTTCCTCAACGCCGACGACATCTGGATCTCGAACCTGGACGGAAGCCAACTCGCCCAGCTCACCTTCGATCATGCCAAGAAAACCAACCTGAGCTGGTCGCCGGACGGCCAGGTGGTGATTTACATCCTCGGTAAATGCGTCCAGAGCGTGGACGTCGGCTCGACGCGCGTCGAGAACCTGGCCTGCTTCGAGGCGGCGGATTTCCTGGAGGCTTTCGAGATCTCGCCCGATGGACAGCGCGTGGCGATCAGCCTCAACCGGGAGCTGTACATCGTCCCCTTTGACCGCCAGAAATTAAGCCAGGCTCGCTTTCGCAGCGACCTGCAGGCCATGGCCGGCTGCCCTGCGCTGGCTCCCTACACCCACAACGATAAGAACATCGCCGTCAAGTCCGCCCGCTGGTCGCGCGACGGGCAGCGCCTGGCGATCACCCGCCTGGGGGTCGACGCCGGCCGCCAGGTGGATTTGATCCACCTGCTCGACATCGCCAATTGCACGCCGCCCTTCGCGCGTCTGGACGAATTCCCCGCCACGCGCTTCAAGATGAAGGAGTACGCCGTCAGCCCGTTCATCCAGAACTTCACCTGGGATGGAGACTTCCTCTTCGCGTTAACCAGTTACAAGCGCAACGACGGCTTCGGCGACCTGTGGATCTACAGCACCGACCTGCACCGCGGGTTCCAGGCCAACCCGATCGAAGGCGCCTGCTGCTACCGCGACCCACAATTCAGCCCGGATGGCAGCCACCTGCTGTTCGTCTTCCAGGATATGCGCCTCACTCCGCAAAATGTGATCCGGCTGTACTACATCCCTTACGGGACGATCGGCACCGGGCTGGTCTACGCCCCCCTGTCGCTTCCGCAAGACTTCTTCGCCGACCCGCGCACTAAGCCACTGCCGGCTCTGCGGCCGGCGCGGTGAATTCAGGAGGAAATTCAGAAACTCCCTCTTGAATCCGGCTTCCGTTAGTGCTATATTACACATAGTCGAATACATTTCGATGAATGCACTGCTTGCCGGTTAAGTGGGGCAATCATTTTACTCTCTTCATCGCCAACCGCCCCTCGCTCAGTGCAGGTGGGCGGTTTTTCTTTCTCTGGGCGATCAGGGTGTCTGGCCAAATGGGATTTAGATTCAAATGAATGGGCAAATCCGTAATCAAACGCAAATATGAAGGATCAACCCTATGAATACCAGATCAGTTCTGTCAATCAAATGGTTTGCCAGGTTGGTCATGGCCGCGCTGCTGGCCGGCCTGGCGCTGAACCCTACCCCGGCGGAGAGCTGGACGTATATTCTGGCAGGGAGCGGGCACCCGGCGGGTGGCGCAATGGACCAGCACGACGGCCAGCCTGGAAGAATAACCTCCCTCGACCAGGAGCTGGCCACCGCCTCTGCTGAGGCCTCGCGCTTTGCCCCCCAGGCCCCGGGTGATCAGCACTGGGTAGCCGGTTTCCACTTGCCGGGAATGAATAGCGGCGTCACCGCCCTGGCGGTTGACGGCGATGGGAACCTGTACGCCGGGGGTGGATTCACCACTGCCGGGGGGACGCGCGCAAATCGTATCGCCAAATGGGACGGGACAACCTGGGCGCCGCTCGGATCAGGGATGGACAATGGGGTCAGCGACCTGGAAGTTGACAACGACGGGAACCTGTACGCTGGGGGCTGGTTCACCAGCGCCGGGGGGACGCCGGCCAGCCGCATTGCCAAATGGGACGGCAGCGACTGGTCGCCGCTCGAGGCCGGGATGAATGGATCCGTCTACGCCTTGGCGCTGGATGGGAGCGGGAACCTATACGCCGGAGGTAGTTTCACCACCGCCGGGGGTACGCCAGCCAGCTATATCGCCAAATGGGACGGGACGGCCTGGTCGCCGCTCGGGGAGGGGATGGGCGGTTGGGTCCACGACCTAGCGATTGACGCGGAAGGGAACCTATACGCCGGTGGCGGATTCATCACCGCCGGAGAAACAACAGCCTACAACATCGCCAAATGGGACGGGACGGCCTGGTCGTCACTCGGTTTAGGGATGAACGAAAGAGTACAAGCCCTAGCAATAGACGGCGTCGGGAACCTGTATGCTGGGGGCATTTTCACAACCGCCGGGGGGATGCCAGCCAGCCACATCGCCAGATGGGATGGGACGACGTGGATTCAACTCGGGGAAGGGACGAATCAAGACGTCAGTTCCCTGGCGGTGGAACGAAGTGGAGACCTGTACGCCGGGGGAAGCTTCTATACCGCCGGGGGAGTGCTAGCTAACCATGTCGCCAAATGGGACGGAATGGCTTGGGCGCCACTCGGGGTGGGTATAGTCGGCGAGGTCTACGCTCTGGTACTGGATGAGAGGGGGAACCTGTACACCGGGGGTTTGTTCACCAACGCCGGTGGCACACCGGATTACAACATCGCCAAATGGGATGGGACGACCTGGTCGCCGCTCGGGGCGGGGAACGGAATGAACGGCCCTGTCTTCGCCCTGGCGTTGGACGGGAGTGCGAACCTGTATGCTGGGGGCTATTTCTCTACTGCCGGGGGGACGCCGGCCAATTACATTGCCAGGTGGGATAGGAAGGCTTGGTCACCGCTCGGTGTGGGTATGAACAATACCGTCGAAGCCCTGGTAGTGGACGGGAGTAGTAACCTGTATGCTGGGGGCTTATTCTCTTCCGCTGGGGACGCGCCAACCAGCCGTATCGCTAAATGGGACGAGAATGCCTGGTCGCCACTCGGGTCAGGGATGGACAATAGGGTCAACGCCCTGGCGGTTGACAGCGGTTGGAACCTGTACGCTGGGGGTTCCTTCACTACCGCCGGGGGGGTGCCGGCCAACTATATCGCCAGATGGGATGGGACGGCCTGGTCGCCACTTGGGGCGGGGATGAGCTCGGTTGTCTTCGCCCTGGCGCTGGACGGGAGCGGGAACCTGTACGCCGGGGGCTATTTCTCAAATGCTGGGGGGACACCGGTCAATTACATCGCCAAATGGGACGGGACGGCCTGGTCAGCGCTTGGGGCAGGGATGGACAATAGGATCAACGCCCTGGCGGTTGACGACGACGGGAACCTGTACGCCGGTGGCGGTTTCCTCACCGCTGGTGGAACGCCAGCCTACCGCATCGCCAAATGGGAAGGGACGGCCTGGTCGTCGCTCGGCGCAGGTATGAACAATGACGTCGAGGCTCTGGCAGTGGACAGCGACGGGAACCTGTACGCCGGGGGCGCCTTCACTACCGCCGGGGGGACGCCAGCCAACCACATCGCCATATGGGATGGAATGGCCTGGGCGCCGCTTGGATCAGGGGTGAATGAGGTCGTCAATTCCCTGGCGATGGACCGAAGCGGGGACCTATATGTAGGGGGCTGGTTCACCACTGCCGGGGACAAGGTGTCTACAAATATCGCCCAGTGGTCCAACACGCCTCCCTCTCCCGGCGACGACAGCTACATTCTACCCAAAGACAGCCAGGACAACCCCCTGGAGGTGCTCGCCAATGA
>DATDRM010000132.1:0-3701 GCA_035291705.1 Anaerolineales bacterium
GGCCAACTACGGCGAGATCATCGAAACCTTCAAATCAAAATATAATCTGAAGGTCAACGAACTCGATCCAAATGCCGGTTCAGCCGACGAGCTGGCGGCGATCGAAGCCAACAAGGAGAGCAGAGGCCCGCAAGCCCCGGACGTGGTCGACATCGGCGTCGGCCACACCGCAAACGCCATGACGAAAGGCCTGCTTGGAGCGTACAAAGTCTCCACCTGGGACAGCATTGAAATGAAGGACCCGGATGGCTACTGGTGGGCTGAGTACTATGGTGTGCTGGCTTTCGAGGTCTCCAAGCCAGCCATCGAGAACACCCCCCAGGATTGGGAAGACCTGCTCAAGCCGGAATACAAGGGTAAGGTCGCCATGGCGGGTGCTGTAGATAAATCCAACGAGGCGGTGCAGACTGTGATGGCCGCGGGGCTCTCCCGTAGTGGAGGCGACATCGAGAAAGCTCCCGAGATGGGCCTGCAGTTCTGGAAGGAAATGAACGATGCTGGCAACTTCATCCCGGTGATCGCTGACATAGGGCCCATCTCCCAGGGCGAGACTCCTCTCGCCATCCAGTGGGACTATCTCGGCCTGGCCAACCGCGATAAACTGGCGGGCAACCCCGAGATCGAGGTCGTTGTGCCAAAGACCGGCGTCATAGCCGGGCCGTATGCTGGTGGCATCAGCGCCTACGCCCCGCACCCCTATGCCGCCCGCTTGTGGTGGGAGTTCGTCATGAGCGATGAAGGCCAGAACCTGTATTTGAAGGGCTATGCTCACCCCATCCGCTTCAACGACATGGCCAGCCGCGGCGTGGTGCCTCAAGAGATGTTGGATAGACTCCCGCCGGCTGAAAATTATGCCAAAGCGACTTTCCTGACTGTTGAACAACTCCAGGTTGCCAATAAGTACATCGTCGAGAACTGGCGCAAGGTCGTCTTAGGTGAAGGCTAGGAGTGCACAACATGAGCCGCGAATCTGATATCCGGCTCGGAACCGGGGAGGCGCCAGTGGCGCCTCCCCAAACTCCGAAAAAAATCAACTGGGCCTGGCTGGGGGTAATCCCCTTTTTCCTGTTTGCCATCTTTTTCCTGTTCTTACCTTCTGCCACCATTTTTATCCGCAGCTTCGAGGCACCCGATGGCAGCTTCACTTTTGAGAATATAATCTCCCTTTTTACAAAAGCTGATATTGTTAACGCCTACCAGGCCAGCCTGAGCATCAGTGTCATCACCGCCTTGGCAGGGGCAATTTTCGGCTTCCTGCTGGCATACGCCGTGGTGCTGGGTGGCTTGCCGGCTGGTATCCGCACATTTCTGACTACCTTCTCCGGGGTGGCGTCGAATTTCGCTGGCGTACCGCTGGCCTTCGCCTTTATCGCCACTATGGGCAATGCCGGGTTGGTGACGCGCTGGATGGAGACTGTTCTAGGGTTTGATATTCACGCTACCGGCTTTACGATTTATAACATCTGGGGGCTAAGCATCGTCTACATGTACTTCCAGTTCCCCTTGATGGTGCTGATCATGGCCCCCGCCCTGGATGGTCTGCGCCGTGAGTGGCGCGAAGCTTGTGAGAACCTGGGTGGTTCGACAGCGCATTACTGGCGCTACGTGGCTTTCCCGATCCTGATGCCCACTCTGCTGGGTACGATGATTCTGCTCTTCGGCAATGCCTTCGGGGCTTATGCCACTGCCTACGCCTTCGCCGGCAGCTTCATTAACCTGGTCACCATCCTGATTGGCGCCCAGATCCAGGGCGATGTTCTTTTCAACCCTGGCCTGGGCAACGCCCTGGCGCTGGGTATGATCGTAATTATGTTGATCAGTATGATCGGTTACGCTTATATGCAGCGCAGGGCAGCGAGGTGGACACGATGAGAGATAGACCGCCGATCGCACCTACCGCAACGGTTAAAGCTATCGTAGAAACCCCTGTCAAAACTTGGAAGCGGGTTAGAAAATTCAACCTCTGGTCCTGGATTATCTTAGGCATCGGATTGATTTATTTCTTCCTGCCGCTCTTAGCTACCTTTGAGTTCAGCCTGCGGGCGATCAAAGGGCGCTACTCCCTCGAGGCCTATCGGATAGCCTTCAGCGACCCTGCATTCTTCCGCAGCTTTGGCCTTTCAATGCTTTGGGCGATATTAACGATTATCATTACTCTCCTGCTTGTCTTACCCACGGCCTACTGGGTACATCTGCGTTTACCGCGCCTCCGCCCAGCGGTCGAGTTCGTCACTTTAATGCCGTTTGTGGTGCCAGCGGTGGTGTTGGTCTTTGGTTTTATAAGAATGTATGGCCGTTATACTTTTATGGTCAGTATCCCCATCCTACTAATCGCCGGTTATATTGTTCTGTCATTACCCTACATGTTCCGAGCAGTTGACGCCGGGCTGCGTGCCATCGATGTACGCACCCTGACTGAGGCGGCACAGAGCCTGGGCGCCAGCTGGCCCACCATCATCTTCCGGGTGATCTTCCCCAACCTGCGTGTGGCCATCCTGAGCGGTGTCTTCCTGACCTTCGCCATCGTGATGGGCGAATTCACCTTCGCCAACCTGCTGGTCTGGCCAGCCTTCGGACCTTATATGGAATTACTCGGCGCTAAAGAGGCCTACGCCCCACAGGCCCTGGCAGTGGTCAGTTTCTTGCTCACCTGGGGTTCGATTGGACTGCTAGCCCGGATCGGCCGCGGCGCCCCCGGCCAGGGCCAGATCGCCGGCGCTCGTTAATGAGGATATTATGGCATTTTTAGAGATCAACAACGTCACCAAGATCTTCGGTAAAGACACGGTAGCCGTCAAGGATTTCAACCTGCAGGTGGAAAAAGGAGAGCTGGTTTCCTTCCTGGGCCCCAGCGGATGCGGTAAAACTACTACCTTGCGCATGGTAGCCGGCTTTGAGGCCCCCACCACGGGCCAGATCCTCATGAATAACGAGGACATAACTAATAAACCCCCCAACCAACGCGATGTGGGCATGGTCTTCCAGGCCTATGCCCTTTTCCCCAACATGACCGTGGGCGATAACATTGGCTTTGGTCTCAAGATCGCCAAGCGGCCTCCGGAAGAGATCAATAAACGGGTGGAGGAAATGCTGTCCTTGATCCACATGCCGGGCTTTGGCGACCGCTATCCTTTCCAGCTGTCCGGCGGGCAGCAGCAGCGCGTCGCCCTGGCGCGCGCCCTGGCCTTGAGTCCGCAGATGCTGCTGCTGGATGAACCGCTTTCGGCGCTGGACGCCAAGATCCGCGTCTCGTTGCGCGCCGAAATCCGCTTTATCCAACGGACGCTGGGCATCACTGCCATCTATGTTACCCACGACCAGGAAGAAGCCCTGTCGCTTTCCGACCGGGTGGTGGTGATGTACAACGGCGCCATGGAACAGGTTGGGACGCCCTTCGAGATTTATAATTTCCCTCAGACAGAGTTCGTTGCCTCCTTCGTCGGCACGCTCAACGCGGTGCAGGGCGAAGTGCTCGACCCGGCTAACCAGCTGTTGGCCTTCGACGGTCAGACCCTGCACACCGCCGAAGACTTGAGCAAACGCCAGCGCGGCGATAAAGTGATGATCGCCATCCGCCCGGAGCGGCTCAGCTTTTCCTCGGAAGGGAAAAAACCCAACCTGATCGACTGCACGGTAGAGAACATCACCTTCCTCGGCTCGATCGTGCGTGTCCAGGTGCTCATTGGTAATCACAAGTACTA
>DATDRM010000133.1:0-5154 GCA_035291705.1 Anaerolineales bacterium
TGATGACCGGGTTTGCTGAGGCGACGTACTACAGCGGGATGCGCGGCTTCATTTCCCCGTTTTCCTTGTCGAATTGCGCCTGCCGCCGGAGCAACTGGCCCTAACCTTGTTAATATCAGCCCATTTGTTTGAGCTTTCCGCCGCTGCAGGCCCCCCTGCGGCGGCTTTTCCTTAAGGGAGCACTTACTGATGATTGCCATCCAACTCTCCAACATAACCCTGGTGCTGGGGGCGCGTCCCATCTTCACAAACCTGACCTGGAGCATACAACACGACCAGAAGATCGGCCTGATCGGCCCGAACGGCGCCGGAAAATCTTCCTTGTTCAAGCTGATGGTGGGGGAATACACCCCTGAAGCCGGGGGCAGCGTCGTCAGAGCCAAAGGGCTAAGGCTGGGTTACCTGCCCCAAGAGCCCGAGCTACCGCCGCAGCAGACTGTCTTCGCCGCCGCCCTGGCTGGCAACCCCCGCTGGCAGGCCGTCCAGGTCGAGCTGGAGCAGATCGAGGCCCGCCTGGCCTCCCCCGAGGTGTACAACAACCCGCGGGTCCTCGGCCGCGTCCTGGAAGACCAACAGAAGCGCCTGGATGAGTACCTCAGCCTGGGCGGCGACTCGTACCCGGCGCGGGTGAGCGAGATGCTCACCGGGCTGGGATTGGCAGAGCAGGATTTTGACAAGCCGATCGGCCAGCTGAGCGGTGGGCAGAAGAAGCTGGTCGGGCTGGCCTGCCTGCTTCTGGCAATACCCGAGGTGCTGCTGCTGGATGAGCCGGATAACCACCTCGACCTGGATGGGAAGGCCTTCCTGGAACGCCTGATCGGCGAGTATCCAGGCACGGTAGTGATCGTCTCGCACGACCGTTACCTGCTGGACGCGGTGGTGACCCAAATCGTCGAGATTGAGGACGGGCGCCTGACCACGTTCAGCGGCGACTACTCGATGTACATGATCGACAAAGCAGAACGCCTGGCGCGAAAGGAGGAGCTTTACCAGATTCAGCAGCGGGAAACGCGTCGCTTGCAGATGGCACTCAAACGCTACGCCATGTGGGTCGTGGTGAGCGACAAGTTCGCCAGCCGGGTGCATGCCATGGAAGCCCGCCTGGCGCGGGTGGAACAGCTCGAGCGACCGGTGCTGGAGCGGCGGCGCATGCAGCTCGAGTTGAATGGCTGGCGCGGTTCCAACAAGGTGCTGGAACTGTTTGCCCTGGAAAAATCGTTCGGGCAACAAGCGGTGTTACACGGGGTGAATGCCTTGATTTGGCACGGAGAGCGCGTGGGGCTGATCGGCGCAAACGGAGCGGGCAAGTCCGTCCTGCTGCGACTGATCCTGGGACAGGAGCAGCCCGGGATGGGGGAAATCTACCTGGGGCCCAGTGTGAAGGTTGGCTATTACGCCCAGGAACACGAAACGCTGGACCTGGACCAGACGCTGATGGACACGGTCCGCCGCGCCAGTCCGATGTCGGAGTCCGGTGCCGTGGCGTTTCTTAACCGCTACCTGTTTCCCTATTCCCGGGTGAACCATAAGGTGCGGGAGCTGTCCGGCGGCGAGCGCAGCCGCCTGCAGGTGGCCCTGCTGGTGCTTTCGGGAGCCAATTTCCTGCTGCTGGATGAGCCAACCAATAACCTGGTCATCGCTTCCGCCGAAGTGCTGGAAAACGCTCTGGCGGACTTTATCGGAACTGTATTGGTCAGCTCCCACGACCGTTATTTTCTCGACCGCATCGTCAACCGCATCTGGCTGCTGGAGAACGGGGACCTGGTCGAGTATCCCGGCGGGTATAGCGATTACCTGCTGGCGGCGAAGTATGAAAATCGAAAAGGCTGACAAGTAGCTGGTTGATCCATTTTATTGCACCGGAGGCGAAACATGCCGACCGGCAATCCGAAGGGTCGTGCTCCTGCGACCCTTTTTATTCTAAATTCCTATCGACAGTTAGCGGGAATGGCGCGATAATAAGACTAGGATTATCCACTCTATTTTGCTTGTGCGATTCGTCCCCAGGCAAAACCTTTTCGTGCAGGAGGAAACTATGCCAGCCTATATCACTTTGTTTAATTGGACCGAGCAGGGCGTCAAAAATGTCAAGGACACCGCCAAGCGGGCAGTGGCCGCTCGAGAGGCGTGGGAGGCAGCCGGCGGGCGCTTCATCGGCATCTGGTGGACGTTCGGCCAGTACGATGGGGTGGTCGTTCATGAAGCCCCGGACGATGAGACGGCCAACCGGCTGCTCATGCTCACTGCCTTGCAAGGCAACATTCGAACCACGACGCTGCGCGCCTTTGGCGAAGAGGACATTGAACGCGTCCTCCAGGGGCTGCCTTAAGCGGCAGAGTCAGGCGGAGACTGCCCAGGTGTCAGGAGTCCTGGCCTGGTGGGTGAGGCACCAAGAGAAATCGAGGCAGGTCCTAGCGCGGTTCTAGGTCTGGGTTTGCTGAAGTAGCTGAATAGGTTATCGGACGGCAGGCAATTGCCTGCCGGTCAAAACGCGCGCGGCGGGCGTAAAATTTACTACCTCACACGTGGGAGCGAACAGGTTATACCGCCGGAGCACCGAGGAAGCTGCCAACCAAAAGATGTTAGAAAAGCCGGCGCGCACAGCATGGTATTATTCAGGCCACGCAAACCAGCCGAAAGCAGCAACTAAACGACTCTGTAACGATTAAACTAATCGACTAAACATGGAGGAAATATTGTCTTTCGCTAAAATCATCGAAATGATTGGCAATCAGCAGTGAAGGCTATGGCCCAAGACACTGCTTCCTCACCAGTGACCGATCTACCCGAATTTGAAATTCCGTATGCGAGCAGCTGGATTGACCGCCTCATCCAGTGGATAAGTCGAATCCCGGGGCCTGCGTGGCTAATCTACGTTGCTGCATTGCTCGCCTTTGCCCTCCTGAATAACGCCGTATTCTGGCTGGACGGATCACTTGCGGCGGGTTCGTTCGACCGAATCAGGGTGCTTGACTCCGGCTTTATCGTATACTTCGTCGCGCTATACCACCACCTGAGCCTGGTTGCCGGTCGAAGCTTTCAGGACTTTCGACCGGTGCTGAAGACCGCCGATTCTGACATCCGCATACTGGAATACCGTCTTACGACCTTTCCGCGGCAGCTCGGATGGTTGGCAATATTGGTTGGTATTGGACTGGGCATCGTCAGTGTCCAATCGGATCCCGGATCTTATGGACTTGATGTGGCCATGACTTTGCTGCCAGTCGTCTACCAAAGTGCTGCACAGATATTTGTCATCTCAGCCCTGGTCGCCCTGATACTTCAAATCATCCGACAGTTGCGGCTTGTTATCGACTTACATCGACAAGCAGCGGAGATCGACCTATTTCAGCTTGCACCCGTGCACGCATTTGCGAGTTTGACTGCGCGAGCTGGCATTGGCCTGGTCGTATTCATGGTATTCAATGGACTGTTGGAATACTCGGAAATCACCGGCGCTCCTTTATACGTGATGGTTATCGTCGGGGGTCTGGCGATCTTTGTGTTCGTCATGCCACTTCTTGGGATGCGGAATCGGTTGAAGGCCGAAAAGGCTCGGCTACTCAGTGTAACAAATGAAGCGTTAAAGGTAACCATCGGTCGAATTCACGATCAGGTGAATTCCAATCAGCAAGAAGATATTGCGGGACTCAACACGGCCATGAATGCCTTGATCGTCGAGCGAAACCTGATTGAAGGTATTTCGACTTGGCCGTGGGAACCGAGCACTCTGAGGGGTTTCGCGTCAACTCTATTGCTTCCGATCTTTCTCTGGTTGGTCACCAGACTGCTTGAGAGGCTGATTTGATCAACCACAATTAATCTTCAAGGTTCGGCGAACTATATTCCGCATCCTGCTGGGCTACGGTTATAATTTTAGGACTTACGTAGTTGGAATGAGGATGGGGGGGTGTTTGGGCGGGCAACGCCCGCCCAAACACCCCCCCAATTCCCACATCTGCGTAACTCCTAAATTTATTAACATCAAAAATCGGTGGTATTATTCAGACCACGCAAACCAGCCGAAAGAAGCAGCCATATGACTATGGAACTATCTTACTATTCGACCAAACATGGAGGAAATAATGTCTATTGCTAAAGTGATCGAAGTGATCTCCGAGGGTGATAGTGTCGAGGGAGCCGTCGAGGCCGCCGTGAGGGACGCAGGGCGGACAGTACGGGAGATCAAGCAGGTCTACGTGGAGGGCATCCAAGCCCTGGTGGAAGACAACCTGGTGGTCAAGTACCGCATCAACGCCAAGGTGACCTTCGTCGTGGATGAAGGCGATTAAGCTGTTGGTTTGTTCAAAACCGAATAACCCTACAGGTGCGACGCACTTCGCAAGTGCGTCGCACCTGTCGCACCTGTCCTCCCTTGAACATGAAATCACCTAAAAACTATCTGATCGATATGGATGGCGTGCTGGTCAGCGGACAGACGCTGATCCCCGGCGCGGAGCAGTTCATCGAGCGCCTCAAGGCCAGGGAGGCCAAGTTCCTGGTGCTGACCAACAACCCGCTCTATACACCTAAGGACCTGGCTCACAATCTACAACGCCTGGGGCTGGACGTCCCCGCCGAACTGATCTTCACTTCGGCGATGGCGACTGCCAGCTTTTTAGAGAAGCAACGCCCTAAGGGGACGGCTTTCGTGATCGGAGAGAGCGGGTTGACCTCGGCGCTGCATGAAGCTGGCTATATCATCACCGAACACGACCCGGATTACGTCGTGCTGGGGGAAACCCATGCGTATAGCCTCGAGAGCCTGACCAAGGGTATCCGCTTGATTTTGAACGGGGCGCGCTTCGTCGCCACCAACCCCGACCCATCTGGACCGACGGCTAACGGGATCGTGCCGGCTTGCGGCGCGGTGGCGGCGCTGATCGAGAAGGTCACCGGGATCGCCCCATTCTTCGTCGGTAAGCCCAACCCCTTGATGGTGCGCACGGCGCTCAATTACCTGGGGGTGCACTCCGAGGAAACGGTGATCGTCGGCGACCGGATGGACACCGACATCATCGGCGGGGTGCAAAATGGGATGGAGTCGATCCTGGTGCTGACCGGCGTCACCAAACCAGAGGATATCTCGCGCTATCCCTACATCCCCACGCATGTGTACGATTCGGTGGCCGAGATTCAGATAGATTGAAGACG
>DATDRM010000134.1:0-4988 GCA_035291705.1 Anaerolineales bacterium
GGTGAGGCCTTTGTCAAGACCTGGCGGTTGCACAACAGCGGGACGACCACCTGGACCAGCGAATATAACCTGGCCTTTTTGGGGGGCGCGCAGATGTCCGCCCCAGCCTCAGTGCCTCTCACTTCCAGCGTCGCTCCTGGAGATATGGTCGACGTCTCGGTGAACCTGGTCGCGCCGCAGGAAAATGGCACCTATCGCGGCTACTGGAAGATGCGCAATCCGGGCGGGCAGTTTTTCGACTTCGCGTTTTACGTCGAGATCGATGTCGTCGGTGGTACGCCAGCCGCCAGGCTAACCCCAACCGATGAAACACCGGGAGCAGCCAGGGTGACGGAGGCCTCGCTTGCCGTCGACGACGCCTCGCCGGAGGATTGTCCCCACACCTTTACCTTCACAGCGACCTTTACCTTGAATGGGCCATCAACGGTTTCTTATAGACTCGAAGCGGGTAGCGATACCCCGGGCTTTGTTTTCAACCTGCCCGGCGAGCAATCCGGCGCCTTCGACAAGGGAAGCCACTCGGTGAGCTTCACTCTAAACATCACCGATACAGTCAACGGCTGGGCGCACTTCCTCATCCTGGCTCCTAATAGCGTGGAGTCGGATCAGGTGACTTTTTCTTTAACCTGCAGCCCGTGACCCAGTAGGACAAGATGTCATCTTGTCTTACCTCTTTGAAAGAAGTGATTAAAGCCGAGGCGCATCGCCTGGGTTTCGAATTGGTGGGTGTAACTACTCCCCTCCCGCCGCCCCATATCGACCATTATAAAAACTGGTTGCGCGCCGGCCTGCACGGGGAAATGGCTTACCTGGCTACTGAGCGGGCGCGCCAGCGGCGCGCCGATCCGCGCTATATCCTGCCGGAATGCCGTTCTATCCTGGTGCTCGGGATCCGTTACCCTGCCGCGCACGCCCCTGCCCGAGGTCATCAAGATCTATTGGCCGCGGCCGGTGAGCTTGCTCAAAGACCTTCGCCCAACCAGGCGCCAGGTCGAGTAGCCTCCTACGCCTGGGGAGGTGATTATCATGTTGTTTTGGCTGATCGCCTTCCTGTTTTAGTTGATTTTATCGAGGGACAGGTCGGTCACCGCGTGCCGAACCGCTGGTACACGGACACCGGCCCAATCCTGGAGCGCGATTTAGCCCAGCACGCCGGATTGGGTTGGATTGGCAAGAACACCTGCCTGATCAATCCCCGCCAGGGATCGTACTTCCTGCTGGCGGAAGTCTTGTTGGGGATAGACCTGGAGCCAGACCCGCCCTTTCTCCCCGACATGTGCGGTACCTGTACGCGCTGCCTTAAAGCCTGTCCCACCCAGTGCATTCTTCCCGACCGGACGCTGGATGCTCGCCGCTGCATTTCCTACCTGACGATTGAATTAAAGGGATCGATCCCGCCTGATCTGAGGCCGCAAATGGGGTCGTGGGTTTTCGGTTGTGATGTCTGCCAGGAAGTCTGCCCCTGGAACCAGCGATTTGCCCCGCCGGACGGCGACCCGGCTTTTGCCCCGCGCCGGGACTTGCCTGCCCCCGATCTCACCCAGGAGCTGTCTCTCACTCCACAGCAATTTAACCTCAGATTTAAGGGCAGTCCTGTGAAGCGCACCAAGCGGCGCGGTTACTTACGCAACGCGGCGGTGGCCTTGGGGAACCTGGGGGAGCTGTCCGCCGTGCCGGCTCTGGCGCAGGCCTTGTTGAAAGACCCGGAGCCAATGGTGCGCAGCCATGCTGCCTGGGCTTTGGGACGCATCGGCGATGAGACCGCTCGCCTGGCGCTCACCGAGGCCGCCAGGACTGAAACCGACGCAGGAGTCCGGTCGGAAATCAATGCTGCTTTGGGAGGAGAGTTATTTGGCCAGCAGGGAACAAAGTAGCTCCTTTCGCACTGCAAAACGTGCTCAAGCTACCGTCCACTACAGGATTGGGTGGCTTCTGTTAGGTGTCTTCTTCCTGGTCGTTGCCTGCCAGCCTCAAGCCGCACCTCCTCTTCACAAAACGGAAGTGCCCGTACTCTCTTCCCCTATTCCCTTTATCTCTACCCCCTCTCCGGTAAGCGAAGCGGCTCTCCCCTCCTCCCCTGCTCCCCTTCGCGAAGCGGCACCCCCCAGCTCCCCCACCCCCTCGCTCCTCTCCAACTCCGCTCCCCTGCCTTCTCTCCCAGCCTCGGTAAGGGATGCACCACCCCCAGGCTCCCCTCCCCCCCTGCCCCAAACCACCCTGCTCTTCACCGGTGTGATTGTCCCGGCGCGTTGCGTCCAGGCCGCTATCGATATGCGGGGCGATAGCGATTACTTATTTGACGAAGTGCGCGACTCGCTCTCCCAGGCAGACCTGGCGGTAGGCACACTCAACGCCACGATCAGCGATTACCCGCCCCACACCGGCTGCATACCTACCTATGTCCTGGTGGGAGGTGCGCAGAACGCCGATGCCCTGGCGCACGCCGGGTTTGACTTGATGAGCGTGGCAACCAATCACATCAAGAACTGCGGCTTGACCAACTGCGGCGACCGCGCCTTCTTCGACACGCTGGATAACCTGCGGCGGGTGGGGATCCTTCCCATAGGGGCCGGCAAAGACCTGGCTGAGGCGATGCAGCCGGTCGTGGTGGAGGTGAATGGCGTGCGCTTTGGATTTGTCTCCCTGGGCCAACTCGAGCCGATCGCCTTCGCCAGCCAGGATTCCCCAGGAATTGCGGTGCTGAATGAGGAGAACCTGCACGCCGCCATCGCCGCCGCCCGGCGAGTTTCAGATGTCGTCATCGCTATGCCGCATTGGGGCCCGGAGGAAGCGCCAATGCCCAACTGGTCTCAACGCCAGCTGGCGCGCCTGGCAGTCGAAGCGGGAGCTGACCTAGTAGTGGGCAACCACACCCACGTCGTCCAGGCACTGGAGGAGATCAATAGAGTCATGGTGTTCTATGGCCTGGGCAATTTTGTCTTCGATCAGGATTGGGCGCGCGATCACCAGCAAGGTGTGATCCTGAAAGTTTTGTTTGAAGGGAAACGCTTTATAAGCTATGAACTGATCCCTACGCATGTGGATGGGGATGGGCGGGTGCACATTGCGGATGCTGAAGAGGCCTCTGAAGTCCTGGCACGCATCGCAGAAGTCAGCCGTTCTCTACCTTAAACGATTGCCCTTTGGATCGTTCTCCCCAGCCAGGCCAGGGCGAAAAAGGCGGTACAGGTCAGCACAATAGCCGCCCCCGAGGCAATGTTGACGTAATAAGACAGGTAGAGGCCGATCGCGCCAGAAAGAGCGCCGATCGCCGCTGCCAGAGCCATCATCACCGGCAGGCGGCGGGTGAGCAGGGACGCTGTTGCTGCCGGAGTGATCAGCATCGCCACCATCAAGGCCACCCCTACGGTTTGCAGCGAAACCACGATGGCGATCGCGATCAGCAAGTACAGTGCGTACTCGAAGAAACGCGCCGGCAGGCGCAACGTTGAGGCCAGGGTAGGATCGAAGGACAGCACCAGGAATTCCTTGTAAAATACCAGGACCGCGATCACGATCAGCCCTCCGAAGATCCCCATCCGCGCCAGGTCGCTTCCCGAGACCCCCAACACATCCCCAAACAGGAAATGCGCCAGGTCGACCGTGTAACTGCGCACGGTAGAGATCAGCGCAATCCCAAGCGCGAACATCCCGGCGAAGATAATCCCGATGGCAGTGTCTTCTTTGACTCTGGCTCCTTTGCTGAGTGCTCCAATCCCCATCGAGGTCAGGATGGCGGTGCCCATCCCCCACCAGAAGAGCGATCCCCGGGTACCGCCGACCAGGTAACCCAGCGCCACCCCCGGCAGGATGGCATGGGACAGGGCATCGCCGAAGAAAGCCATGCCGCGTAGCACCATATAGGTGCCGACCGTAGCGCACACCACACCCACCATCAGCGTCGCCAGCAGGCCGCGCACCATAAACGGGTAGTTCAGCGGGTCGAGCAGCAGAGCTACCAATGGGATCATCCAGGAACCTCGTCGCAGCATGTATCGCTGAGAGCCAGCAATTCGTCTCCTGCGCCGACCAGACGCAGGTGCCCGCCGTAAGCTGCCACCAACCGCTCTGGGGTGAAGATGTCTGTGGGTTTACCGTACCCGATCAGGCTTCGGTTGAGCAACATAACCTGTTCGAAGCGGTCGGTGGCTAATTTTAAATCGTGCATAGCGATCAACACCGTGACACCCTGTTGGCCGAGTCCGTCCAGGATTTCAAAGATGCCTTCCTGAGAGGGCACATCCAACCCGGTGAGCGGCTCGTCCATCAGCATTAACTCAGCTTCCTGCGCCAGGGCGCGGGCGATGAACATCCGCTGCTGCTCGCCTCCGGAAAGCTCCCCGATTTGCCGGTTGGCCAGGTGACTCAACCCAACCACCTCCAGCGCATGGTGAACGTGATCCCAATCCCGGGCGCGCGGCCAGCGCAAAAGGCCGAGTTTTCCGATGCGCCCCATCATGACCACGTCAGTCACGACGACCGGAAATTCCCAATCTACCTGACTGCGTTGAGGCACATAGGCGATACAGATATGGCCGCCCGGCCCCGCTCCAGAAACTTTAACCTCTCCGCTGGTTGCCGGCAGGAGGCCAGCGATCACCTTGAATAGGGTGCTCTTCCCGGCACCGTTTGGCCCGACCACCGCCACGCGTTGGCCGTTATTCACCTGGAAGGAAACCGCCTCCAGGGCTACGCGGCCGTTATAGCGCAGGCTTACTTCGCATAATTCTAGCAGGGGAGATCCGGGCTGGTGAATAGCATGGTGGGGGATCAGGCCAGTTTTGTGTAATTGTTTGGCGATCATTTCAACGCCTCCACGATGGCGGAAACATCGTAACGCATCAAATCCAGGTAGCTGGCTGCTTCTCCACCAGGATCGGTCAACGCATCGGTATACACAGTCACCAGCTGCACGCTGGTATCTGCGGCGACGCGCCGCGCCAGGTTGGGTGCAACTGTGGTACCGGTAAAGATCGCCTGAACACCCA
>DATDRM010000135.1:0-2165 GCA_035291705.1 Anaerolineales bacterium
GCCTGTACTGCCTGATCGTACTCGCCCAGGTAGTGGTAGTTGTAACCAAGAGCCAGGTGCAGGTCGGCGATCTTATCGTTGATCGCCAGGGCCGCCTTGTATTCCTGGATCGCCTCCTGCCAGTTTCCGGTGTTCCACAACACATAGCCGCGCGCCCGCCGCGCTTCCAACAGCGAGGCGTCGATTGACATGGCAATCCGCGATTCCTCAGCCGCTTTGTCGATGGAGTTGATATCCCCCTGGCCAACGAGGGCTTGATCCATCAAGATTTCTGCGTAAACGGCATGCGCAAAGGCGCTATTCGGTTCCAATTCCAGGGCTTTCTTCACCGCGGCCTCGGCCTGGGTGTAATCGCCTAAGAAGTCCAGCCCCCACCCCTTTAAGGTATGCGCCATCGGATTGTTATTGTTCAAAATCAGCGCCCTGTCAGCGCTCTCTATCGCCTCCTGGTACTTACCGGTGTAGATTTGGGCGCGCGCCTGAGAAAGGTAGATCGAGGGATTGTCGGGATCGACAGCGATCGCCTTCTCATAAGCGGCAATCGCCTGGGCCCATTTCCCCTCTTTAAATACCGCATCCGCTTCGTTGATAAAGGATTCAGGGTTGCGCGTGGGAGTCAGCGTGGGGATGAACAAGGGTGGAGTAATGGGTACCACAACCTGGTTAATATAGATAGCTGCCCCGATCAAGAGCAACAAGACAATTACGCGCCAGGGATTGCTGCGCCGTCCCCGTTTGCGCACCATGTTCCATTTACTGCCTTTCAAGTACATGAATTCATCTTACCATCCTCATTCGGAGGGCGTCAAGCCGTCTACTCATTTTCTTGCCAATCCTTCTGCTTGGGGCTAGAATCATGCAATCAGGAGCAAAGGTATGCGTTTCGACGTATTCACTCTCTTCCCCGAGGTCTTCGAGCCGTATTTGCAGTCCAGCATCCTGCAGCGCGCCAGCCAGCGCGGACTCGCCGAAGTGCAGTTGCACAACATTCGCGATTGGGCAAGCGACCGCCACCACATCACCGACGATGAGCCGTACGGGGGCGGCGGGGGAATGGTGATGAAGCCAGCGCCAGTCTTTGCTGCCGTGGAGGGGGTCTTAGGCGCTCCCCCGGCCTGCCCGGTTATTTTACTCACTCCCCAGGGACGCACGTTTACCCAGGCTTTAGCTAAGGAATTGAGCCGACAACCGCACCTAGCCCTAATCTGCGGGCGTTACGAAGGGATAGACGAGCGCATTCGCCAATATCTGGTCATTGATGAAATCTCGATCGGAGATTATGTGCTCACCGGCGGGGAATTGCCCGCCATGGTGCTGATCGACGCTGTGACTCGCTTACTCCCAGGGGCTTTGGGAGATCCACATGGGGCCCGGGATGATTCCCACGCCTCGGGTCTGCTCGAATATCCCCATTACACCCGCCCGGCGGAGTTCCGTGGCTGGCGTGTCCCAGAGGTATTGCTCTCCGGAGATCACGCCCGCCTGGCTCGCTGGCGGCGGGAGCAGGCCTTGCTGCGCACCTGGCGGCGGCGACCGGACTTGCTGGCCACTGCCCCGCTTTCCGATGCTGATCGGGAATTTCTAGCCCGGTTGGATGCTGATGACCGGCTGGACGTTAAAGATTAACCAAACAAGGAGCCCCGCTATGAATCGACGTTTTCCCTTCGGCAGAACACTCCTGCTTGGCTTCGGTTTCTTTGGCATCAGCCTCATCTGGCCGATCTTTAATAACTTTGTGCCGGTGTTCCTCAGGGAAGAATTCGGCCTGTCGGCGACCTATTCCCCTCCCAGCAGCGCAGTACAGCCAACGGCATCATCAACCTGATGGGAGGTGTGGGGTCAATCCTGGCTTTCCTGGTCGGAGGCCTGCTCTATAATTTTGGAAGGATCACCCCCTTTGTATTCGGCAGCCTGGTGATGCTGGGAGCGGTCACGTTGGTTTTGCTGCTCGTGCGCGAGCCGCAAGTCAGCGAGAAAAAAGTAGAGCGGCAAACGCAGGGCAGCTTTGTCAGCCACCTTAAAGAAGTCCTGAACGCGTCGGATCGCTCCGGATTGTTGATCTTACTGGCGATCCTGTGCTGGTTCTTAGGATTTAATGCCCTGGAGACCTGGATCTCATCCTTCGGGAAGTTTATCCTGGGCATAAACGAAGGGAGGATGGCTAT
>DATDRM010000136.1:0-8072 GCA_035291705.1 Anaerolineales bacterium
ACACGCTCACGTTGCACCATAGTTCCTTCACCCGGTAAAAAATAAATGTCACCGTCCTTCGATTGGCGGTTAACAGGTGAAGAATAGCACAAATTTAGGGCAAAAGTCAAGAGACTATTACATAATTTAACTTAAATTTCCACAAACTGTTGACTTGCGATATCAATTTATGTATAATGTGCCCATCCATTGAAAACATCTGTCTCTCTCTGGGAGGAGTAGGCGAAGAAGGCGCTGACAGAGAAGGAGTGGCCATCGGCTGAGAGCCCCCGCAGTCGCCTGACGCCGAATGTCGCTCAGAACAGCTGCCGCAGAAATCGATTTTCCCACGTGTTCTTTGGAATAAATCGAGAGTAGACCGGCACGGGCAGCCCGTTATCGCGAAACCCTGATCATGGTCAGGGTGAGAAGAGCGCTGCGGCGGACACGCCCAGCGAAGTGAGGTGGTACCGCGGAAGGGCACCCTTTCGTCCTCATTTGGGACGGAAGGGTTTATTAATTTCAGTGAGTCGAGATATCGTGTTCCAATCAAAAAAGGTCTAATAAAATGCCAATATCAACTCTACCGAAAGCCTACGACTTTAAATCAACCGAAAAGCGAATTTACGCCTGGTGGGAGCAGAACGGCTACTTCAAGCCATCCAACGATCCCAACCGGCCGGAGTTCGACCCAAACCGCAAGCCCTTCGTCATTTCCATTCCTCCACCCAATGTGACGGGCGAGCTTCACCTGGGCCATGCCATGTTTGTCTCGATGGAAGATCTGATGATCCGCTACCAGCGTATGAAAGGCGTCCCTGCCCTGTGGGTACCGGGGAGCGACCACGCCGGCATTGCCACTCAGCTCCAGGTAGAGAAATCCCTGGCCAATGAAGGCTTGACTCGCGAGCAGCTCGGGCGGGAGGAATTCCTGCGCCGCACCTGGGCCTGGAAGGAGAAATTCGGCGGTATCATCACCGGGCAGATCCGTCGCCTGGGGGCTTCCTGCGATTGGGGACGCGAGCGTTTCACCCTGGACGAGGGCCTCTCACGCGCCGTGCGCGAGGCTTTCGTGCGCCTTTATGAGAAGGGGTTGATCTACCGCGGGCCGCGCCTGATCAACTGGTCGCCGGGCTTAAAAACTGCCGTATCGGATCTGGAAGTCGAATATTTTGAAGAGCCTGGAACCCTATATTACTTTAAATACATGCTCGCCGGATCAGATAAAGCCTTCATCCCGGTCGCTACCACCCGCCCCGAGACCATCCTGGGGGATACCGCGGTGGCCGTCCACCCAGAAGACGCGCGTTACAAGGAATTCGTCGGGAAGAAGGTGATCGTACCGATCCTGGGGCGGGGGATCCCCGTCATCACCGATGAGTACGTGGACCGCGAGTTCGGCGGCGGGGCGCTGAAAATCACCCCTGGGCATGACCCAAATGACTACGCCATCAGCCTGCGCCACGCGCTGCCGGTCATCTCGATGCTGGACGAAGCCGCGCGCGTCAACGCCAACGGCGGGCCTTATGCCGGGCAGGATCGCTTCACAGCCCGGGTCAACCTGTGGGAAGACATGCGCACGGCCGGCCTGGTGATCAAAGAAGAGCCATACACGCTCAATATCCCCCGCACCCAGCGCGGCGGCGAGATCGTCGAACCGATGATCTCCACCCAATGGTTCGTGCGCATCGCGCCTCTGGCGCAAGCCGCCCTGGAAGCGGTGCGCGATGGGCGCATCCGCATCATCCCGGAACGGTTTAGCAAGGTGTATTTTAACTGGCTGGAGAACATCGAAGACTGGTGCATCTCTCGCCAGCTGTGGTGGGGGCATCGCATCCCGGTGTGGTACTGCCAGCAGTGCGCTGAAATGACCGCCGCCCGAGAAGACCCGATCAGTTGTAGTCATTGCGGCAGCGCGGACATCGTCCAGGACCCAGACGTGCTCGACACGTGGTTCTCGGCCGGCCTGTGGCCCTTCTCCACCCTGGGCTGGCCGGAGGAGACTCCTGACTACCGATACTTCTATCCCACCTCTGTCATGGAAACCGGCTATGACATCTTATTCTTCTGGGTGGCGCGCATGATCATGTTCGGGCTGGAGTTCACCGGAGAGATCCCCTTCCACACGGTTTACCTGCACGGCTTGATCCGCGACGAAAACAGCCGGAAGATGAGCAAGTCCTATGGGAATGTGATCGACCCGCTGCTGGTGATGGACGAGCTGGGTACGGACGCCTTGCGCTTCACCTTGCTGGTTGGCTCCACACCGGGCAACGATACGAACTTGAGCATCAAAAAGGTCGAGGCCAACCGCAACTTCGCCAACAAGGCGTGGAACGCCGCCCGCTTTGTGATCGCTTCACTGCAGGGGATTGGCGATCAGCCAATCGGGGATCAGCGATCAGGGAATTCAGGATTGCCTGCGCAACCCCTAACTCCTAACTCCTATCCCCTAAATTTAACCCTCGCTGATTCGTGGATCCAAGCGCGGCTGAGGAGCTTGGTGCGCGATGCTGAGCGCCTCTTCCAGGGCTACCAGCCCGGGGAGGCAGGTCGCCAGGTTTACGAGTTCTTCTGGAGCGAATTCGCCGACTGGTACATCGAGATCGCCAAGCTGCAACTGGCCGAGGGCGGTCAGGTTGGGACCACCACTGTCCACACTCTGGTGCATGTCCTGGACGCCTGCCTGCGCCTGCTACACCCCTTCACCCCCTTCGTCACCGAGGAGATCTGGGGTCACTTGAAGGGCGCGGTCACAGAAATCGCCCCGGGGCTATCCCCCGCCGGTGGTTGGGAAGAGGCCCTGATCGTGGCTCGCTGGCCGGAGCCGACTCCCGCAGACGCTTGGGAAACCCGGGCTGTCGCCGATTTCACCCTGGTAATGGACGTGGTGCGCGCCATCCGCAACCTGCGCGCCGAGAAAAACGTTCCCCCCCGGCGGCGCATCCCCGCCGTCCTGGTCGGTGGCGAACGCACCCCCATCCTGCGCCAGCAGGGTGCCGCCATTGCCACCCTGGCGAAACTGGAGATCGATCACCTCGCTATAATCGAGGCCTTGCAAGACAAACCCGAGGGTCACATCGCCCTGGTGGTTGGCCCGGTGGAGATCTACCTGCCGCTGGCTGAATTGGTCGACACCGCAGAGCAACGCGCCCGCCTGGAGAAAGACCTGGGCGAGGCGGAATCCCAGATCCAGCGCTTAGAGGCCTTGCTGGCGGGGCCGTTCGCCGAGAAAGCTCCGCCTCCCTTAGTAGAGAAAGAGCGCGAGAAGCTGGCCGGTTACCGCGAAACCGCGGACAAGCTCCGGGCGCAACTCGCGGATAAAGTATAATCGGCTGCACATCAAACCCCGTACATCCTGTGGAGTAATCTCCTATGAATAAAACCGAAATCATCACCAAACTAGAAGGAGGTCGTGAGCAGTTCCTGGACGCGATCGAAGGTTTATCCGAAGATGACCTGCAGCAGCCGGGGGTGATGGGCGATTGGTCGGTAAAGGATATCCTGGTGCACGTGGCCCGCTGGGAGACCGAGCTGGTCAAGTTGTTGTGGCAGGCCAGCCAGGGGCAGAAGCCAACCAGCTCCCTTGTCTCCTCGACCTCTGTGGACGAATTGAACGCCCGCTGGTACCAGGAATCCCGCGCCCGTCCTTTAAGACTCGCCCTGGAAGATTTTCACGGCGTGCGTACCCAAACGATGCGCAGGGTCGAGGAGCTACCAGAGAAGGCTTTCAATGACCTCCATTACTACCGTTGGCTCGATAACCAGCCGCTTTGGGAGTGGATCGCTGGCGACAGCTTCGACCATGAAGCTGAGCACGAGGCTCAAATCCGCGCCTGGCGGGCAGAGAGAGGAGTGTGAAGGTTGAAATTCGGCGTCGTTTACCCCCAAACCGAATTCGGCGATGACCCGATCGCCATTCGAGACTACGCCCAGACTGCAGAAGGCCTGGGCTTTACACACATTATCGCCTATGATCACGTCTTAGGCGCCAACCCGGAGCGTCCCGGCGGCTGGCAAGGCCCATATACTTTCCAGTCGCCATTCCAGGAACCCTTCCTGCTGTTCAGCTACATGGCGGGGGTCACCCAAAAGCTGGAGTTCGCTCCCGGGATCATTATCTTGCCGCAACGCCAGACAGCCCTGGTCGCCAAGCAGGCCGCCACTCTGGACGTATTGAGCGGCGGCCGCCTGCGCCTGGGAGTGGGGCTGGGATGGAACCAGGTCGAATACCTCGCCCTGGGCGAGGATTTCCACACCCGCGGCCGGCGGATTGAAGAACAAGTCAAGCTGTTGCGCCTGCTGTGGACCCAGCCGCTGGTGAATTTCACCGGTCGCTGGCACACCATCCCTGATGCCGGGATCAACCCCCTGCCGGTGCAGCACCCGATCCCGATCTGGTTCGGCGGCCATTCCGAACAGGCGCTGGACCGGATGGCTCGCCTGGGCGATGGTTGGATGACCAACTTTCGCACACCGGAAGCCGCCCAGCCGGCGCTGGAGCAGATAGAACGCTCCCTGGCCGAAGCCGGGAGAGCACGCGCCAGTTTTGGCTTCGAAGCGCGTATACCGTTCGGCGATGGCAATTCGGCCACCTGGGAGAACCTGATCCAGGGCTGGCAGGCCGCCGGAGCGACGCATATCTCCTTTAACACGATGGGGTGTGGTTTTGACACCCCGGCCAAGCACCTGGCGGCGATCAGAAAGTTCGCCGCGCACGTTCAACTTCCCGGAAGTTGAGAGCTGGATATGATATGAAGATCACCTTACCTGAATTTACCATAGCCTATGAAGACCAGGGCAGCGGACTGCCCATACTCTTCATCCACGGCTTCCCGCTCAATCGCAGGATGTGGGCGCCGCAAATCGAGCAGCTCTCTGGCGCGGGGCGAGTGCTGGCTCCAGACTTGCGCGGTCATGGAGAGACTTTGCCTACCCCAGCCCCCTACTCCATGGACATGCTGGCCGACGACTGCGCGGCCTTCCTGGAGGCGACTGGCGTTACCCAGCCGGTCGTGGTGTGCGGGCTATCGATGGGCGGCTATATCACCCTGGCTTTCTACCGCCGCCACCGTCCGCTCGTCGCCGGGCTGGTCCTGGCTGCCACCCGCGCCGGCGCCGATACTCCCGAGGGCAGGGCCAACCGCGACAAAGCGGCCGGGCAGGTGCGGGAACTCGGCATCCGCGCCGTGGTCGACAGCATGCTGCCCAAGATGATGGCGCCCATAACATATGCCAGCAACCCTGAACTGGTGGCGCGCGTCGAGGAGATTATGGCGGACACTTCGCAGGAAGGGATGGTGGCAGCTTTGCTGGGCATGAAGGAGCGCCCCGATTCTACGCCTATGCTCGAGCAGATCGACGCGCCGACCCTGATCGTGCACGGTTTAGACGACCAGCTGATCCCGGTCAAAGAGGCCGAGGTCATGCACGCGGCGATTAAGAATTCGCAGTTGCATCTCCTGCAGGACGCCGGCCATCTCCTCAACCTCGAACAACCCGCGCTGTTCAACCAGGTGATGGGCGATTTCCTGGAGTCTTTCTAATATGGCAATCCAAATCGACCCAGAAGGAAATGAAATCGCCGCCCTGCTCGATCTCGCCGGCGATTTCACCGGTAAGAACGTGCTGGAGATCGGCAGCGGTGACGGACGCCTGACCTGGCGCTACGCCGGCCGGGCTGAGCATGTGATCGGCATCGAGCCCAACGCAGACAAAATGTCCCTGGCAGAGAAGAACATGCCGGCCAGCCTGCGCGAGCGGGTGGAGATGCGGGTTCAAGACCTGCTCCAATTCGCGGCAGAGATGGAAGCCTTGATTCCTCCTCTCAGGTTTGATCTGGCGATCCTATCCTGGTCGCTTTGATGAATGGAACCGGTGGGCATGGTGCATGCCCTGGAGACGGTTCACGGTCTGTTGAAACCGGATGGGCGGCTGATCGACATCCACCCCAGCGGCGAACCCCCGCCGTTTATCGTGCGCAGCGGGGAGCGCTCTGAAATCGCTGGCTGGCTCGAGGAAACGGATGACTTCATCGAATACCGGCAGGCCGAGGCGGCCCTGACTCAAGCGGTGAGCGACCGGCTGTTCACCGTCGAACGCCGGAGCACATTTCTATTCAACCTCTACGCCGACACGTTCGCTGAATTAAGCGCCTACCTGGAGGCGAATTGGTCCGACGCGGTCATCCCATCCGATACGGCTGCGCACGCCAAAGCGCTGCAAAAAACCGCCCGAGGGAAGACAGAGGTATTGCTCCGCGAACAAGTCTGGATCTCCCGTCTGAGGCCAGAACACAGGTAGGAAAAACCCATAACACCCCACGGCTTTAACAAAGTAGCTTGACAATTCGGCATGTCATTGCGAACCCAGCGCCCTTTGCCGGGTGAAGCAATCCCCTGGCATGGAAGGGGGCTGCTTCGTCGGGCAAAAACCGCCCTCCTCGCAGCGACACCCGACTTTGTCAAAACCCTCATAACACCCTTGACAATATAGAACATACGTACTAAAATAAATTCGCCCCAGTTCTATCCAAATATCTTAAATCCCAAAGGAGAGTTACCCATGTCCATACACCCGGTTGTCCACGTTGAAATTTCCGCCACAAATCTCGAAGCTGCTAGTAAATTTTACGCCGACCTATTCGGCTGGAAAGTCGAACAAAATCCGGAATTGAATTACGCCTCGTTCGAGCCAGGCGAAGGTGTCGGCGGCGGCTTCAACCCGGTCCAGGAAGGAAATCCGGCCGGCAGCGTGGTCGTCTACATCGGCACCGACGATATCGAGGCCAGCCTGGCCAAGGCTGAAACGCTGGGCGGCAAAGCGATCGTGCCAAAGACCGAGATCCCCGGTTTTGGCTGGTTTGGGATGTTCCTTGACCCAACCGGCAATAAAATGGGCTTGTACACCGCAATGGCTGAGAGGTCCTGAAATCCCTGACCGGCGCCAGCTATAGCAACTCCTCATCGGAAAACAAGGCCGCCTCAACCCCTTTTGGCGGCCTATTCTTTATTCATACAGAAAGCAACCACAGATAAACACAGATTAACCCTGATCGAGAATCTGTGTGCATCTGTGTCTATCTGTGGTTTCAACCAAACAAGGAACGACCATGGATCTACAACAAGATTTCTTCACCGCAGTCAAGGCCGGCGACGCCCAAAAAGTGGCCGAGCTGCTCGACCAGGACCCCGCCCTGGTAAACGCCAAAACCGAGAGCGGATTGCCAGCCGTGCTGCTGGCGACTTATTACGGCCATCCGGCCATCGCCGAACTGATAGCGGGGCGCGGCGCCCAGCTGGATATCTTCGCAGCCTCAGCCATTGGGGACCTGGAGCGCGCGGCGGCCCTGTTGGAAGACGACCCCGGCCTGGCGAACGCCTTCGCCGGCGATGGATTTCAACCCCTGGGCCTGGCAGCCTTCTTCGGCCAACTCCCGCTGGTGGAGCTGCTGCTCGCCAAAGGCGCCGAGGTCAATTCGGCCTCGGATAATGCGCAGGGGGTGATGCCCTTGCACTCGGCCGTGGCCCACCGCCACCTGGAGATCGCCCGCCGGCTGGTCGCGGCCGGCGCAGACGTGAACGCCAAGCAGGCCGACGACTTCACCCCCCTGCACGAGGCAGCTCAAAACGGGCAGCTCGAGATGGCCGAGCTGCTGCTCGAAGCCGGGGCGCAGGTCAATCCCAGGAAGGCGGATGGCAAGTCGCCTTTGGGGTTGGCGCTGGAATATGGACATACCCAGGTGGCCGACCTGCTGCGGATGAAAGGCGGGGAAGCGTAGAGGCTGGCTTACAAAATCCTTACAGTCGTTTGACTTTTTATTAAACAACTCTATACTGGTACTAACAACCGACCCTCCCGCAGTCGATCATTTTATCGAGATCCCATTCAACCGAGACCCGCGGGAGGGTCGGCCAGTTAATCGATGAGAAATGCGCTTACCTCCATCGCCGGCTGCCTGGCCAAATTTCTGGCCTTCGTCTTCGCCGTGCTGTTTGTGATCACGGCAGTGCTGGCTTTACTGGTTTTCAACGCCGGGCGGCAGATCACCAACCCTGGACTCTACAAACGCGTCCTGAAAGAGCAGCGCCTCT
>DATDRM010000137.1:0-17648 GCA_035291705.1 Anaerolineales bacterium
GTTAAATTACGGCCAGCAAGTTCACATACCCGCTCCGCCCAACTATCAGGATTGACATCCCAACTTAAGATTGACCCAGATGGGGTACCCGAAAACAAGGATTTATTATCCTGGCTGAAGAATAAGCTGAGCACACTACCGGTGGAACCTGCCAGCGCCTCGCCGATTTGTTGGCGATTGTTCAATATATCCCACAAGATCAAGTCTCTATCATCTGAACCGGAGGCGAGTATGCTACCGTCCGAGCTAAATAAAAGGCTAGTGATGCCAGCCTTATGCCTGGCTAAGGGCAGACCTTCTTGCGTCCCACTCTCCCAATCCCAAAGCATGATTGTCTGGTCATCACTGCCAGAGGCCAATAAGCTCCCAGATGGGTCGAAAGCTAAGGCTCGAATCAGGTTTGTGTGGTTAGTGAGAATCGTTGACAGGCGCTTCCCATCGTCCAGATTCCAAAGATAGATTTCATTGTTGGAACAAAATTCTTTGTTTTCATCACCAATGAATAATTGGCTGGTGCAATGGCTGGTAGCCAGAATACGCCCATCTGGATGGATCGCCAGACTGAAAACCGGACTTACATTTTGAGAAGCTTGGAAGAGGGTGATCTGGGTTCCGGTATCGACATCGAGGAATTGGACTTTTCCATCTCGAAAACCCAGGGCGAGTCGCTTGCTATCAGCACTAAACGTGGCGTTAGAAACATTCCCAGAGAAGGTGTACCTAATTGACTCGGAGCTGTCCTTAATCTGGGTAAGGCTAACGCCGGAGTTTGTTAGTCTGGCAACAAAAATGGTGCCATCCTCCCCGGAACCGAGGGCGATTACCGCTCCTTCACCGCTCAAGACGGGTTGGCTAAGTGGTTGTTGAGCGATAATGGTATCTAAACCTACCACATTATCGATACCAACCGAAGCCAAGACCAGCTCTCCGAGGATAGGACTGAATTCCAGGCTTTGAACGACATCATTATGGTCATCGATCGAGGCAATTTGTCGCAAGTTTGAAACGTCCCAGATAACCACTGCTCCGTCGGCCGATCCTGAAGCGAGGTATCTTCCATCGGTGCTAAACGAAACACTATGCACCCAAGAGAGTAAAGGACCTGGAAGAGGCTCACCAACCTCGCGGCCGCGGTCCATATCCCAAATGTGGATCTTACCGTCCTGTCCAGCGGAAGCCATTAAATTGCCTTCGGGTGACCAGTCCACGCTCAATACCATATCGCCATGGTTTAATCGAAGATCAGGAATATCCTTGTCTAGGTTATCTGGTTCCCATACGCTGATGGTACCGTCTGTATCGCTGCCCACCGCTAAATGGCTGCCATCCGGCGACCAGGCCAAGGTCCATGCCCGGGCTAAATTTTCTAGGGGAGGGCGGGTGGGTTCGAGTGTGGTGGCATCCCAAAGGACAATTTGCTCCCCAATGCCGGCAGCCAGACGCGCGCCCCCCGGGCTATATGCCAAGGTATTTACGTTGTTTCGATTTTGGATTTTGACAATATCTTCGTTGTTGAGGTTCCAAACGATGATCTGACCATCCAGAGCTCCAGAAGCGAGAGTCTTTCCATCCGGACTAAAATCCAGAGCAACGACTTTATTCGCACCATGCTCTTGCCGGTTCCAGACAACATCGCCGGTTTGGTAATTCCAGAGGACCACTTTACCGTCTGAAGTGCCCCATGCCAGATGTTGCCCATCCGGGCTCATCGCTACGCTGAAGAGGTCCTTCTCCTGGTCAGGAATCGGCTTTCCATAAGGTTGGACAGTCTCTGAAAGTCCTCTTTCTAAACTCAACAGCAAAATGCTTTTAGCTTCCCAGGTATTCGCTGAGCGGTAAGCCTCAACGGCTAAAAGCGATGATAAATCGGGCTGACTGTTAATGTATCCCGAACCCTGGGCAGCCAATTGGCGGGAACTCGCCAGGCTGGCTTGAAAATCGGCTTCTTCAGCGTTGACTTGAGCGACTCCGGCGTTATATTCCGCGGTCGCACGTTGAGCAATGGCCTCGGTGCTGGCGGCCTGAGCAGTGGCGCGGGCAAAATCGGCTGTAGCCCGCTCATTATTCGCTTGCGTACTGGCAGCCTGAGCGATATTGGCGTTGACCTGAGCAGTGGCGCGTTGGGCGATGGCTTCGGTGCTGTTCGCCTGAGCGATAGCGGCATTTGTCGCGTTTAGATCGGCCAATACTGCATTCTGGCGGGATGTCCTTGCAGCGGCTGTGGCAAAGAAAACTGCGGCGACGGCCGCGATGACAGCCATCACTAATAGGATCCGTAATCGTCTCGCTGAGCGAGCCTGCTCCTGGAGCTTGATGGCTTGTTCTTGGCGCTCACGCTTTTCCTGTTCATGCTGGCGCACCTCCAGGCAAACCTGTAAGAAGTCCCGCTCGGTGGCAGTTAATTCATCCGGGTGACCCGCCGACCATTCCTCAGCTTCTTGCAACGCCTCCTCGCGCAACAAGAGGTGTTCGGGTCGATTATCTTTCTGCCAAAGAGAAGCCTGGCGTTGAAGCAAGCTTAAGTTGGCCTGAAACCAGGCTTCATTATTAGTCTGGACCGGCATGATCAGACGGTCGTGCGCCAGCTCAAACCAGGTGGCGCCACGCCGTTTCTCGGCCCTGATCAAGTGGGCATCTTCGAGCAGGCGAATAACCCGGTTATCGAGGCCATCGCTTTGTTCGCGCCCCATTAAAACTTGACCACGGATGCCATGTTCAGTGATCAGCTTGTATTGGAACCAATCACGAATGGCACGTTCGCGCGTCCCGGTTTGACCGGCGATGACTGCGACCCGTTCGGAGTAATAGTCGCTTAGCGATTGGTTGACATCCCCGACTTTCTCTACGTCACTTTCGGCGATCTGCTTGTCGGTGGGCGACAGATTTTGCCATAAACGGTAACAAACCACCTGGAGCTGCACAGGTTCAACATACAATCCAGGCACTTCCTGCATGGATCCGTCCGGCTGCTGCACTTGAATTCGGCGCAAGTCATCGATCAGTTTTCGGGCGGCCTGGTCGGTAAAATCCACTCCACCTAGGCGTGCGGGGCTTTGAATGGCTTGCCGAGCAGCTTCCACCCCCAGTAAATCCAGGCGAAAGCGGTTACTCAGCCGGGTGGGAATGGGCTTGAGGTAAGGATCGAGGGCAGCAACAAAGTCTTCACGGATGGCGAACAGGGCCCACCGATGGCGATCGCGGAGAGCAGAACCAACCTGATCGAAGAACTCTGCCTTGCATTCATGGTCTGTCGGGTCGATGGTCAGGATTTCTTCGAACTGATCGAAGACCAGCACTTGTGATTGCAGTCCACCTTCCTGGTCGGTTGTATCCCTCTCTTGTGGGCGTTGAGCCAGGTATTCTCCCAATGTCATCCCAGCGAGCCGGTCCACAGGGGTTTGCTTATCTTCAGGCAGATTTTCTTCCAGTGAAATCAGGGTGCTATAGACATATCGATTGATTTTATTGTTTTCTTGTCCAACGCCTGATATCTTTTGTGAATTATCGGCAGGTTGATCCTGAGAGTTCGTCTCGACGGTGTAAGGCAATTCTATGCTTACGCGTGCCACGGGTAAAACTTGAAAACCTTCCTGACGTAAGCCAGGGATTAACCCTGCCCGAATGAGGGAGGTCTTTCCTGCTCCGGAAGGCGAATAAACTACCACCACCCGTTCAGCGATCAGGTGGTCTAGCAATTCGCGCGCTTCTCGATCACGCCCATAAAGCTTTTCACCTGTGTCGAAAGCTCGCGGGCCGACGTATGGATTTGGGTGGGTGTTTGATGAGGACATATGTAAGATCGAATAATGCGATGTGGGAGTTATTGGAGAAGTCCCAATCAGCGATTAAGTTGGTTCCATCGGGTCAGTAGTTCGCGGATGAAGTCCTCCACACCACCCCAATACAAGCTGATGTTTGCTCCCTGGAAAAAGTAAGTCTCCAGATAACGGCGCGCACGCTCCGGCTCCGGGATCCGGCTTTCGTCCGGTTCTATTTGAACCGCGATATGTGGGTAGCGTGCCCGTCTTTCACCGCCTTGCTGAGATAAGATACTTCGAAAGAGCACCCGAAATTGCCAATCATCCATCTGGAAGCCCAGGAACAAAAGAGCTGTGTCTGCCAGGGAACGCCGTACCGGGCTGGGGATCAAGTCTCTGTTGCGTGTCACTCCAATCAAGAAGTCAAAAAAATCGTCTTCGGTCAGCACGATTGAATCGGGTTCATCCAACCGGCCGAAGAGGTGATATACCAACGGGCGCTGCGGCGTCGGTTGGTAGTCTGGTTCCCGGTCGTAGACCGATTCAATTTGCTCGACGTAATCGTTCCAGGGACAAAGCACAACTTGCGGGTCCTTGCCCATATTTTTAAGGGCTGATGCCATTAAGTTATCTGCATTTGTGGTGATATAGACCGGTAAGGGTAATTGAGCCAACATTCTATACGGGTCGGCCGGGTTGCCTTCCCGGCGTTTGGTCCCAACGATCTCGATTAATTCATCTAATGGAGCTGAATCATTATGCAAATCAGAGGGCAGATCCTCGTTGTACTTCGTGCGGATCATCCCCTTCAGGTATTCCCCCAGTTCATCATATGGGGCACGCTGGTATTGGTTGACTGTTAAGAATTGGGCTACTTGTGGAAGCGACTCGCGGTCGTGAATTTCCATTGGATAGTGATATGCGTCAGCCCAATGCTGTGATATTTCGCGTTGTGAGCCTAATAATGTCTCATAAAGACCAGGTCCAAGGATCGGGGTGGATTGGCTGCGGGTAATGCTGCGAATTAAGGCTGGCCATTTCTCAAACCCACCGCGCTCCTCACCGAAGCCAGGCACATACCAGATTCGCCCACCGCGCAGGCGCAGGAAAAGGACTGGTATCCAGCTATCAGGGCGATCGCGCACTCCACCGCGAGCGACTGCCATCGCCCGGTCGATCTGACCATCTCGGGCCAATTCCTGGAAAAAAACTGGCATAAAGTGGGCGACGGTTTCCATGGTGATATCGCCCTGCATGGCAAGGACAGCCGGTATACCCACTTGCGCCAGTCTTGGACCTAACGCTGCCAGCGCGCCTTGCGCGTCACTGGCCCTAGCCAATCCACCCTGCCCGGCGCTCTGGCAGGAGGCGAGCACCACCAAGCGAGGCCTCAGCTCGGTGGATAAGTCTTTTATCCGCTCGACAAGAGCTATTCCAGGGATAACGGCTGCGGTGCCATCGTCTTCTTCCAACCATAAATACGGCCCGGCTGGATCCTTGGTCAAGAGGGCACCGTGACAGACAAGATAGAGGATGTCATAGCCCTCTCGCAAGCGGCTCGTCAGGTTATTCAAGCTGGCTTGCCCTGGCTTGCTGGGATCGCTGATCAACGAATCCTGTAAGATCGTGCCCAGCCCTTGCTGAGCACGCTCCAGCTCACCTTTCACATCAACAGGCGCCAGAGTCTGGTTGTCAACCTGATATTTCCCTTGAGCCAGATCCTGTGGGTTAGCGATCACCACTAAAGCCCGCAGGTCGCCTTTGGGGCGGAGTTGCACTCGATCCCAGTTCGTGCTGGTCAAGAAACGGGAGAAGAGCAGGTTCTCATTAGTCAGAAGCCAGTAGCCAGTTCTGGGATCGCGGAGCGTCTCCCAACGCAGATCGTGAAGCCCAGGTGCGTCAACATCGATATTTAAACGCAAGCGAAGCGGTCTGTTGACTGTCTGTGCGACAGCAGAGACTTGATCATAATAACTACGAATGTTCGCGTCAGCGAACAGGCTATCGCTCAAACCTTTGCCATAGACTTCCGGATTCAACCGCTTGGCGCGTAACTCAGCAAAGTTAAACTGCGTTACCCCACGTACCGGAGAATGGCTGGCCTGGTCGTGGGGATCATTGAAACGCAGCTCGACTGTATAATCGTCCCCTTCGCGTAGGAAGAGGCCAATTTCGAGCTCGGTATAATCTGCCATTTATTCTTTTCTTAAACCTTGAGGTTATTGGAGTATTTGCCCTAATATACACCAATTTGTTGAAAAATGCAAAGGGAATATTTGGTCTGAGAGGATTTTCTATTGACTTTTCCGGGGGATCAATCTACACTAATCTTGTGCCAGATCCCGGTTTCGGAGGGAAATGATGAAGAAATTAATCAACCACCCTGAGGATGTCGTTCGAGAGGAGCTGGAAGGCGTTGCTTTAGCACATTCTGTTCTCGTCAAAGTCCATTTCGACCCGAACTATATCGCCCGCATACAGGCTCCGGTCAAGAATAAGGTAGCCCTTGTATCCGGGGGCGGATCGGGGCATGAGCCGATGCATGGTGGGTTTGTAGGGTATGGGATGTTAGATGCTGCTTGTCCGGGGGCGGTGTTCACCTCACCCACGCCTGCCCAGATGCTAGCTGCTACAAAAGCCGTGGATGGCGGTAAAGGAGTTCTGTACATTGTCAAAAACTATACGGGCGACGTGATGAATTTCGAGATGGCGGCCGAACTGGCGCGCATGGAAGGCATCCAGGTCGAGAGTGTGGTGATCGATGACGACGTCGCTGTACAAAACAGCCTGTACACTGCCGGGCGGCGTGGCGTGGGCAGCACGGTACTGGCTGAGAAAATCTGCGGCGCGGCCGCAGAAGAAGGTCACTTATTGAGCGAGGTGGCAGATATCTGCCGCAGGGTCAATCATTTCGGGCGGAGCATGGGCATGGCGTTGACCTCCTGCACGGTGCCGCACGCCGGGAAACCCACTTTTGATCTCCCCGAAGACGAGATGGAGATCGGCATCGGTATCCACGGTGAACCAGGCCGGAGGCGCATGGAATTGAAACCCGCCGACGAAATCGTGGAAATGTTGATCGAGCCGGTGATCCGCGACTTGCCTTATAAATCCGGCGACGAAATCCTGCTGTTTGTCAACAGTATGGGGGGTACACCTCTGATCGAACTATATATCGCTTACCGGCAGGCCCATCAAATTGCTATTAAACACGGTCTGAAGGTTATCCGCAATCTGATCGGCTCCTATATTACCAGCCTGGAGATGGCGGGCGTTTCGATCACATTGCTTAAGCTGGACGAAGACCTGAAAAGGTTGTGGGACGCACCGGTGCACACACCTGGAATGCGTTGGGGGATGTAATGGCAATTTCCAGAGATGAGGTGCTGGTGTGGATTAAAACCTGCGCAGCAGTGCTGGCCGAGAACTGTGCTTACCTGGTCGAACTCGACGCGGCGATCGGGGATGCTGACCACGGCGCCAATATGGATCGCGGCTTCCGAGCCGTGATGGATAAGGTGCCCGGGATCGCTGATCAGGATATCGGCACGATTTTGAAAACGGTCGGGATGACCCTGGTTTCCACTGTCGGGGGTGCAGGTGGGCCGCTGTATGGCACTTTTTTTCTCCAGGCGGGGATGAAAACCGTCGGTAAGATGGAAATGAATCTGGATGAGTGGACCGCCGCGCTGGGTGCGGCGGTGGATGGAGTCATTGCGCGTGGGAAGGCCGAACCCGGTGACAAGACGATGGTAGACGCGTTATCTCCAGCCGTAAACGCGCTCAGGCAGGCCAGCTTAGCAAATGAAACGCTCGCCCAGGCGTTGAAGGATTCCGCACAGGCGGCGAAAATAGGGATGGAAGCCACGATTCCGATGGTGGCACGCAAAGGCCGCGCCAGCTATCTGGGTGAACGCAGCGCCGGTCATCAGGACCCCGGCGCGACGTCTTCTTACTTGTTGCTCAAGACGGCGGCTGAGGTATGGGTTAAGGATTGATCCATAAGGAGCAAGATGGTAAGTCTTGTCCTCGTATCCCACAGCCGGGCGCTGGCTGAGGCGCTGATGAACCTGGTCAAACAAATGGCTTCTCAAGATCTGCGGGTGGCGATCGCTGCTGGTGCCGGTCCCGACCGCCAGGAATTCGGCACCGACGCGAGTGAGATCGCTTCTGTGATCCAGTCTATTTACTCGCCGGATGGCGTGCTGGTGCTGATGGACCTGGGCAGCGCGGTGCTGAGTGCTGAAATGGCGGTGGAGTTATTACCACAGGAGATGCAAACCCACATCGCCTGCTGTGCAGCCCCGCTGGTGGAGGGGGCTATCGCCGCAGGTGTACAAGCGGGCCTGGGAAGCGACCTCGAGACTGTCTGCTGGGAAGCGCAGCGCGCGATGGCTCCCAAGGTTGAACATCTCGACGAGAGTCAGCCTGGTACGAGGATCGAAGCAGATGCTCGGAAATTACCGATCCAGGGGGAGACACGGGCGATGACTCTGGTGCTTCAGAATCTGCACGGATTGCACGCCCGGCCGGCGGCTCGCTTCGTCCAGGTAGCGGCAGCCTATCAGGCGGATATCCAGGTCACGAACGCATCTTCTGGCAAAGGACCAGTTTCAGCCAAAAGTCTGAACGCCCTGGCGATGTTGGGCGTTTCGCGTGGCGATCGCATCACCATCACCGCTAATGGACGCGAGGCCGCACTAGCGCTGGAAGCTTTGCGTCGATTAGTTCTGGATAATTTCGGGGCTGGCGCAATCCAGGAAATAGCCCAGCTCGCGGCACCCACAGCTTTTCAGGTAACAAAACCTTTATCAGGAGAAGCGATCCAAGGGATTCCGGTTTCGGAGGGGATCGTCCTGGGGCAGGCCTACCACTACCAGCCAGTCCTTCTATCCATCCCCGAGGACCATAGCGAACACCCAGAAGAGGAATGGGAATGCCTGCAACTCGCTTTGGAGAACACCCGGTTGGCAATACAAAGACGCCGCATAAGATTAAGCGCACAGTTGGGTGAAGCCCAAGCCGCGATCTTCGACGCGCATGTACTGATCTTGCAGGACCCGCTGCTGCTTGACAAGGTCCGGGAGCGGATCTTTATCCAAGGCGAGAATGCTGCCTACGCCTGGCAGGCAAGTATTAATGAAGTTGCTGTGGCATACCGCAACCTGGCCGATCCATATCAGCAGGCGCGCAATGTAGATGTGATCGATGTAGGTAAGCAGGTGTTAAGGGAGATCGGTTTGCAGACCACTTCGCCTGCTCCTTCGCTGCGCTCAGGACAAGGCTCACGGCTTCGGCTTGAAGTGACCAGTGATGCTCAGATTGAGTTCACCTCACCAGCCATCCTGTTCGCCGAGGAACTGATCCCTACGGAAATCGCCCAACTCGACTTGCGCCGTGTCCTGGGATTAGTCACCGTTAGGGGTGGGTCGACTGCGCACAGCGCCATCCTGGCGCGTGCCCTGGGAATCCCCGCCGTGAGTGGGATCGATCTGAGCCCTCTGGAGGTTAAGGACGATACCCTGGTCGCCTTGGATGGCTTCAGTGGTGAGCTATGGGTGGAGCCAGCGCCAAAAGTCCAACAGCAGCTGGCCGAGAAGCGCCTGGAATGGTTGGAACGACGGGCAAGGTTATTGCAGAGCAGCCACGAACCAGCCTGCACGCGGGATGGACGCCGGGTCGAGGTAGCGGCTAACGTTGGAAGCCTAGCTGCAGCGCAAGCTGCAGTGGATAATGGGGCGGAGGGGATTGGTGTATTGCGCACAGAATTCCTATACCTGGATCGCCGCACTCCACCCAGTGAAGATGAACAATTAGCGACCCTGCGTGTGATTGGGCAAGTGATGGGTGAGCGGCCGGTGATCGTGCGAACATTGGATGTGGGTGGTGATAAAGAGCTGCCATATCTCGACCGACCACCGGAGGCCAATCCCTACCTGGGCGTGCGCGGTCTGCGCCTGTCTTTACGAAATCCGGGGTTATTTCTCACCCAGCTGCGAGCGATCCTGCGCGCTGGCGCAGATTCCCCGGTGCGGGTGATGTTCCCGATGGTTGCGGCGCAGGATGAGATCCTGCAAGCCGGGGGACTCCTGGAGCAGGTTCACCAGGAGCTTGAGAAAGAAAAGATCCGCCATTGCTGGCCGGTTGAGATGGGGATCATGGTCGAGGTGCCATCCGCGGCATTGCTCAGCTCAACGCTGGCGCCGCTGGTGGATTTTTTCAGCGTTGGCACCAATGACCTGTCCCAGTATACACTGGCCGCCGAGCGCGGTAACCCTGATCTGGGGATCTTTGCGGATGCCCTGCATCCGGCTGTCCTGCGCCTGATCCAGCAGGTGGTCGAAGCCGCTCACCAACACGGCAAATGGGCCGGGGTGTGCGGCGAAGTGGCCGGCGACCCGCTGGCAGTGCCGGTCTTGATCGGCCTGGGCGTGGACGAATTGAGCATGAATCCAGCCGAGATCCCGCAGGTGAAGGCGGTCCTGAGGCAGATCGATATGGCGAGCGTCAGGCGAGTCGCGGAGAAGGCTTTGAAGTGTGAGAGCGCGGCCGTGGTGCGGCGGTTGGCACGAGAGTTTAAGGATGAAAAACTAAAAGAGGGCAATTAGAATGTTGTGGTAGGCGCTCTTAGGGTCTTAATTGCAAAGTAATGAAGATCAGGCTCCGATGAGAGCATTTTTACCTCTCCTTACCATTGTTATACTATTAGCGAACGCTTGCTCGACTACCCCAGCCATCCCAAGCGTAGATGTCCAACTCGCCGTGCAGGGAACTGTCACAGCTCTGGTCGCCGAGTTGATCAACGCATTGCCGACAGTGATAGATACGCCCGTTCCCACACAAATGGTGACAGAAATCCCTACAGAGATTATCTTATCGCTTGATACCCCGGAAGCCGCTTGCGCTCCACCGGGGAGGGACTTCGAAATTGGCCTGGTGACGGAAGTCGTCGATGGCGATACGATTGAAGTGACCATCGATAGCCAGGCCTTTGCCGTGCGCTATATCGGGATCGATACGCCTGAACCTGGTGACCCTGGGGGAGCGGAAGCGAAAGCCAAGAACAGCGAACTCGTGTCGGATCAAGTTGTGACATTAGGGCGGGATGTCTCGGAAACCGACCGGTTTGATCGCTTGCTGCGTTACGTCTATTTATCGGATGGTACTTTTGTAAATGCAGAGCTGGTGCGTTCGGGTTATGCCAGGGCAAAGGCTTACCAACCAGATGTAAAATGCCAGGTTTTGCTTGAACAAATCCAGGGGGAAGCACAAGTGTCAGGGCTGGGACTGTGGGCGCAACCAGCGGCAACCATTATGCCAATTGGCAGTGTGACAGCTATTCAGGTGGTGGTGGATCCCGCTTGTTCGCAATTCAACGCCCCGGGAGATGATAATAACAATAAGAACGAGGAGTATGCTTGTTTTACCAACCAGGGAGCCGAATCTGTTAATATGGCGGGTTGGATGTTGAAGGATTCGTATGGCTGGAGCTTCACGTTTCCAGATTTCTCCCTTGGCGTGGGTGCGAGCGTCAGGGTACGCACGGGTTGTGGAACCAACACCCAAGGGGATTTATATTGGTGCAGGAACGAAACCGCCGTCTGGAACAACGGCGGCGATTGTGTGTATTTGCTGAATGGGGAAGGGGAAAAAGTCAGCGAGTATTGTTATTAATTATCCTTACTCCACGCGACCGGTCTCGCCTTCCAGGATCACACGGAAAGTCTTTACTGGTTCGTCCGCCGGGCCGCACATCACCTGGCCGTTGGTGACATCAAAACAGGAGGAATGCCAGGGACAGACGATCAGTTTGCCTTCTAGCTCGCCTTCGCTCAAAGGACCTCCGGCGTGAGTGCAGGCATCTTGCGTGGCGTAAAACTCGCCATCCACGTTGTAGACGGCCACGGGTTCACCCTTTAGGAAGAGCAATTTGGCCTGACCCGGCTTGAGCTCGCTGGCTCGGAACTCATTTTCTTTCAGCTTCTGCACCTCTGGCCGAGCTTCCTGCTCTTCAAGGATTGAAATTTCTATGAAATCCCGCCTCAACACAGGAATTTGCAGGTGAATTTCGCCTTCGCGCAGCTCTACAGGATACATCTCCAGCTTTGCCTTGGGATCGGTGAGCAATTCACCATTGGTGAGGTTGTACTGGAAACCATGCCAGGGGCAGGTCAGGGTATCCCCCCGCAGGCTGCCTGTCGCCACCGGTCCGCCACGGTGCAGACAGCTATTGCGCACGGCATACCACTTGCCTTGATGATGGAAAACGCCGATAGAGAGGTCGTCAACCTGGACGATCTTTCGCTCACCATCCGGGATATCAGCGGTTTGCGCGACAACCACATCTCTGGCTTCTTGCATCGTGCGCATGCCCAGCCCGAGCTCGTAAGATTCGACGGCAAGTTGTAATACCGCTTCCTGGTCGATGGAGCCGCGTGAAGCGTAGGTTTCAGCCTCACGCTCGTGGCCGTATGCGCGTGAGAGCATCTCCAGGATGACCATCATGAGTAAGTTCCAGGCATTTAAGGCGCGAACTTCCCAATCTGGGTCAATGTCGCGTAGCTCTTTGGTGATTGCCTCGCTGATGGCATGCGTCATGAACCCAACCTGGCCGATGACATAGCGCTCCGGGATGTAGATGGTGGGATCGGCTCCGCGAGAAGTGTGAGCACGGCCGACGTAATCGATGTAGCGCGCGTAGTTATCGTCGTAGACCCCATAGGCGGTGCGCCGCCAGAAATTAGCCAGATGGTGCATCCTTAACTGCAAGTATTCCTGATCGAGGGTGCCATCCTTTCTCAGGAAGTGTTTGCGGGTTGGTGGGTAGCGCAAGAGTTGCGTATAGAATTTGGAAACGATCTCCGGGATATACTTTTCGATGATGAAGCGGCTCTCGTGGATGGCATCCGCGTCTACCTGGGTGAAGCCGACGAATTCGGCCATATAGCGGAAGTAGCGACCGGAATCCTCCGCCCCCTGTTTGATCTTATCGTCCTGGGTGAGTGGTGAGGTCATATTCGATCTTCCTCCTAAGGTTTGGCTTTATAGGAGTTACGCAGATGTGGGGATTGGGGGGGTGTTTGGGCGGGCAACGCCCGCCCAAACACCCCCCATCCTCATTCCAACTGCGTAAGTCCTACTTTATTAACCATAATTCAGCACAACAATGATGTTCGATGTATCGATGAACACGCTCAGGATCCAACACCTTCCCGCAGATATCGCTCGTGATCGGTCGAAAGATCTTCGGGACCTTCGCGTAATTTTCCTTCGGCGGTGATCGCTCTCCTGCGCAACTCTTTACGGCTAACGAAACCGGTTGAGCGTAAAAGAGCATCGACACTGGTGCGGATCAGCTCTGCTACAGGCTCCCCTTCTTTTGCAGCCAGCTGTTTCAGGGCGCTGGCCTGTTCTTCTGTCAGTTGTATTTGAGTTATTTGCATTGATCTCAATCCAGATCGGGTTTTATTACATCGATATTGCTGTAATGATAGCATATGTTAAATGTGAATCTCTACGATATCGCCATCCTGGAGCACGTAATCCCGCTGCACCAGCTGCCGGTCATACACGGCTTTCCCCCATACCCGGGCTGATTTCATCTTCTCCAGGAAATCCTTATGGATTCTACCGGCCAGGTCTTCCACGTTGCTGCCCTTCTTCATTGCAAATGGCCTGGTGAAATCGGGCTCCTTTCCCGGCGCTTTGGTGTAGACCCGGATCAGATCCATTTTCTCTACCATCTCCCGTTTGAGACGTTCCAGGTTTTGTCCGGTGTGGGCGGAGACAGGGATGCAAGGCCACTTTTCCTCGAGAAGTTCGCAGAAGATTTGATAGAGCTCTTCAGCTGGCTGATCGTCGCACTTGTTGACCAATACCAGGAATGGCAAGAAAGTCATCGGTTGCCCCTGCAGATAGCGGTCCTGGCGATCTTGGGGGGCGATGCGATATTCCTCCAGTAATGCGATTGTATCCTTGAGCTGTGCGATGGGATCCTGGTGTAAATCGACCACCAACACGACCAGGTCTGCCCGCCGGATCAATTCCATCAGCTGCGGCTCGATAAAATCCCGGCTGAGAGGAGGGGTGTCCACCAGCTGCCAGTGGATGTTTTCAAACGACAGCATGCCGGGCACCGGCTCCCAGGTCCTTTGAGGTGCTGCGCTATTCTCCATTTCTGAGCTGGTCAGGGTTGCCACCAGGGTCGATTTACCGACCTGACCTGGTCCGACCACGACGACCTGCCCAGCGCCGGCCTTGGGGACCCGGAAAGCGGAGTCGTGTTTGCCTCCTCCCTTGGGGCTTAGCGATTCTTCCTTCAGCCTGGCCAAGCGCCGCCGCAGGTCGGCCCGCAGGTGATCTGTGCCCTTGTGCTTGGGCACAACGCTGATCATTTCCTGGAGTGTCTCGATCTTTTCTTCGAGCGTCTCGGCCGTGCGGAAGCGCTTCTCGATTGCGAAATAGTCGGGAGGGAGGTTGGTTGGCATGGCAAACCACTCGCTTGTCTATCTTCATGCCAGATTATACCCAATCAATCAGCCCTGCAGGCGGGCGGTCTTGCCATAAGTTGACCGGTTGTGGTTTGGATTATACCTTATGGTGTTCGGGCACAGCGGAAGCCCAGAGCGTTGTCAGAACCTAATGGATTGAACTGGAATCGCTCGGTGAGGCGAAGTTGATAACGAGCATCTGCCCAAGAGCCTCCCCGGATGACTCGCTCCGAGCCAGACTCAGGCCCGGTTTGGTTACTGGATTCTGGCTCCAATGTGGGGTAAGAGTTTGCTGAATACCAGTCAGCATTCCATTCCCAGACGTTTACCAATATATCCAGGGTCCCATAGGGTCTGGTTGGCCGTTGACCGCTCACTCTTACGGGCACTCATATCCTTCTCCTGTCCAGTCTGAGTAAGGGATTTGCGAGGCGTCACCGCTCACTGTGCCACCCCCGATCCAGCACTGGCACTTGCGGGTGCCAGGATCATGGAAACGGATCAGGTACCATCCCGTGCCGGATTGCCCCTGGATCTCCAACTCCGCCCCGGCATGGAACGTCCACAGCTCTGGATAGGTCTCATCTGCCCCACCGCGGCAGTAGTAACCTTGATCAAGGACCAAAATGGCCGGTCCGAGAGGTGGGTTGGTGGCAATAGGCGAGGGTGGAATATAGAGAGTCGGGGCGTCAGTCGGCTGGGATATGTCGCTCTCCATGCTGATTTGGGTTTGCGTAGGGCTCGGCCGGGGTATGTCGCTCGGCGCGCTGGTTTGGACTTGTGTAGGGTTCAGCAGGGATGGATTGGTGACGGTTTCGGAAAGCGCGTCTGCGCGGCTCGGGGTGATGGTAGCCGGCGCCGAGAAGTTCAAGACGATGCGTGGAAGGTAGATACCAATGGCAATTGTCCCCACGGCAATTGTCCCTAAGAGGAACAGGCTTGCCAGGACCCAGGTCCATAGCGGAACGCGCTTGATGAAACTCTTCGGAGGAGCACCGGAGGCGGGCACTGCGGTGACTGGAGGGGGTGCAGCAGGGGATTGTTCGGGCCATCTGGAAGCGGAGATAGGTATTTCAATGACTGGAGGGGGTGCAGCGGGGGGTTGTTCGGGCGACCTGAAAGCGGAGGGAGGTATTTCAATGACTGGAGGGGGTGCAGCAGGGGATTGTTTGGGCCATCTGGAAGCGGAGGGAGGTATTTCAATGACCGGAGGGGGTGCAGCAGGGGGTTGTTCGGGCAACCTGAAAGCGGAGGGAGGCATTTCGATGACCGGCGGAGGTGCAGCAGGGGGTTGTTCGGGAGACCTGGAAGCGAAGGGGGGTTCCACAGGCTGGGGGAGGGGATGGCTTAACTGGATGTCGAACAGGCGCCCATCGGAGGAGCGGGTGAAGAGCACAGGTGTGCCCCATTCGATATCATTCCCGGAAGTAAAGATAGACATCCTGGCTTCAGACAGGGCTGTGTCAACCGGGTTCCCTTCCGTAATCGCGGTGTAGAAATTTTGCGAAAAGATCAGTGCAGCCTGGTCGGTAATCTCGAATTGCATGGCGATCACTGCCGGAATGCCCTGCTGTACCAGGCTCTGGGCTACCCCAGCGAAGGGATCTTGCCGGCCGGAACGGGCTCCTTCGCAGGCGTTGAGCACCACCAGGCGCAAAGAAGGATAGTTGTGCAACAGCCAACCTAATTCCTGGCCGCTTACGATTTTCCCCAGGTTGTTTTCATTTTCGAGGATCAGGACACCTTCTTGAGAACCGGGGTTGAATCCGCCGTGACCGATGAATTGGAAGATATGGTGTTTACCGGTGCGGAGCTGCCGCTGAAGCGCTTCAAAAGTAGCATTATCGATGCGTTCCAGGTTAACCAGGCCTTTTTGGGCTAATGGCTGCAGCGCATTGCTCAAACGGGAATACTCAGTTTCAACATCTAATGGTGGATAGTCACTGGGACTGGAAACCATCACGAGCACTTTGAGGGGTAAATCGACTGTTAAAGCCTGGCTGGCCTGCGGGACATCCAAATAGCGAATGATTGGCGTTTGTAAGGCGAGCGCCAGGAAGCGGTTTTGGCGAGCGTCGTATAAATATTCCCAGGGCAGGTCGCCAGATTCAGCTGAAGTCTGACGTAAGCGTATCCGCAGACCTTTTCCCTGGGATTGGGCGATCACGAGGCTGGAGCTGAGCAATGCCAGGATATCCTCGCAGAAGACTGCGTCAAACAGGCGACCGCCTACCTTTTTGATTGTGTCCATCTCGGGAGAGTCAATGCGACGTACTCCCTTACGTGGACGGCCCACCCGCAGGAAAAAATTTTCCAACTCCAGGTTTGAGAGCGGTAAGGTAAACTCTGAGCTGGCCTGCCCGGCAGGGGATTCCAAAACCTGGGCTTGAAATTTTTTACCAAGTCGATTGATCTGCAGATCGAAATCGAGGAAGGAGGGGGTGGGCATACGATTTATTATACCAAAAACGATGAATTACGTCAGATATAATGGAAGAGAATCATGGCATTAAAGCGGCCTCAGCAGTGGTCTCGCCCGGAACATTGATCTGTGCCGTTACCCGCAGGCGGACGGCTGGATCGCCGATGACCACGTAGCTGCGCGCGTCGTTATTTGCCGTCCACGCGCTGGCCAGCTCATACACATTGATCTGTTTCCCAAATTGGGCGCCTTGCAGCTCTTCGGTCAGCATAGTGGATAGCTCTGCATAGCGTTCATTGAAATATTCCATCGCCAAACCAACCGGCTGGCCCGCCATCAACCTTTTCAGCGTGCTTTCGAAAACCGCCAATTGGCTTCCTGCCTCTCTCCAATTGAAGGAGAAACCCCAGGCGCGTTCTACATGCCCCACAACTGCCAGCATCCCCCCCTTGGGGTGGCTTAACAGCCGCTGAGGCAAGTGTGCCAAGAAGGCATGCGGAGCGATGAGCGCAGGCTCGCGAAAGTATTGGTGCGTAAAATCATCCATCTGGGGTGTGCCGGCTCCATAACAGGCGAAATGGAAGGACAGCTTCCCAAGCAGATGAGCATCGGAGGCAATATCATCTGCCGAATAATAGTGTTCTTCGGGAATAGGCCCGCTCCACGCAGTTGGGCCAGGCCAGTCCTGGCAGAGTAACGCGCCCTGATGGGGCAGCTGGCGTGGATCAGCGTTTGGAAACCCCATGCCGTGACTGGCGGAAAAGATCAAGGCCGGTGAGTCGTGAGCCATGATGCACTCGCTTAGGGCAGCCTTGGTCGCACCCTCCCCCCGGATTGACTGGATTTCCCAACCGCTGTGGGGTCTATCAGCCGCAAAGAGGTCAGCCAGAGGCTGCACCAGCAGGTTGGCGCTCAATTGGGTGGCCCGGTCGTCTGGATTCTCCACTCCGAAAAAGACCGCTTTGGGCGGTAGAGCTA